>NZ_BAEW01000001.1:287500-313937 GCF_000246925.1 Peptoniphilus rhinitidis 1-13 | reverse complement strand
AAAGTACTTGGTATGGAATTAGACTTTTACTTAATCCTAGTTCTTCTTTTATCCTCTCTATTAATTTTTCTTGCCACTTTTCTATACTTCCTCGCCATACAAAACTATATCTGTTGGCATAGGCTTCTATCTTTGTTCCATCTATATAGATACTTGATAGGTCTATCTGATTTTCTTTTATCAGTATTTGAACTATTTGATTTAGTAAATCTGGTGTTAGTTCTACAATTTTTTGTCTAAATCTGTTTATTGTGCTATGGTCTGGTGGTAGTTCTTTATCGAGTAAGTACTTAATTCTTAAATCATATTTACAAGCTTTTTCTATTCCTCTTGATGAAAATATTCCTTCTGAATAGCAGAATATTATTATTTGAAGCATAGTTACTGGATTTACAGTAGGTTTTCTTCCAAATGATGAGTAGACTTTTTTTAGCTTTGATAAGTTCATCCTCTCTATTATATTTTTTACAAGCCTTAGTTTAACATCATCTTGGATATATATTTCTGTATTAAAGTTTAATCTTAGTTGAATTGTATCATTAACTAGTGTATAGTTAGTTAATGATGATGTATTTGTAGTTGTTTTCATAAATACATTATATCAAAAAAGACGAGGATTTTTATGGTTCCTCGTCTTTTTTCTATATAGGGGACTTTTGCAACAACCCCCATCAATTTTTCGTAAGTGGGTACTCACTTACTGTGCTTGCTATTAAAGTTATAAGCGTTAAGCGTATATTTAATTTTATATCTAAAAACCTAATTTGGAAATTATAATAGCACCAATAACTGTAGCAATTATACCGAATATCCACTTCATTATATAACTATGACTTCTTAGCTTAGAAATAAAATGATTGTAAGAGATTCCTTTATTTGTAAGATTTAAGTGGTAGGGGATATTGTCTGCCCAGAATACTGTAATATAATTTCCTTCTTTAAGTGCTTTAAAAGAATTTCTAATTTTTAAATCGTCTGATGAATCTAATTTATCAAATTTATTAGTCCAATATTCTTGTTGTTCTTCCTCACTCAACTTTTTAACTTTTCTAATTTCTTTCAATAATTTCCAATCTTGTTTAATCATGTTTATTATCCTTAATATAGTAATTTTGATATAGTTCTATTACCCATAAGTTTCTTTAAGTATAAATTTCATTCTACATTTAAACATTGGAATACTAATCAAGAATGCAATTACATAATGTATAAAGGAATTTATCATCATATTTTTTGTTATTGGTAATTGATGATAAGTTTGACCGATTATTTTAAAAGCGGTTAGAGTGCTTATAATAAAATTCATTGTCAATCATATGGCAATTGATAATTTTATTATATCAATTTATATTGAAAAAATCTCCTAAAACTAATGCTGGATATGATTATAGAACAGTTCAGAAAAGAGTGAACCAACTATTATAATATGTGAGTAAGAAGCCTGTGCCGTTTTTGGTGCAGGCTATTTTTTATTTAGTCATTCTAATCTAATGGCTTAAGACATCACAAAATATTATACTCAAATCTTCTAATACATAAACTAAAAATAGTGTCGGGTGAAATTGATGTAAAAGCTTACAAAAGATGGTGAAAATTCTTGAAAAGTGGTAATATTATCATGTATAGATACTTTTTCATCGGAAAAAATTTCGTTGTATATGGGATGTATCTGTAGAAAAAAGAAGAAAAGGAGGAAATAATGTTAAAATGTAAAAAAATAACAGCATTTTTTTTAGCTTGTTTAATGCTGTTAGGTACAATTGTACCAACTGGTGAAGCATTTGCACAAGGTGCAAATCATTTGTCAAAAACAAGAGTTAGTAGGATGGAGGTCAAAGATCGAAAAGGTAATACCATTGATCTTAATGAGAAAATTGAGGAAGATAAGGACTGTAGACTAGAAATAGACTGGGATGCAAGTGAATATAAAGCGGAAATTAATGAAGGAGACTACTTTAATATAACACTTCCAAAAAATTTCGAGGCAGCTGAAAGTAATTTTGCAATCCGTACTCCTGATGGCGTTCAAGTCGCAAACGCACATGTAAATAGGCTGAATTCTGAAGAGAGAGATACTCTAAATGTAGTATTTACAAGACTTGTAGAAGATAAAACAGATGTAGAAGGTAGCATTGCTATTGAAGGCAGCCTACTAAGTATAAACAATCCTCCTAAAGAAAAAGAATCAAAAATTAAAAAAGATGAAGAATCGATTGAAAAAACGATAAATACTGAAAATAATGAAAATCTTGAGAAAACGAATCAATTAAAAAATGACAAGGTCAATGAAGAAAATCAAGGTTTAGATAATTCAAATGTAGAGGGCCAAGAGGTCAGGGAAGAATTACAAAAGAAATTATCAACAGAAATTAATAAATTAAATGCACCGTCAGAAAGGGTAGCAGATTATAGTTTGAATTTGAAATGGAATACTAGTGGAGATGGAAATATAGAAAAGGATACTTTAACTGTTGGTGCGAAAAGTTCTGAAAAAATTACTTTGGATATTGACTTCTCAATCAGTGTCAAAGATGGTGAGGGCTTAGCCCCAGGAGAAGTAAAGATTAGGATTCCGAACTTTTTATTAAATACTAGAGATGGTAGTAAAGCTGCAGAATTAGATGAGTCTACAATTCCTTTTGTAAAAAAAGGGCAAACAGGAGGTCGAACTTCTTTTTCTTATAGCATCGAGGGTAATGACTTAGTTTTGACTAATTATGAGACTATATCTGGAAAATATAGTATGAATGCAGTATTAAATTATAAACATTATCCATATAGAGTTGAAAGTGGTTTAGAAAAAGATATACAAGCAAGTTTTACTTTAGAAAATAATGACCAAGCAATAAAATCAAATACACTAAAATTAAAAAATCACACTGAAACTAACATTAAGCAAAATGGAAGAAATACTAAATGGTTTGAAGAAAAAAGAGAAGTGTGGAATGACGAGTGGGGGGGAAAAGCCAAAAGATTCCGAAGATTATTTTTATACAATATGGAAGATTAATTTTGAGCTTGAAAACGACTTACAACCCGTAAATACAATTATTGACCCACAAGTGACACCAGGAGAAGCTATAGCACGACTGGACAAATATGGTGGCAAGTACAAAATAGTTGGTCAAGCAAAAGATGGTAAAATTGAAATAGGACCTTCGTATTATCCAGAGGAGAAAAAGGAAGTTTTTATACTTTGCAGACACAGGAAAGATTCATTAAAGGATAATCCTGACTTAACAATAACAAATGTAGATAAAGTAACCATTGAAGGTGTTGATACAGACTATGAATACAACTCCCATGATGATATAACAGTTTCTCATCAATATAAATATGAGCCACCAAAAAAAATGGAAGAAAGCCATTACATTGATAGATTCTTTAAGTATGTAGGAGTTGGAGAAGATATATCTTATGATCAAAATGCATCTTATAATAAGAATGCATTTGTAGGGGATGGATTTGTAGATGTAACTTATTATCTTTCAGCCTGGTATGATAGTTTTGATAGAGAACAAGGACCTGGGTTTAAACTTGATTTTATAGATGAAGGTCCACTATCTATAAATGATTCAGAAAAATTAACCCCTCTAGAAGAGTATTATTTTACATCAATTAAACCAAGAGCAGTTTTATATGAAATTGTTGATACTCCCGAAGGTGAGAAAAAAGAACTTTTAGGAACAGTAGAGGACATTGGAAGGGCTCAAATTTATTATAAAAATGATGTTAATGGAGACTGGTTAAAATTTAAAGATGTAAAATTAAGCTCAAAAGATAGCTGGCTACAATTTGATGGAACTGACAAACCGATCGATATTGATGGCAAGCCAGTTTCTGTTAAAGTTGAACTCACCCTTACTAGAGGCACGTTTATGTCTGGAGGCATGGATATAGGTGCAAAAATAATAGCTTCTGATAGGATAAAAGAATTATTAGATACTGATGGGTCTGTAAAAATCACTAATGAGGCAACAACTTCATTAAGCAAATTAGATGGAAGCGACAAACGTACTGCAAAAAACAAGGCAAATTTGAATATTCAAGGTCCGCAATTTGAAGCTTATCTGATGAAAAATTCCGAGATCATTGGGAATCTTGATTTAACAAATCACACTGCAAAAATCGATTACTCTGTTGTTGCTAAATTTACTGAAACAACGGGAAAAGCAACTTCAGCCGATTGGAAAATATTCGATGGGGCTGCATTTTATGACCTGCTTCCAAAAGGAATCACAGAAAAGAATGTAAAAAATATTAGATTAGGAGTAGCTCCTGAGACTTTTAATAATATGAATCCAAGCTATTATGATTGGGATATGGAAAGAAATCGTTATAATGCTTTGGAAGACTTTAGCTATACCACTGAGTTCATAGACAATTGGAACAATACTGGGCAGACTATGATGAAAATATATGTTAATACCTCTGGTGGACAAGAAGAAGTTAAAGATAAACTTTCAATAATTGTCAGGTATAGCCTTATTGTAACTTTCGATCAAATTGAAGAGTTAGATTCTAAATTAAATAATAAGGTCGCTTTTAGCCCCAACTCAACTAGTGGTATTAAGAGAGGGAAGGCAGATCCAAGCAGTGAAAAATTCCCTGCAAGAGATAGGGATGAGTACGGTGACTTTTCTAATATTAGCAATGAAGGACAGGAAGATGTAGAAAATAAGTTCTTTACAGAAAAAACACAATCAATACCCTTACCAAAAGCGTCAGAACTTTCCTATGTAAAGTCTGTTGGAACACAAAAGGAAGTCTTTAAGAGTTCGATAGAAATTAATGAAGGGGAAGAGTATGAATATAAATTAAGACTCAAAACACCAGAGAAGACTAGAGCAAAGAATCTCATTTTCTATGATGTTCTCGAAAATGACCATGGAAACAACCCATATTGGCAAGGTAAGTTTAAGGAAATAACAGAAGGAAATAGCGGGGACTATGATGTAGCTCCTAAATACTATTACTCTACTAAGGATAATATCCATATTTATAATGAAGATGGAACATTAACAGAACAGGGTAGTTTAGATAATAAAGAAGTGTGGACAGATGTAAAACCTGAATCAGATAAAATCACAGCCATAGCAATTGACCTAAGAAAAACAAAAGATGGAAATGATTTTATTATGCCAGATGACTCATTTCTGTATTTAACTATAAAGATGGAGGGCATCCCTAAAAATTATAGTGAATACTCAGATTACGTAGCTAATAAAGATAATAAAAATAAACCTATTAAGGCTTATAATACGACGATATTACAATCTACTTTAATTGATGAGTTGGGAAATAAAACCACTAATGCTAGAAGAGCTAATACAACGAAAGTATCAATAAAAACTACTGAATTAAAAGTTTATAAGAAATGGGATAACTTACCAGGCAAAAATTTAGACGATATTGAACAGGTAGAAGTTCAATTATACAGAAATGATGAGGCAGTTGACGGTAAAACTTTAACTTTAAATAAAGATAATGGTTGGAGTGATTCATTTATTGGGCTTCCGACTCTAGATCTTGCTAACAACAAAAACTATGAATATACTGCTAAAGAAGTTGGTGAAGACAACGGAGTTGTAAAAATTAATAATAGAACATTTGAAGTTAGCTATGAAAATGATAGTTCAAAGAATAGCACTCTAATTACAAATAAAGAGACAATTCAACCGACTCCACTAGACCCACCAAAGACAGATATCAAAGTAGAAAAAATCTGGCAAGACAAAGATGGAAAAGAAATATCCGCACCGCTAGACAAAATAGAAGTAGAACTATATAGAGATGGACAAGCTACAGATAAGAAATTAACTCTAAATGCAGAAAACAACTGGACTGGAGAGTTTAAAGACTTAGATGTAGTAGAAAAAGTAGACTCAGAAAAAGCCTACGAATACACAGTAAAAGAAGTTGGAGAAAAAGAAGGAAACATCAAACTATCAGATAGCAAATACAAAGTAAGCTATGATGGAAGCATGGAAAAAGGCTTTAAAATAACAAACAAGTTAGAAGAAACATCAAGCCCATGGACACCAATAACTCCACCAAAAGAAGACATCAAGGTTGAAAAGATTTGGCAAGGGAAAGATGGAAAAGAAATATCTGCACCAGTAGACAAAATAGAGGTAGAACTTTACAGAGATGGAGAAAAGACAGATAAGAAGTTAGAATTAAACAAGTCTAATAATTGGAGTGGAGAGTTTAAAGATCTTGATGTACAAGCAAGCTTAAACGCAAAAGAAGCTTACAAATACACAATCAAAGAAGTTGGAGAAAAAGATAATAAACTCACAATTGATGACAGTAAATACCAAGTAACTTATGGTGGAACAGAAGAAAAAGGCTTTAAAATAACCAACAAGTTAGAAGAAACATCAAACCCATGGACACCAATAACTCCATCAAAAGAAGACATCAAGGTTGAAAAGATTTGGCAAGGAAAAGATGGAAAAGAAATAACTGCACCAGTAGACAAAATCGAAGTAGAACTCTACAGAGGTGGAAAAGCTACAGGTGAAAAGAAAGAACTAAGTAAAGAAAATAGCTGGAAAGCAGAATTTAAAGACTTAGACGTAGTAGAAAAATTAGACTCAGAAAAAGCCTACGAATACACAGTAAAAGAAGTCGGAGAAGAAAAAGGCAAAGTAGTTATAGGAAACAATAAATACGAAGTAAAATATAGCGGAAGTATGAATGATGGATTCACTATAACTAACGAAGAAGAGCCAACAATCCCTCCAACACCACTTGATCCACCAAAGGAAGATATCAAGGTTAAAAAGAATTGGCAAGACAAAGACGGAAAAGAAATATCCGCACCAGTAGACAAAATCGAAGTAGAACTCTATAGAGACGGGAAATCTACAGGTAAAAAGCTAGAACTAAACAAAGCCAATAATTGGAGTGGAGAATTTAAAGACTTAGACGTAGTAGAAAAACTAGACTCAAAAGAGGGCTTTAAATATTCAGTAAAAGAAGTCGGAGAAGAAACTGGATCAATTAAGCTGAATGGAAATTGGTACAAAGTAAATTACAGTGGGTCTATGAAAGACAGCTTCACAATAACAAATAAAGAAGAGCCTAAAACACCACCTACACCACCAACACCATCTGAACCAGATACTATAACTATTGAAGTTAAAAAAGACTGGACTTTATATGGAAATAAGCCAGTAGATAAAATCATGGTTGAACTATATAGAGATGGAAAAGCTACAGGGAAAATTCTTGAGTTAAACAAAGCCAATAATTGGAGTGGAGAATTCAAGAACTTAGATGTTAAGAAAGGTGCAAATTCAACGCATGACTACCACTATACGGTAAAAGAAGTTGGCGAATCTGGAAATACAATAAAACTAGATGGAAGATGGTTTGATGTCAATTATCTTGGCAATATGAAAGATGGTTTTACAATTGTAAATAAAGAAGAAAAACCAACAGAGCCAGGTAAGCCAGAAGAACCAAATACACCAAATAAACCTAATGACCCACAAGAACCAAATACGCCTGAAACTCCAAAAGAGCCAGAAAAGCCAAATAACCCTGGAACACCAGTTAAACCAAATACTCCTAAGACTCCACTGCCAGGTAAGCAATTACCTAAAACAGGAAACGGACTAAATCCATCAACCTATGCTTGGATTTTATTGGGACTAGGTAATCTTTCTACTTTTGCAGGAATTCAAAGAAAAAAGAGAATAAAATCAAGAAGAAAGAAAAATGTCAAATAAGCAAAAAAAAGATCATCTAAGTAAATTTCTTCTTACAGTCGGGTTAATATTCATTGTTTTTTCGATTGCTTTTCTATTTCTAAACCATAATAGGATAGAATTAAAGAAAGAAGAATCCATTAGTCTGGAAAAACAAATAAAACAAGAATTACCTCCTTTTGAAAATTACGAACAGGAGAATAAACCTGAAGAGATAGAACAAAATGTTGCCTCAAAAGACTCTATAAAAGATACAGCTATAGGCGTTCTTAGAATCGATAAGATAGGAGTAATTACCCCTATTAGTGATAATACAAGTGAACAATCTTTATTAGAAGGTTCAGGTATTGTTGAAGATACAGATATACCGACTTCAGAGGAAAATACTATAACTGTTCTTGCGGGGCACAGAGGAGGGATAAACGAAACACAATCCTTTCTAAATATCGACAAGTTGGAAAAAGGTGATGAGCTAAAGATTACTACTAGGGAAGAAGAACTCTATTACAAAGTAGTTGATAAAGAAGCAATTGAACCTACAGACTGGAGTAAATTTACACGAGAAAAAGGAAAGACGAAACTTTTTTTAATGGCGTGTCATCCTTATCCCAAAAACGATAAAAGGCTTTTAGTAAAAGCTGAGCTAATCAAAAATGATGAAAAGATAAGCAACTAATTAGCAATATAAAAAAACTATCCATTGAAATTTATTTCTTTGGATAGTTTTTTTGTTGTAAAACAAAGACTCATAAATAGAGAGACAAATTATGAAGTAACAAAAGCATAGCCACAATCAGCTATAAACTTTACTCAAAAAAAGAAGAATTTATTCCAGCAAATATGCCCTTTCAAGTATTGTCTACTGCTCTAAATGTGGGGATATTTACAGGAGAATAGCATGGAATAACAGAGGAAAGAAATACACTGTTTGGAGATGTTGTACAAGAGTAACTCATGGACCAGATGCCTGCCATGCAAGAACCATAAAAGAGACTGATCTACAAGAGGCAGTCGTAGAATCCATTAATCAACTTATATCTGAAAGTAGCGAATTAAAAGAAATAATAAAAGAAAACATGGAAAAAGTCATCACAGGTGATGGAAGTAGGCAGATAGAAGAACTAGACAAAGAAATGCTAAAAGTTCAAGAAGAACTTTTAAAAGTAGATAATGCCAAGAAAGACTACACAGACCTTGCAAATAGGGTGGAAGAGTTAAGAAATGAGAAAGAAAAGATACTACTAAATATGGCAGAAGAGAAAAATGAACAAAGCAGACTAATGGAATTAGAAGAATTCTTAAATAATCAGGAATTGGAGATAGAAAGATACGATGAAGAATTGGTAAAAAAACTTATAGAGAAGATAGTTGTTTATGAAGAAAGGCTGAAAGTAATGTTTAAATCTGGGATTGAAATTATAATAAATAAGTAGCAGTACTTATATAGGATTGTTGTTCTTCCTTGGAAATTGTATAATACAATTAGTTGAGATTTATGGAGTAGGTGTATGGTTGAACAAGAAGTGATATTGGAATTGATAGATCTTAGGCGGGAAGTTGGGTACTTGGATTAAAAAAAAGAAAGGTATAAATCTGATAAAAAAGGAAAGCAAGATTTGCTTCATGATATTATTTTCATGGCTGATAGTAGAGATGCTTTCATGATAATAGGTGTTGACGAACTAAAGCTTAAAAATTATAATAAGCTTGTAATAATTAATTTACTTTATCGGTGTTGATAATATAGTAAAATTGATTAACATAAGGAGGTATTTTATGAAGTATGAAGACATTAGATTAAATGTTTCAAATGATTCTATTAGTGATTATAAAGTATTCAAAGGAATAAAATTATATTCTGAAATGTTTAAAGCAGAAGATGGAAAAAAACTCATTAATAAAAGAGTGTTTGTAACTCCAAAAAAAAATTATGTATATTATGAAAGGACAGATATAAATTGGAATTATTGGTCAGATAAAACAAAATATGACTCGAGTTTTGATTTAAGTGATAAAAATCATAATATAATATTTGAAGTAACATCTGAATTGGATGATTTTTCAAAATACTTAGATGAAGAAGTAATCAAAAAAATTATAATGAAAGAAAAAAGAGAAGAGATAGTAGAAGTACTAGATATTTGAGACTGTGTAAAATTCTGTGTATAGAAACCTCCTGATTATGGTTAAGAAAAACTAATCAGGAGGAATTTTTATGTCATAAGAAAGCGATCAGAAACAAAATCTCTAAGATGTTAATTGAAGAATATTAACAAGAAACAGCACAAGATTTACAAGATGCTCTAAAATACCTTTTAGGTAATACAATGGAGCATTTGTTGAAGAATATGAAAATGCATTAGTTTTAAATAAAATGTTAAAAGAATTTAGAAATAATTGAGAATAAATATATTCCCACATACGAGGCTTTCCTAAAATATTAAATATTATCCATACTGACCACTCGAGCCATACGAAATCAGTGGCTCTTTTTATAAAAAAATAAATATCTTATAAGAGTACTAGGGTTAATGATATATCCCGAAAATCTTATTTTTATATTTATCATTTTATATAGAATATAAAAGATTAGAAAGCTTACAAAAAGAAACTCAAAGTCGTATTTAAATATGAACTTACAGAAGTATTAATAGGTAGCAGATCCTAAAGGATCTGTTTTTAATATAAGTGATAATGGTATACTATAAGTATAATTATTGGTTTATAGTCTTAATTTGCTTATAGATGAAATCTATAAAATAAAATAATTTAATAGATTTCAAAGTTGATACGTGAGAGGGTTAGAATGAAGAGTGTTTTGATTATAGAGGATAATAAAGAAATTTTATCACAAATGGAAAAGTATTTAGTTAATAATGGTTATGAAGTAGAGATTGCATCATCTTTTTACGAAGCAAGCTATAAGATGAATGTAGACATGGATGTGGCACTACTTGATATAAATCTACCAGATAAAGACGGTCAACATTTGATAGAAAGATTAAAAGATAAGGAAATAAGAGTTATTGTAACAACTGTAAAAAATGATGAAGATTTTATAATTGCCGCCCTAGATCAAGGAGCAGACGACTATTTAACTAAACCATTTTCCCTTGCAATATTAAGGGCAAGAATTGATGCGGTTTTAAGAACAATACCTCTAAATCAAGACAAAATAATTACTTACAAGGATATCAAAATAGATTTAAATGATTCAAAAGTTTATTTTAAGGCTAATCAAATAGACCTAACTCCTCTTGAATATGAAATCCTAGTCTTATTTATTAAAAATCCTCACCGAGTTTATACTAGAGGCCAGCTGTTAGAAATGTTTTGGGAAGATAGGGATAAGTTTGTAAATGACAATACTCTCACATCAACCATCAAAAGAATTAGGGAAAAACTTGATAGGGAAGTTATAACTACTGTTAGAGGAATTGGTTATAGGATGGATTGAGATGATATATGTATTTTGGATAATAAGTCTGGGACTTCTTTATTACTTTTTAGAAAAAAGAAATAAAAATAGAATAAATGAGCTCATAGATTTAATAGAAAACATGAAAAATCAAAACTATAAAATCCCAATGAAGCAAGATGATTTTTCAATTTTAGAGGATAAAATTTACAAACTTTTTATAGAAATAGTAGAAGCCAAAGAGACTAGTGCTAAAAATAGCGAAAAACAGATAGAATACCTAGAAGACATCGCCCATCAAATAAAAACTCCTATTACATCTATGCTTTTTTCCATAGAAAATTTGGAGATGGACTTTCCAGATAATAGAGATATAGAGATTTTAAAAAGGCAAACTATCAGATTAAATTCTCTATCAGATATTTTACTTAAACTATCAAGCCTTGATGCAAACAAAGATCTTATGAAAAAAGAACAAATTCGTTTAGATGAATTAGTGGATTATGCTTTAGATAGTTTAGATTTAAGAAAATCTATCAATGTAGAAATAAAGAAGAGTTTAAAGAAAAATAGTATTTGTGGAGATTTTTATTGGCTAGCAGAAGCTTTTATCAATATTATCAAGAATGCTGATAATAGACCTACTTGTGACAAAATTGTGCTTTCATCATACAAAAATCCCCTCTATACAAGCTTAATCATTGAAGACAATGGCGGAGGAATAGAAGAAGAGAATATGAAAAAAATCTTTAAACGCTTTTATAAAACTCCCGATTCAAATGGCTTTGGAATAGGTCTTGCCATGGCAAAGACAATTGTCGAAAAAAACAATGGGGAGATTTCTGTTTCAAATATTGATGCTGGAGCAAGATTTGAAATTAAATTTTACAATGTCACCTAAAAATCACTTTACTTTTATATGCTTACCTTGACATAAGAAAAAGGAGGCAAGTATGGAAATATTAAAAGTAGAAAACCTAAGGAAAGAATATGGAGAGGGAAACTCTAAAGTTGTTGCCTTAGATGGAGTTGACCTTGAAATTGAAAGAGGAGAATTTGTCGCCATTGTTGGACCAAGCGGATCTGGTAAATCAACCCTCCTACATATCATAGGAGGAGTGGATAGTCCAGATGATGGAAAGGTTTATATAGATGGTAACGACATCTCAAAGTATTCTTCAAAAGAATTAGCACTTTTTAGGAGGAGAAAAGTAGGCTTAATTTATCAATTTTATAATTTGATTCCCAACTTAACAGTTCGTCACAATATAGAACTTCCATTAAAACTTGATAAAAGGAAAATCAATCAAGATGAATTCTCGGATATAGTAAAAAAACTGGGTATAGAAAGTAAACTTGATTCTTTTCCAAGTGAATTATCAGGAGGTCAGCAGCAGAGAGTTGCCATAGCGAGAAGCCTTATATACAATCCATCTATAATATTAGCGGATGAACCGACAGGTAATTTAGACAGGAAAAATTCTAAGGAAATTATAGAAATCTTTAAATATTTTAACAAAACTTTAAAACAGACGATTATCCTAATCACCCATGACGAAGAAATAGCCTTACAAGCAAATCGCATTATTACAATAGTTGATGGAAAAATTGTAGGAGATGAAAGAAATGAATAAGAAGAATTTTCCTATTTTTATTTCCTTATTTATTGTAAGTCTATTCTTCACCGTTATTTTTTATTTTGGATATAGAAGCTTGAAATCCAACTATGGTAATTACATGGCTTCAAGCTTTTATCATGGGGAGATTAAAGAAGAACTCTCAAGTGAAGATGTTAAAAAGTTAAAGTCCATTGAAGATATAGATTTGGTCGGTAAAATGTCTCTTAATCCTGACAACGGAAAACTTGCTGACGATTTAGTAGTTATAAACTACCAAGACGAAGCAATCAATAAGATGAGAGAGTATTCAAGACTTATTGAAGGCAGATTTGCTGAAAAGGAAGACGAAATTGTACTATCTGAAAGCCTCGTAAAGAAAAACAAACTTAAAATAGGCGACAAGATAGAACTTGATTTAGGCAAAAGGGTTCTAAATGGCGAAGAGATAGGCCCTACAAGTGCAAATACTGGCAGAGAAAAATTTGAGAGCCAAGGTTCTAAAAGCTTTACTTTAGTTGGTGTTTACGGAGATGTCTACAACAAGTACAGTAAACTAAGTTTTGCTCTTGGACTACAAGATAAAATGACCAGCTTCAGGACTTTTGTAAAATTTCATTCTTTCGAAGAAGCTTACAAAAATAGAGATAAGATACAAAATGAAATAAATAAGATACTTGGTAAAGATGTTCATTTAGAATTTTCTAAAAGCCTCATAAACTATTATGGAGTGGAAAACGAACCCTTACAAAACTTAATGAGCAAGGCAGTTCTTGTTCTATCAGTTATTGGATGCATAGCAATATTTGTGTTTTTTATAAAAAATATCTTTTGGGTTTGGGGGCTAAGGAAGATTCGAGAGCTTTCCATTTACAAGTCTATAGGATCTACCAATGGACAAATATATCTCTTGCTCCTAAAGGAAGGACTTGTTACATCTGGAATTCCAATACTTTTAGGACATCTTGTAGGCTTTTTCTCTATATATTATCTGTACAAATACATTCAAATAGACAAACAATTAAGTGAATTTAATCTAGTAAAGTTTAATCCCTTATTAAGTTTAGCAATAATTTTGGTTTCTTTTATTATTGTGGCACTAGCTATTAAATCCCCTGCGAAAAAGATTTCTAAAATAAACATTATAGACGGCATAAGAGGGAATATAGATTTTTTCAAATCAAAGAAGAAAAGAGCCAAAGATTTTTGGAAGGAATTAAAACTCAATAACTTAGCTTCAATAAAATCACAGAGATATATTTCTGCAATAGGAATAATTATAATTTCAGTGTTTATAATCATCATAGGCATCTCAACATATTACAGAGATTTTTCGCATTACGATGCTGGATATAATTTTTCCGTGGATTATTTTAGTGAAAAGAATCAAGTCCCAAAAATATTAAAAGAAATTGTAGATAAAATTCCTAACGAGAAATCTTATATTTCAAAATATAAATATGTTCAAGTGGAAAACACTAACGAATTCTCAAAGGAAGCAAAGGCAGCAGGTTTAGACGAGGAAGCGAAAAAGAATATAGAAAAATATAAGGCAGAGGGTATGGATGGATTTATTATCGCCTTGGAAGAAAAAGACTTAAAAGAACTTGGAGGAAAGAAGGGTGAATTTGTCCTCTACAATACAATTCAAGAAGATTCTTCTATTCCAATAGCTAAGGCAAAGAGAATTCTATATTTTGAAAACCCACAGATTTTAGATATTAACTTTGCAAATGATTATAAGAAAACTATTAAAATTTCAAAGACGATAACAGATTTGGGAAAATATAAGTCGAAAACAAGACCATTCGATGTAAAAATTTATACAGATTTTGACACTTATTTTAAACTTATGGAAGAGTCCGGCGATGAAAAAAATAAAAACTATGCCTATACATTAAATATGAAGATAAAAGATTCGGATACTAAAGATGTAAAAGAATATGTAGAGGCCATGATTAGAAGTAAAATCTCACCAGAAGATCGCTTTAATATCACAACAGGTGAGGAAACTGCAAAAAATGAATATAATGATTTGAAAAGTCTAATAAAAATTGTAATAGGAATTGCATCAATCATCTTTGTACTAAATATCACTAACGGCTACTCATCCATTAATTTAAGTCTCATGAATAGAAAAAAAGAAATCGGAAGTCTTTACTCTTGTGGAATGGATGTAGATGAGTTAAAGAACATCTATCAAAAAGAATTTATTGGAGAACAGATAAAGTCCTTTACAATTTCTATTATTGTGAGCTTAGGAGTTATGTTTGTAATATCATTAATCGCTCCTGATTTAAGAATGAGTACTCTAATAAAATATTATGACTATAAAAGTTTCTTAGGATTTTCGCTAGTCGTCTATGGTATTAACCTAATCATCTATCATTTTTCTTTAAAGAGAATATTAGACAGACCGACGATAGATTTAATTCGAACAATATAATTTCAAAGTAAGAGAATAGTATGAAGAAAAATATCAGTAAAAAATTATTTCTACTTGGACTTGTAATATTTGTGATTTCTTACCTACTTCCAGTAGATATATTTGAAAGCTTTACAAGTCTAAGACCAACTGGACTTACATCAATGTTTGTCTGCCCAATTATTGGACTAATAGGTTTAATATGTGGGGTAAAAGAAAAGGACAGATTATTTATAGTATTGAATCTACTTTTGATTTTTTTACTTCCTATAGCAATGTTTGCAGCTCATCTAGTATAAGTAATGCGACTAGATTAGGAAAATAATAATTTAAACAGCTCTTTTATGGGCTGTTTTTTTTTTGCTCCAAAATGATATAATAAATTATGAGATGTATACTGATTGACATGTTCCCACATACTAGACTTTTCAAAATTATTAGATTTTATTTACGCTGACAACTCAAGCAACGTGGAGACAGTAGCACTTTTGTCCAAACTTAATGTCGATAAGCATATAAACGTTGAAATTGAGCTGGATGAGTTTGATTTGACAAGTGCTGAGAGCAAGTTAACGTATGCCAAATCAAAGAATATATTTGGAATAAATTTGAATTAAGAGTTCCAACATTATATATTGCATAGATAAAAAAATGTAGAATAGAATTACGAGAACATTACAACAAGTCTAAAAAGGAGAATCAAGTTATTCCCCAGTGTACACCTGAAAATGAAGAGGACTATGTCATGATTTGTAATCTTTAGCTTCTGGAAAATCTCAGTTTGTAAAGTTTTGAAAGTTTGAATTTGATGGAGGGAAACTGTGTGAAAAAATATATTATAAGTTTGGAAAAAGAATTTTCTTTGATAGAAAATGGCTTCAAAGAGGAAGAAAAAAGAGCGTTTTCTGATTATAAATCTAATGATGAAAAATATATCAAAGAGCTGGCTTTTTTAGCTTTTAAATCTAATGTATACCAAGTTAGAATGTATGGTGTATTTCTATTTGGATGTTTATCAGCAGATGAAGAAGTTCTAATGTTTATGAGAGATGAAGTTTCTAAAGATGACAATTGGAGAGTTCAGGAAGTATTGGCAAAGTCATTTGATGAATTTTGTAAGAAAATAGGATATGAAAAAGCACTCCCAATAATTGATGAATGGTTAGAAAATGATAATCCGAATACGAGGAGAGCAGTAACAGAGGGATTAAGGATATGGACAAGTAGACCATATTTCAAAGAAAATCCGAATGAGGCTATTGAAAGATTAGTTAGTTTAAAAGAAGATTCGAGTGTATATGTAAGAAAATCAGTTGGAAATGCGTTAAGAGATATTAGTAAGAAATTTCCAGAGTTAATTAAAATTGAACTTGATAGCTGGAGTTTGGAAAGTAAAGAAATAAAACAAGTTTACAAGCTCGCAAGTAAATTGATCGTATGACAATCTCAGTTTTGTAAAATTAAAAATTTCATAAAAATGGTTATGCTTTAAATCTTACGAGTGGTGAATATAAGTTACTTTGTTTATTAATGGAAAACCCTAATATTGTACTAACTAAAGATCAAATTTTAGAGAAATTATGGGATATTAATGATAATTATATAGACAATAATTCTGTAACTGTATATATTCGTAGACTTGGAGTGAAAATTGAAGATAATCCTAATCATCCTAAAATGATACAAACCATTAGAGGCCTGGGATATAAGTGGAACGTTTCTTGTTGAGGTAGAAAAATGATGTTAATATTTTCAGATGAAAACAATAAAAAATATATCAAATATGTCTTTATAGTTAATATTTTATTTGCTCTATCAATTCAAATATTTACTTGGAAAGAATTTAAAACTATTTCTATTCCTTTAAATTTTTATAAGTTTTATTTTTACTATTTTAACACTTGGTATATTTTTCTTTATTTAAAATGCCAAGAAGAAATTATTGAAAATGCAGAAGCACAAATCAATATGTATCTTGAAGGCAATAGTAATATTCAGATTGATTCTGACAAAGAAGGAACGATTTATAGGTTGTTTGATTCCATAAATCAGATTGGTTCAATATTAAATGCTCAAGCCAAGGATGATAGGAATGGAATGTTATTCTTATTATAAATAGAATAAGATCGAGGTGTTTTATGAGTTTATTAGAGATTAAATCTATTTCTAAAATATATGGAAAAGGCGATAACGCAGTGCATGCTTTAAAAGATATTAATTTTTCTGTAGATAAAGGAGAATATATAGCGATAGTAGGAGAATCAGGTTCTGGGAAAAGTACCCTCCTAAATATAATAGGTGCGCTAGATATACCTAGTGGTGGTAAGGTTATTATTAATAATAAAGATTTGTTTTCAATGAAAGATAGCGAGCTTACAGTATTTCGCCGCAGAAATATAGGTTTTGTTTTTCAGGGATTTAATTTAATTCCTGAATTAACTGTGGAACAAAACATAATCTTTCCAGTTTTATTGGATTACAAGAAACCAGATAGAAAGTATCTTGAAGAACTATTAAATATATTAGGATTACAAGAGAGAAGAAATCACTTACCAAGTGAACTTTCTGGAGGTCAGCAACAGAGGGTTGCTATAGGTAGAGCACTTATAACGAAGCCTTCTCTAATTCTAGCGGATGAACCAACGGGAAACCTAGATTCTAAAAATAGTTCAGAGGTTATTAGTTTACTTAAAGAATCTTCACAGAAATATGAACAAACTATAATCATGATTACACATAGCCACTCGATAGCTCAATCAGCAACTAGAGTTTTAAGAGTTTCGGACGGAATACTAGTTGATCAAGGAAGTGCTTCGAATGAAAAGTTATCTTAGTTTAATTCCAATATCAGCTAAAGTTCGTAAAAAACAGAATCATTTAACTATAATGTGCATAGCTATTTCAGTATTTTTAGTAACATCAATTTTTAGTATGGCTGAAATTGGATTGCGAATGGAAATAGATAGGCTAAAATTAAAGCATACTGGTTTTTAATTTCAATGATGTATTAAAAAGTAACTTGGGGCAAACCTTAATTCCAATAGCGATAATATTATTTATTCTTATACTTGTAGCTGGAGCTTTAATTATTTCTGGGAGTATTAATAATAGTGTTGCTCAAAGAACTAAGTTTTTTGGGATGATGCGTTGTCTTGGTATGAGTACAGGTCAAGTTAAAAAATTTGTGAGGTTAGAGTCGCTAAATTGGTGTAAAATAGCTGTTCCTATTGGTACGTTAATAGGTGTTGTTTCAACTTGGATTCTTTGTGGTGGACTAAGATATATAGTTGGGGAAGAATTTTCTAATATACCTATTTTTACAATAAGTGTAACTGGTATTCTAGCAGGTGTTCTGGTAGGACTTGCAAGTGTTTTAATTGCCGCACAAAAACCTGCGAAAGAAGCCTCTAAGATTTCTCCAATTGCGGCTCTTTCTGGAAATACAGAATCTAATATAGGAAATAAACAATTAGTAAATAATAAGTTCTTTAACATCGAAAAATCACTAGGAATAAATCATGCTATAGCAAATAAAAAGAATTTATTTCTAATGTCAGCTTCCTTTGCTTTAAGTATTATCTTGTTTCTAACATTTTTAGTTTTCGGACAATTTGTAAATTATATAATGCCACAATCTTCTTCCAGAGCAGATATAGAGATTACAAGTAAGGATATTTCAAATAATATTGATCCAAATTTGTTGAATAAATTAAAAGAAGTAGATGGAGTAAAAAATGTATATGGTAGAAGAAGCGCTTTTGATGTAAATGCAATTTTAGAATCTGAATCTAACCGTGAAGAAAAGATAGATATTATCTCATATGATGATTTTGATTTAAGAGGTCTAAAAAAGGATAAAGTTTTAAAGAAAAAAAGTGATTTATCGAAAGTATTTGGCAAAAGCCATTATATTTTAGCTACTTGGGATAGGGAAAGCGATAAGGAGATTGGGGATAAAATAAAAATTAACGGAGAAGATTTCGAAATAGCTGGATTATTGAAATACGATCCGTTTACTAGCGATGGTGAAACAGGAGGTAAAACCACAATAATAACTTCAAGTGAAACTTTTAAGCAGATAACTAATGAGGTTGAGTATAACTTAGTTATGTTGCAGACCGATGAGAATTTTTCGGATGAAAGTATAAATGAAATTCAGAAACTTATAGAAAATAAAAACATAATAAGAGATCGTCGAGATCAAAAGACAACAGGAACCTACACGGCATTTATGTTTTTTGTATATGGTTTCATAGCAATTATCGGTCTTGTAAGTCTATTAAATAGTATCAATAGTATATCTATTAGCGTATCTTCAAAAATAAAACAATATGGAATGATGCGTGCAGTTGGTATGGATAAGCTTCAAATTAAGAGAATGATTAAAGTAGAATCAGCAACCTATGGTTTCTTTGGTTGTTTTATAGGGATAATAGTTGGTGTTTTACTGAATAAAATTATCTTCACAAAACTGATAGAAAATCACTTTTCCTATGCTGTTTGGCAGTTTCCAATTTTGCCAGCAATGATTTCGATAGGATTTATATTGATTTCAGTAATTCTTTCAACTTATAAACCTATTAAGAGAATTAATAAGATGTCCATAACTGCCAATATAAATGAATTGTAAGATATTTTTGTTTAAAAATATAAATGTCCTGGCAAGTTTCCTATTTAGAATAAAAGGAAGGAACCAAATTATTTATAGTATTGAGTCTATTTTTAATTTTATTACTTCCAATTACAATGTTTGCGTACCATATAATATACTCAAATAGAAGATAAATTAAACAGCTCTTTTGTAGGGCTGTTTTTTCTGTGCATAAGAATGATATAATAAATTATAAGATGTTTATTTATTGACATATTCCCATATACGAGGCTTTTAAAAAAAATTAAATTTTATCCATACTGACCACTCAAGCCATGTAGAATCCATAGCCTTACTTACCAAGAGCAATTAATCAAAAGTAAGGTGTAATTATATGAGTAAAAACTACACTAAAGATCTGATAAAAAAAGAATTTATGAAACTTTTAGATGAAAAAACACTTGATAACATAACTGTTACTGAATTAGCTCAAAAATGTCAGATAGAAAGAAAAACCTTCTATTATCATTATGAAAATTTACCTCAATTGATTAAGGAAATTTTTGATGAAGAACTTGAAAGGGTAATTGAGGAGTTCAATGAGACCTTATCATGGGAAGAGAGTTTTATTTTGGCTGCAAAATTTATCTTGGATAATGAAAAAGCTATAAGACATATGTATTAATCAGACTATAAAGCTGATGTAGAAAAATATGTTTTTTCTATGGCGGGTGAAGTAATTAGTAAATATGTTAATCATATATCAAAGGAAACTAGGGCAAAAGATAATGATATTAATTTGATTTCTTACTTTTATCAATGTGCCTTAAGTAGCGCACTTATACAATGGATAGCAACAAATATGAAAACTGATCCAGTAGTTACTACAAATAGGTTGGTAAATTAATGGATGGTAATATCTTATTATCATTAAAAAGAAGTGAAAAACTAGAAACCTTTACCCAGAATACTCTAATTGAGTAAAATTTACACAAACCACCAATATTGGTAGATGAAATCATTCTATTTTCATGATTTAATAGACATAGAAGATGATAATGTTAAGTTATTAAAGGAGAAGTTATGGAACTTAAAACTCATGATAAAAGACTTAAATTAACTAATGGAGATTTTCAAAGATTAGTTAAAGCTAGAAAACCAGAAGGTATTGAAGAAAAATCTGCATATCTAGTTGGAACAGGAATTGCAGCTTTAACTGCAGCCTGCTTTTTAATTAGAGATGCTCACATGGAAGGTAAAAAAATTACTTTCTTAGAACAATTAGATATCCCTGGTGGTTCACTTGACGGTGAATATATGGACACTAGAGGATATGTTGCTCGTGGTGGTAGAGAAACTGGAGCTCACTTCGAATGTCTATGGGATATTTGGAGTTCTATCCCAAGCTTAGAAGACCCAGAAATGAGTGTTTTAGACGATTATTTCTACACTAACTACGACGATCCAAACTTTAGTAATTGCCGTATAACTCACAAACAAGGTGAACGTTATGACGATGGTAAATTTAATCTAACTCAAGATCAAGTTAAAGAAATTGCTGAACTTTGCATGACTCAAGATGAACTACTAGAAGATAAGGCTATAGAAGATATTTTCTCAGATGGACTTTTAAATTCAGATTTCTGGACTTTATGGAGAACAATGTTTGCATTTGAAAACTGGCACTCTGCTTTAGAAATGAAATTATATCTAAATCGTTTTATCCACCACGTTGGAGGACTTACAGATTTATCAGCACTTAGATTTACAAGATATGACCAATACAATTCAATTGTAAAACCAATGGTTAAATATCTTGAAAATCACGGATGTAAATTCCAATATAATATTAAGGTAACAGATGTTGATTTTGATATTTCAGAAATTAAAAAGATTGCTACAAAAATAATTGCTGAAGATAAAGATGGAAATGATAAGTCAATTGATTTGACAGAAAATGATTTATTATTCATTACAAATGGTTCTATGACTGAAAATTCTAGTTATGGAGATGACAACACAGCAGCAGAACTTTCAGATGAACAAAGTGGTTGTTGGGAAATGTGGAAAAATATTGCTAAAAAATCTGATGATTTTGGACATCCAGAAGTTTTCTGTTCTGATGTAGAAAAGAGTAACTGGGAGTCTTGTACAGTAACTTGTCACGATGAATCAGTTCCAAAATATATCGAAAAAATTACAAAGAGAAGCCATTATGGTGGAAAAACTGTAACAGGTGGTATTGTAACTTGTGTTGATTCAAGCTGGTTAATGAGCTGGACAATTAATAGACAAGGCCAATATCCAGAACAACCTGAAAATGATGTTTGTGTTTGGGTTTACGGATTATTTACAGATGTAGAAGGTGACTTCATCAAAAAGAAAATGAGAGATTGTACTGGTAAAGAAATTACAAAAGAATGGTTATTCCACATTGGCGTACCAGTAAATGAAATTGATAAACTTGCAGAAACTTGTACAGCAGTACCTGTTATGATGCCTTATATCACATCTCAATTTATGCCAAGAAAAGCAGGTGACAGACCTTACGTAGTTCCAAAGGGTGGAGTTAACTTTGCTTTCTTAGGACAATTTGCAGAAACTCTTGATGATCCAGGAAGAGATACAGTATTCACAACAGAATACTCAGGAAGAACAGCAATGGAAGCAGTTTATGTTCTTTGCGGAGTAGAAAAAGCTGTACCGGAAGTATTCGCATCAAGATATGATTTAAGATACCTTCTAAATGGAATGGTTTCTTTATCAGATGGTAAAAAACCTGAACTTCCACTTAGCCCATTACAAAAGATGAAAGTTGCAAAACTTATTAAGGGAACAGATATAGAAGAAATGCTAAAAGAATTTAATATTATTTAATAATATATAAACACATTTGGGGCGATAATATATCGTCCCATTATTTTTTTATTAAGGAGACAAATGATGAATAACAACTTGAATAATCAAGCTGTGCCTACTTTAGAAGAAATAGAATCCATATATGAAGATATTCTAAGAAGCGAATCTAGGTCAAATGAAGAAAATGACTTGGAAATTTTAGGAGAATTTTATAAAAGATTTAGGAAAGAAGAAAATAAAAGAGAAGAATCAAAGTCAGAAAATGCAATAATAAAAGAATATAGAAAATATTTAAAAAATGAAGAGAATAAGCAAAAAAAATTAATAGAAGAACTAGAAAATTTGATAAGCTATGAAAAATTCTTTTTAGAAATAGAGAGAAAAAGAAATCAAAAATATTATAACAGCAATTTTTATGGGAGCAACGAAGCTACTAGATATAGGGTAGATAAGATTAATTCTTATTCAAAAGAACTTAGGGAAATAATAAATAATTCTCCTGATGCCTGGCGATATTATTATCATAGACAACTAATTAATGATATACAAACAGGATATAATCAAGACCTTGTAGAAGTAGAATATGTAATACAGGCAAAGAGAAAAATAATAGAATCCTTAAAACAATCAACTCACGTATATATAATAGGCCACCTAGGAAGTGGAAAAACTCAGATAGCAAGAGAAGCAGCAATTGAATTTACATTAGAAAATATAATTCAAGAAGAGCTAGAAGATCAAATGGAAAAATGGTTTTTGAAAAATCAAAATGCCAGTGAAGATGAGGCTATAGAAAAATTTAGTGAATTAAATAGAGATAGAAGAAATTATTATAAAAATTTACTAAAAGAAGGCAATCAGTCAGAACTTGAAAAAATATATCCTTATTTTATATCAGGTTCATATAATCTAACCTATGAAGATATGTTTGTTGAAAAAACTCTATCTTTAGAAAAAACATCTTCCGATGAAACTAATTTAGAGTTAATCGATGAAGTAGTGGATCAATATTTTACTTGGCTAAAAACTCATAAAAACCAACTGGAAAATATTGAATCAGAAAAGCAAGAAATAATAAAAAGCAAAGTTTGGGATAGTATTTCAGAAATCTTTATAGCTAGGAATAGTATTTATGGAACAGTAGTAAAAAAAATAGAAAGAGAAATATTATTAGCTGTAAGAAATGGTAGACCTGTCATAATTGATGAGCTAAATACAATTGCTATGCAAAATTTAATAGGACTTAATGACATACTACAGAGCAAGTTTGGAGCCAAAGCTTACGTTACGGGAATTGGTCCAGTGACAATAAAAAAAGGCTTTGGTCTAATTGGTACAGGAAACTTATCAACAAACTTAGTAAGTTATGAGGGTACAAATGAACTCAATCCTGCTTTTAAATCTCGTTTTTTAACGATAGAATATAATTATGTAAATCAAAATACTGTTGGATCTTTAAAAAATCAGACTAATGCTGAAAAAAACGAACTTTTTAGAATTATGTTGGTAAGATTAGCCGACAATAATGGAAATTTACACCTTCCAACTCCTACACGAAGTTTAGAAGAAATATTTAGACTAGCCCAGTTGTCTAGAGTAAGTCAAGAAGTTTTTATGGGCAGGTGGATTTCAAATGGAAAAGAAAGTTCAACTGAAGATGTTCCTGAGCTTAAAGAATCAGTTTTATCATTAAGAAATATTTTGAGAATATTAGATAATTGGAATTTAGGTGAAGAAAAAGATTTAACTTTAGCTTTGTGGGATGGTTTTATAAGTTCAATAACAAACCCAAAAGATCAGGCATATATTCTATCTCAAGCCGTGAGATTTGGTTTTTTCAAAGAATCAGAAGGATGGAGTATTAATAGCAAAAATCTTGGAAAAGTAGTTATAGAATATAATCAAATAAGGACTAGACCTTATCAATATATAAGAGGAGAAATTGAAACTTTAAGTTATCTAGATTTAATAAAAATAATATTTGGTCCAGCGCCAGAAAGAAAAGAACTACCTGATTTTCTAAAAGCTATTGACAATGGAGAAAATAAAATTTCCGTAGAAGAATATGAAAAATTAGATGAAAGATTAAATCAGCTAGAACATTCAAAGTATCTCATAGATTATATAATAGACATGGAAAATAACAGAAAATGAAATTTTCAATTGACAAAAATAAATATAGTGAAAATTTAACGGATCTAAGAGAAGACTTAAATTATACTTTACAAGAAGGCTATATTGATAAGGAATTTAAAGAAAAATTATCTAAATTAGAAAAAGATGAAAATAAAATCCTTAATGAATTATTGCCTTATTATAGGCTTTATGCACCAGAGTTATATGAAACAAAAATAGATGAAATTCCAGTCAAGATTGAGGGAAGCTATAAACTTAATACTTACCTAAAAAGTTATTTATGTATTGAAAAGAATCTTTTTATATTATCTGGTGCAGATCAAAAAACATATTTTATGAGAATTTTAGAAGAGGACAAGCAAAAAATAGAATTAAGTCAACCTATTAAAAATTTTAATAAATTGATAGTATATATGTATTCTTTAAGTAAAGAGAAGATATTGTTATTTGCTGTCACAGGCGATATTTTCGTGCTAATATCTAGAGATTTTTCTGATGTTTTTGAAAATATTAATAATTTTAAAATTATGAAGATAAAATCTAATTTTACGGGCTTTGAAAATGTTATTAATATAGGTGAAAATAACTTTTTATGTCAGGCAGGGAGAAATGAATTTTTTGTATTGGAATTTAATATAGAAGATTTAACCTACAAAGTAAAAGTTGATATAGCATTAAAGGGCACAGTTTTAGAAATAAATTCATTAGTTAAAATTTCTCATTCATACTTTGCATTAGGAAGCCATAGTGGAGATTTAATTTTAGCGAGCTATAAAGATGGTAAGATTAGAGTGGATAGAAAAATTAAAATTTTAAATGAGCCGATTAAATATTTAACTATTTTAGAAAATGATAATTTTGAAAAAAATATTTGTGCTGCTTTAGGAGATAATAATAGTTTTTCACTTTATGACTTAGAAAGAAATAAGATAGTTAACTTAAAAAAACAAGATTTCACAGGTAACTTATTTGATATTAAAAGTAAAAAAGGAAGTGCCTTTATTCTAAGTGATGATTTTCACATATATCTACTGGAAGAAAATATGGGGATTTGGAATTTTAATTCAAAACTTACTTTATCTGATAGGTTTATTGCAAATATAATATCTATAGATTCATCCAATTATTTAATTATAGATATATACGGAAACCTCTATATTTTAAAGTTAGATCGATTAGATTCTATTGAAAAACTTCGCAATATAAACCTTGATAGGGATAGGGGATAGTAATGTTTAAGATAGATAAAAACTCATTAGATGAAGAAAAGCTAAAAAAAGAAGCAGAAAAAAATCTCAATATTTTTTTAGAAAAACACATGCAATCTCTAACTACTTTTACAAGAGAACCAAGCCTTAGATATATTGCTTCTAAGAGTTTAGAAAAATTTTCATTAAAGCCTAAAGAAGGTGTTTTATATTTACCTTTGTCTACTTTTTTAGAATCTAATTTAGACAACAACGAAATCTTATGGCATATATACTATGAATTAGCCTTATATCCAGATTGGAAGAAAAATGCAAATTATTATTTAGATAGAGAAATAACTTGGAAGTATGAAATAGACGAAATAACTTACTATATTCATAAAAAAATAAATGAAATTTTATCACAAGATAATAATATAGAAATAAGTTTTATTAGAGAATATGCAAAAAGAGAAATCTTAGATTT
>NZ_BAEW01000001.1:0-282500 GCF_000246925.1 Peptoniphilus rhinitidis 1-13 | reverse complement strand
CATTATATTTTCTTCACAAGCAAATGTAATTTTAGAAAACCCATTTCATATTTTATTGATAGCTATTCCACTTACCCTTCAAACATTCCTAATTTTTGCTATAGCCTATGGCTTAAGCAAAAAAGTAGGTTTACCCTTTGAAATAGCTGCACCAGCAGGCATGATTGGAGCTTCAAATTTCTTTGAATTAGCTGTAGCTGTTGCAATAGCAATATTTGGTATAGATTCACCAGTTGCATTAGCTTGCACTGTAGGTGTTCTTACTGAAGTACCAGTTATGTTATTCTTAGTAAATATTGCCAATAATACCAAACACTGGTTTTTAGAAAATTAAGAATCTTAAGTTTAAGGAGGTTAGAGATGGGCAGTTTTATTCAAGATCAAATTCTAGGCATGAAATGGCTCAATAAATTGATAGAAGAAGGATTGACAAATCTTGGCCTTGATATGACTTCAAAACTTGGAGGAAGCTTACAATTTTTCATCTATGATGTTATAAAAATTACAATATTACTTTGCGTGTTGATTTTTATCATTTCTTATATACAAAGCTATTTTCCACCTGAAAGAAGTAAAAAAATTCTGGGACGTTTTGATGGCTTAGGGGCAAATATTATATCTGCTTTGCTAGGCACTGTAACACCTTTTTGTTCATGCTCTTCAATCCCAATATTCATGGGCTTTACAAGTGCTGGGTTGCCTATTGGAGTGAGTTTTTCATTTTTAATATCGTCTCCAATGGTTGATTTGGGTAGCCTTATTTTACTTATGAGTATATTTGGTGCCAAAATAGCCATAGCATATGTAGTCCTAGGGCTAATTATTGCTGTAATTGGTGGTAGCCTCATCGAAAAGATGCATATGGAAAGGTATGTAGAAGATTTTATAAAAAATGCAAGTCAAGTTGATATTAGCTCTCCAAGCTTAACATTAAAAGACAGGGTTGATTTTTCTAAAACGCAAGTTAGTGACACGTTCAAAAAAGTTTTCCCTTATATTTTAGTAGGTGTGGGTATAGGGTCATTGATCCACAATTGGATTCCTCAAACTTGGGTGGAAAATATCTTAGGCAGCAAGAATCCATTTGGAGTGGTTTTGGCAACTATTGTCGGAGTACCAATGTATGCTGATATTTTTGGAATGATACCAATAGCAGAAGCTCTATTGGCAAAAGGCGCCCAACTGGGAACTGTCCTATCTTTTATGATGGCAGTAACAACACTAAGCCTACCATCATTGATTATGTTAAAAAAAGCAGTTAAACCAAAGCTTTTATTTCTATTCATAGGAATTTGTATTTTTGGGATCATTGTTGTAGGATACTTGTTTAACATTTTTAGCCCGATTTTAATTTAATGGGCAAGTAAAATGAGACGATTAGGTAGAAAGCAAAAATATATTCTGTTGTGAAAACAATAGGTATGGATTAAGGAGGAAAAAATGAGATTATTTGGTAAGAAAGAAAAAAGAGAGAACGATTGTACTTGTGGCGGCAATTGTGAACCTGTTAATAATAAGGAAGTTAAAGAAACAAGTTGTTGTGATGTAAATTATTCGTCAGAGAATATAGAAAAAGCAGAAGAAAAGAAAAAAGAGCAGGGGATAAAGATACTAGGTTCTGGTTGCTCGAAATGCCTTGCTTTAGAAAAATCAGCCAGGGAAGCCCTCGCTGAACTTAATGTTGAAGAAAATATAGACCACATTACAGACTTTTCTCAAATCGCAAGTTATGGAGTTATGTCTACTCCGGCATTAGTTATAAACGGAAAAGTTGTATCCTATGGCAAAGTTTTAAACAAGGATGAAGTGAAAGATTTATTAGAAAGGAATGGTATAAATTAAAATGAGAAAAGCAAAAGTTGCATTTATATGTGTGCATAATTCCTGTAGGAGCCAAATTGCAGAAGCCTTAGGGAAAAAATATGCTTCAGATGTCTTTGACTCCTATTCAGCTGGAACACAAATAAAAAACCAGATAAATCAAGATGCGGTCAGATTAATGAAAGATATATACAATATTGATATGGAGAAAACTCAATATTCAAAGCTGATTTCTGACCTGCCAGATATTGATATATCCATTACTATGGGATGTGATGTAGTCTGTCCGATTGTAGAAAATCGATATACAGAGGACTGGAATTTAGAAGATCCAACAGGTCAAGATGATGCGTTTTTTAGGAAAGTTATATCTAAAATAGAAAAAAATATTAAGGATTTAAGCCTTAGAATTAAGAAAAATGAAATTAGTTTGAATGAAAAATAGAAGTTGATTTTTGAATAAACCAATAATTATTTTTTAATAGCTATAATTCCTATCTGGTAGAGAGTTATCATTCCAATGCCGGTAGGAAGAGATAGCTTTTTACATATATTCAATTGTCAAATGAATCTAGACAGAATAGGCTAAACTTATAAACTCTTCCAAAGATGTTTTATTGTTCAATAATATCTTCTTTACGCACAATTTTAAAGTCTGTTTGCTTTGCTAAGCCATCTTTTCTTAAGACCCATTTGAATTTTCCTTAAAATGAAAAGCATAGGATGTTTTTAGAAGTTTCTCAAAAGGGAGTAAAGAAGAAAACAACTTCTTTTAATTCACGATCTATTTCATGAAGGCATAAATTTCTTCAAAACGACACCCAGCTTTATATACATCTTCTTCCTCATTAGAAAATGTATTATCTAAAAATAGAGTTTTATAGCCATTGGGTGAGGTTAAATAATTAACTTGTGATAAAATAATCTTCACATCTTCTGGATGATTGATGTCTAAACCTCTAGTTGATCGTATTCCAATTTCTTCTTCATATTTTATAACAGAACGATCTATTCATTTAAGGTTCTGTAGAAATAAAATTTGTAAGCATGGAAACGACAAAGATATTTAGAGTGGTTTATAATAAAGTAATGAATGGACATATTCCCACATACGAGGCTTCCTTAAAATATTAAATTTTATCCATACTGACCACTCAAGCCATGCGGAGACTGTAGTATTGATGTCAAGAAAATAAGA
This sequence comes from Peptoniphilus rhinitidis 1-13, assembly GCF_000246925.1. NCBI lineage: Bacteria > Bacillati > Bacillota > Tissierellia > Tissierellales > Peptoniphilaceae > Peptoniphilus > Peptoniphilus lacydonensis. The sequence continues at coordinate 279,481 of NZ_BAEW01000001.1, read as the reverse complement.
TAAGAGGTTATAAGACTGTTGAAATCAATGGCTTTTAGGATTTTAGAAGAAATATTAAAAGCCATTTTTCTACATGATGTATTTATCTAATAATCCATTTTTAATAGAAGATAAAATTAATTATAGTAAATCAAAGTATAAAGTAATTCCTAGAAAGAGTTTAAATACTTGGATTGATAAATCTGAAGATAATAAAATTTATTTATTTTATGGAAGAGTGAAACTTGAAGTAGAAGAAATAAATGGTAAAGGGTACTACAATTTATTAATTAAAGTTAGAAAAAATAAAGGCTGGAAAGATAAGATAAAAGTATTTAGAGCTAAAATAAAAGACAATATCGATATTGATATAATATATGATATTGCAATATTTGGACGTGTAGAATTCTATAAAGATTATCCACAAATTAAAACGGAAAAATTAAATTCAATTAAATTTAGAATAAGTTCTATTTAGTTATTTTTATATCTTAATAAATATTTCCCTTTGACATAAATTTTTTATTATGTGAATATATTATTAACACTTAAAGGTTACCGTAACCAATATGATAAAATTTATCATAAAGGATTGTAATAACATTTTTTAGGGGGAATAAATGTATCACTCAAGATGGCGAAATAGTCATAAAGAAGCTGGCTATAAGTATGGAGGTATGCTCTACAAGAACGGAAAGAACATTGATTTTGACAAACTATTAGATGAAGAAAAACTAAATTATGGAAGAGGAGTTTATACTATTTATGAAAAGTATTTTCCGGAAATAATTGAAGAAATTAGAGGATTTGCAGAGGGATTAAAGCAAGATTTTGATAAAGTATTTGCTTTTTTAACCAGCATGTATGTTTTTACATATGAAAATTATTGTTCGTGTATAGGTATTTCAAATGACAATGGAATATTCGTAGCTAGGAATAGTGACTTTGATAAGTCTATTGGGAAATTGACTGATAGTGCATTCTATAAGTTGGATAAGGGATATTCATTTATTGCTAATACTACTGCTATGATTCAAATGGAAGATGGAATGAATGAGAAGGGACTTGCATGTGGACTAACTTTTGTATATCCAACAGTAAAAGATCTTGGCTTTAACGCTGGATTTCTAATAAGATATATTTTAGAAAAATGTGCTACAGTAGATCAAGCGAAAAAGTTTTTGGAAGAAGTAGAAGTAGGGTCATCGCAGAATATTATAGTTGCTGATGCAAAAGGAGGCGTGCTTTTAGCTGAACTTAATTCAGAGAATAAATATTTTAAAATAATCTCAGAGGGAGCCTTATTTAGAACTAATCATTTTGTATTCGAAGGTATGCAATCTTTTAAATGTAATTTACAAGATGATATTAAATCACATATTAGATTTGATACTTTAATAAAAGAAGACTATAAAAATTATTCACTAGAAGAGATAAAAAAACTGCTAAGTGGGAAATATGGGTTTATGTGTCAATATGATAAGAATTTATCTTTTGATACTATATGGTCCTCAATTTATGATATAAACAATAAAAAAATATATAGATGTGAAGGAAATCCAAGTAAGAAGAGATTTGAAATTGATAAGAGGTGGTAGTAAGATTTGACATGTTTCTGAATATTTACCAATTCAAAAAGCCCCATGATATGTTGCCAATACGAGGAAAATGCTAAAAAAGCCTATGATATGTTTGTTAAAACGTAAAAAGGAGCTTTTTATCCATAGTGACGACTCGAGGCAGGTTTCATGCAAAGATTTCCCAAGAGAAGCGAACGAATAGGGAGCTTCGATTGGCAGAAATCGACTGCTGAAAGCGTAGTATTGATGTCAAGAAAATAGAATAACAAGCTATAAAACTGTTGAAATCAATGGCTTTTAGGATTTTAAAAGAAATCTTAGAAGCCATTTTTCTATTTGGAAAACTCTCTGTGGAAACAGTTCAAGTGTAGATTATTGCATGGTGTGTAGACACTATGGATATTTTAGGTGGAGTGAACAGGATGGATAAGTTTAGGATACTCATTATATAATAAAAATGATATAATAATAATTAGGTTGAATTAAGGAGGTAATTATAATGAGTCCTTTAGTTGTATATTATTCATATTCAGGAATAACAAGAAGATTAGCAGAAGATATTGCGTTGATTACTGATGGAGATTTGAGAGAGCTGAAGCCACAAAAGCCTTATTCATTCTCATATAATACAGCTGTAAAAGAAGTGAGAGAAGAAATTGAAAAAGGATATTGCCCACCTCTTATTCAAGGGGCGGAAACTATTGAAAATGCAGAGGTGGTTTTTATTGGTTCTCCTAATTGGCTTAAAACTTTTGCCCCACCCGTGCTATCGTTTTTAAGGACGGTTGATTTAAGTGGAAAGACAATTATTCCGTTTTGCACGCATGGCGGAGGTGGTTTTGGGAGAATGATTGAGGGTTACAAAAAGGAATGTAAGAATTCAATTATTAAAGATGGAATAGCGTTAAAAGGAGATTACAGTTTTGATGAACTAAAAACATGGTTAGATAGTAATTTATGAATCCCAGTTTATTAAACTCAAATAACCAAATAAAAGATATAAGATAGCAATTCACGAAGCAGTAAATCAAATCGGTTTACTGTTTTTTCTTGCCTAAAAGTTAAAATGCTTACAGAAAAAAGCGTCTATAAATATAAAAAAGTACTTGATAAAACGCCTCTTGTATAGACAGGATAGATATTTATAGGGAGAGTGAACAGAATAGATATTAGGACTTGACACATCAATTAATAAGTTGTAAAATATAAATAAGTTAGCAGATTAGCTAATAAAGTAATAGGAGGTAATCATGAACAATCACGAACTGACTTTTGGGAATTTTATTTCTCAGAAGAGAAAGGATTTAAGAATCACCTTAAAGGATATGGCGGACAGGCTTAATATTTCCTCACCGTATCTAAGCGATGTAGAGAAAGGAAAAAGAGATTCTTTTGACTTAGAGAGGTTGAACCAAATTGCTAAAATATTAAACTTGGATGAAGAAGAATCATCCATTATGATGGATTTAGCTGGAAAGCAAAGAAATACGGTGGCACCTGATTTGCCAGAGTATATTTTAAAGACTAAAGGCTTAAGCGTAGCTTTGAGAAAGGCTAGAGACTTAGATGTTAAAGAAGAAGAGTGGATAAAATTCATTGAAGAAATTGAAAAAGAGAGGTAGGCATGTATCAATATAATTTCAGCAAATCAAGTACAGGTGCTCCATTTATCACTTTAGATCAAATTGAATCGCTGACCGAGAATATTCTTAATAAATATTGTCCTTCTTCAATTGAAAATTTTGAAGCAGTAGATATTGAAGGACTGGCAGAATTTGATTTAGGGTTTAATGTTGAATATGCCTACTTATCTCATAACGGATGCTATGCAGGGATGATGGTCTTTAATGATGACCAAGTAATACGAACAATGAAAAGCCTAATGCCAAATGTTGAAACTGGACAATGGGAACTAGAATATCTTACAGATAGAGCCAATACTATTTTAATAGATAAGCAATTAGATAATCCAAGAGATAAATGATTTAGAAGATTTACCCTAGCTCATGAATGTGGACATGGTGTAATTCATCCGTGTGTATTCTATAGAGATCCAAACCAACTATCTTTTTTTAATGAAGAAGAAAAGCCTGCTTCGCTAGCTTGTCGAACTGGCGATGTCAATAAGAAGAAAAATAAACGCTGGGGATTTATGGATACAATAGAATGGCAGGCGAATACATTTGCTTCTTGTCTTTTGATGAATAAAAAAGCGATTATAAAGTATTTATACTATCTAGGTTATGATAAGCACATTAAGGATGAAACTTATCTATTTGATTTCATCATGAAAGTATCAGAGCAATTCCAAGTATCAAAAACAGCAGCATTAGTTCGATTAAAAGTATTAGGCTATGCACCTAATGACTTTGAATTAACAAAAGAACTATATAACGAATTTAGTTTTTAAAATATAGCTTAGCTATATTTTTTTAAGAAAGAAATTATCAAAGAAGCTAACAAGGAAAGATAAGGAGGTATTATGGAACAAATGGCATGTCCAGTCTGTAAAAAGAGATTTTTTGATGTATCAAGAATTCCTTTAGAGAAAATAGAGATAGCAGCAAAATGTCCACACTGTGGGAAAATCTCAACACTGGAAATATCAAACAAAAATAAGAAAAAACCATACCGAGCAAAGAAGTAAATGTAACTATCAAATAGCCGGATGAGTATTCAAAAAGAAACTCATCTGGCTATTTTTATATTAAGGAGGTGATCCTATAGAAATAAGAAACAAAGAAGGAAAAAGAGTCTGTGATATTAGCGAAGACAAGAAAAAGCTAACTATCAGGCGAGGTAAAAGTACAACCATAGCCTATGTAGTTAAAGGCGAAATTAAAATTTTAAATAAGTAAAAGATATCCGCAAGAACGCTAGACGGCAGTCGGAAAACCAAACCATGGTTTTCTATTGCCGTCTTTTTTTGTTTTTACGGATGGCCTTCTTGCGGATCTAGAGATTTTGCAAGGAGGCAAAAGATGGCAAAGAAAAGATATTTAGAAATAAATGGCAAAGAAATCGAAGTTAGTGAAGAAGTCTACAAAGAATATATGAAACCAATCTGGAGAGAAAAGAAGAGAATACAAAGAGCCTACAAGAATTTAGAAGAACTACAGGATAAAGACAGAATTAAAACAGCGACTGAGAAAAATGGAAACTATGTCCAAGCAGGAAGTTTAGAAACAGGCTTTGTCGAAACAAAAGAATATGGTCTTCCCTTATCCCTTGATGTTGCTGAAGAGGAATATGACTTTGAAGTAACTAGCGTTAAAAATACTGAGGAAATAGTAACGTACAAACTTCTAGAAGAAGCATTCTTAGAAGTCATTAGTGAATTTTCTGAAAGAGATAAAAAAGTTCTAAAACTACTTTTTCTCTACGAAATGAAAGAAAGAGAAGTCGCAGAAGTAGTAGGAATATCCCAAAAAACAGTTAATAACATCAAAAATAAGCATTTACCAAAGATTCAAGAGAAATTGAGACCTTGGAAAAAATAATTACTCAAAAACTTACTGGATGTCCTAAGGAATATGAGGGAAGAAGTCTTACCCAAATACAAATAGGATGTCCTAAGAAGTATGAGGATATACAACTTACTCAAAATGAAGGCAAATGTCCTAAGGAGTATGAGAGGAGGGAAAAGTAGAAATGAAAAGAATTTTTATAAGTTTTGATATTGAAGATGAAGCTTAAGAAACTTATTAAGAGGGCACTCTCGAAATCCTAATAGTAACATTGAATTTGTGGGTATGTCTGTCAAGCAACCTTGGAATTCTATGTGAAAACAAATTGCAGAACACGAATTAAAGGTTGTGATGGAATGATTTCTATAATTACAAAAAATTCTAAAAATGCATCAGGGCAAATTTGGAAAATGAATTGTGTCAAACAAGAGGCAAGGCGTAACAATAATGACAGCTAGTAATAGAACTTGTTTATATTACATAGTTTTTTAGATAAAAGACTGATACTAACACTAATTGATTTATTTAACAATGTAGGCTATTCTGTATATGTAGATTGGATAAATGACAAAAATTTGGGTAGAAATAATGTATCACCTAAAACGGCTAATGTTATTAAAAATAGAATATCTAAATTGTAAAGACTTATCTTATATCGCCACTAGAAATATTGTTAATTCAAAATGATGCCCGTGGGAATTGGGTTTAGCAGATGGTATGTTAAATGAAAAATCATGTATACTACCAGTAATGGAAGAACCTAGTACTTTTAAAGGTCTTGAATATTTAGGTCTTTATCCATACATAGAATATGAAAAAATAAGTGGAAAGAGTACTTGTGAGTTTCTGGGTTATAGATCAAGACTATAGTAGTAGATATGCTTCTCTAAAGAGATGGCTAAATGGAGCTGCACTAGAAAGACATTAAAAACAATAAAGGAAGATATAATAGTGATGAGAAATGAAAGTATAAATCTAAAAAATATAGTTGAAATGCAGAGAAATTTTTTTAATACAAATAAGACAAAATCAATTGAATATAGAATAAAAATGTTAAAAAGGCTAGAAAAAGTAATTAAAGATAATGAAGAGATTATTTTTTCTGCATTATATGAAGATCTTTCAAAGTCAAAGGCAGAATCTTACATGACTGAAATTGCAATGGTTTATAGTGAAATTCACTATATATTAAAAAATATTAAAAGATGGAGCAAACCAAAAAGGGTAAGAGGTTCAAAAAGTACATTCCCTGCTAGAAATTATATTTATAGTGAACCTTATGGTGTTGTGCTTATTATCTCTCCATGGAATTATCCTTTTAATCTTACGATTGCTCCATTAATAGATGCTATAGCAGCAGGAAATTGTGCAATCATAAAATGTTCTGAATATAGTATAAATACTTCTAAAGTAATTGAAAAAATTATAAAAGATACTTTTGATGAAAGTTATATTTATTGTTTAAATCCAAATTTTGATCATGATGAATTACTTAATCAGAAATACGATTATATTTTTTTCACAGGAAGTGCTAGAGTGGGAAAAATTATAATGCGTGAGACAAGTTATAATTTAACTCCAGTTTCTTTGGAACTTGGAGGGAAAAGTCCTTGCATTATTGATGAAACTGCAGATATAAATCTTGCAGCAAAGAGAATTACATGGGGCAAGTTGCTAAATGCTGGTCAAACTTGCGTGGCAATAGATTATGTAGTGGTGCACAGAAATGTTAAAGATGAGTTTATAAGTGCTCTTCGAAAAGAAATAAAAACTAGGTATCCTGATGTTTTAAATAATAAGGACTATCCAAAGATTATTAATGAGCGTCATTATGAAAGACTAGTTAATCTCATAAAAACAGATAAAGATATAATTGGTGGCAATAAAAATGATAAAGATCAAAAGATTGAACCTACGATTTTTCCTAATTCAGATTTCGATCATGAGATTATGAAAGAAGAAATTTTTGGACCATTATTGCCAATAATAGAATATGATGATATAAATGAAGTAATTGATATTATAAAATCTCGCGAAAAACCTTTGGCCTGTTATATATTTTCACAAGAAAAAGAAAATTCCAATTACATTATTAATAGACTTTCCTTTGGAGGAGGTTGCGTAAATGATGTTATTATTCATCTTACAAATCCTAATATGCCTTTTGGTGGTGTAGGTTACAGTGGGATTGGTTTTTATCATGGTAAATATGGATTTGAAACTTTTAGTCACAAGAAATCAGTGGTTAAAAATACAAGATTTTTGGATATTTCACTTAGATATGCCCCATTTAATGATAAAAAATTAAAGAAAATAAAAAGAATAATGTAATTAATATTTTCCATAATGAGAATTTAAAAGGTAATTAAAAAAATTTAGCATATAAAATTATTTATGCTAAATTTTTTACCTATATTCATAATGAACTTATTTATAAAAATTAAATATGATAATTTCTAGACTTAATCTTCATATTGTAAAGACTTTTGAGATAATCTTAAAAATATTGTAACTTCAAGAATTCCAAAAACAAATATTTTTATTGCTTCGCTAAAATTTAATATTTCAAAATTGTTCATTTTAATACCTAGATTGCTTAGGGCAAAAATATTTTGAAGTAAAGGGAAAATATTTTGAGCACGCATTGCAAATCCTGCAATCGAAATCATGACAGATATAAGTACACTTATACCTAGGGATTTTATTTTTATATTTACAAAGGACATTATTATAATTATTGGGATAGAGAATAAAATACTCAAAATAATATAATAAATATATAAATTTAAATTAATTTCTTTAAATCCACAAATAAATTTACCAAAAATTATAAATAAAAATAAAAAGTAAAACTGTGCAATGGCAATTAATATAAATGATATAAATGCCTTTGCTATTATAAATTTTATATTTTTTATTGGACAAATCCTTATTAATTTAAGTCCTGCTTTATGCTCTACTGACCACAACGTCGAAACTATAATTGCTATAAGTGGCGTTAAGAAAAACATAAAGTAAAATAGTGAAACTTGTGTCCACAAACTTTTCCAACTATTGGTCAAAAGTTCTCTATTTCCCATAAAATTTATTAATCCAAAGATATTTGCCAAAAGTGGAATTACTAGAATTGTTATCAAAAGATTTGTTACTTTTAATTTTTTCATTTCAATTTTTAACATAAATTTCTCCTTATATTTCTTTATTTAGAATGTATTTTTTATTCTTGATTAAATAAATTACACTTATTGATAAATAAATAAAGCTTATTAATATAGTAAAGTAATTAATATTATATGGCATTTGAATAAAACCAGATCCATTTTTAATGTAATTTATATTCAACAATGTAGAAAAAAGTGCAAAGGGATTTATTTGCGATAATAAATTTGAAGTAAACATACAGATTATCCCTGACATAGCTCCAATAATTGAAAAGAATAAAGAAAAATAAACTTTTTTACTTCTCATTTCAATTATTATAAAAATTGAAATCATAGATAGATTTATAAATAGTTCACTTAAAAAATAAATAATTATTCTTTTAGTAATTTCAGAATTTATAATAAAGTCATTGTTTTGATAAGAAAGAGTTATTATAATTATCCATTCAACGATTTGCAGTATAAAAAATTTAAAGCTCAAATTTTTAAATTTATTCATTAAAATAGTTGGTATTTTTAATCCAAGGGATAGTTGTAAGTCCCACATATTATTTTTTTCTTCAATTTCTATTACTTTTTTCACAACAGATGAAATAATAATCGGATTAATAATCAAAGCTGTGGCAAAGTATGAATCAAGCAAACTAAAAAGTGAGTATTTTAAATAAAAAAAATCACCGTCTAAATAAACCATGAGTATAGCAAAGAGATGTATTGCAAAAACAATTAGTAAAATAAAATTAATTCCCAAATTTTTGCTTTTTTTAATTTCTAAATTTTTCATAACACACCTACTTATTTGTTTCTTTTATAAATAATTTTTCTAGACTTTCTTTTTCTTCTTCAATCCTATAAATATCAACATAATTATTCAAATATTTTATAATCTTGGCAACTTCTTCTTTAGTCTTGTTGCCAAGAACTAATTTATTCCCAATAATATTTGATGAGTCTATTCTAAGTATTTTGCTAGCTTTAATATTATCAGAAGTTTTTATGACAATTACAGGGGGATGAAGCTTCCTATAATTTTCAAGAGATCCATTGTAAATTAAGTTTCCATTTTTTAAAATTCCAATATGAGTTGATATTTTTTCTATTTCATCGAGTATGTGAGATGAAATCAATATACTTGTATTTGAATTTTTGACAATTGATTTAAATAAATTTCTCATTTCCTCTATTCCTTGAGGGTCGAGTCCATTTATTGGTTCATCTAAGATTAAAAATTTTGGATTGCCAATTAGTGCTATGGCTATTCCAAGTCTTTGTTTCATTCCAAGAGAATATTCTCGAACTTTTTTATTTATGTAGTTTGATAACCCTACAGCATTTAAAATATTTTTTATTTCTTTTTTATCAATTCCTTTTAACTCACAAACTATATCTAGGTTTTCACAAGCAGTTAAATGATCGTAAAAAGAGGGGTTTTCTATTAGAGAACCAAGATTTTTATTCATTTCTTTTTGATTCTTTTCAGTAATATTTTTTCCATACAGATTTATAGTTCCAAAATCCCTTTTTATAAGTCCCAAAATAGATTTCATAAGAGTGGATTTACCAGCTCCATTTGGTCCTATTAATCCATAAATTGATTTTTCTTCAATTTCTAGACTAATATTATTTAAAACACAATTTTCACCATAAAATTTTTTTAAATTTTCAATTTCTAAAACTTTTGTCATAATTTTCTCCTCTCTCTGTAATAACTTAATTATAAAAAATTGATATAACATTTAGATTTTTAATAGATTACTTTTACATCACAAAAAGTGTTTTTTCATTTTATTATGTTAAAATGGATTTGAAAGGGGATACAAAATGACTTCCTATAAATATGTGAATTTATTAATATTAGATGATGAAATAGATTTGTTAAATAGTATGTATAACTTTTTAAAAAAGAAAGGTTTAGGAAAAGTTTTGGTGGCAAAAAATATAAAAGAGGCAAAATTTAAACTGGAAAATAATAGAGTTGATCTTATGATTTTAGATATAATGCTGCCTGATGGAAGTGGTTTTGATTTTTTAAAAGAAATAAGAAAAAATTCTAAACTTCCTGTAATTGTTCTTTCTGCACTAGATGGTATAGAGGATAAAAAGGAAGGATTTAGTTTAGAAGCAGATGATTACATAGTAAAACCTTTTTTGACAGAAGATTTATTGTGGAGAATAGAGGCAGTTCTTAGAAGAACTTACAAAAAATACAGTGATAATAAATTGATATTAGATGGATTAATTTTTGATAAAGAGAAAGGCATATTAATTAGAGATGGAGAAGAAATTCCACTCACAGCTAAACAATTTAAAATTTTAGATTATCTGTCTGAAAATATAAATAAAATTGTATCAATTGACCAAATTATAGATAGGTGTTGGGAAGATTCCTTTGGATATGAAAATACACTTATAACTCATATTTATAGATTGAGAGAAAAACTAGAAGAAGATCCTTCAAATCCTAAAATACTTATAACAGTAAAAGGATTGGGCTATAAATTAATTGGAAAAGAGTAGCAAAATGCTTAATTATTTTTTTAAAAGATTAAAGAAAATTATTTGTTTTATATTAATTTTAATTATATTAATGGTCATCACTATTTTTGGGATATTTTATGCAAGTTTTAAATACTCTTCAGAATATAAAAATCCATCTCATGTATATGAATATATTAAAAATAATAAAATTCATAATATATATTTAACAAAAGACAATTGTAAATTTTTAAAACAAAATGATATATGGGCAGTTAGAATAAATAAAAGTGGGAATGTAGTCGAAAACTACAATAAGCCAAGAGAAGTAAAATATAATTTTGAAATTACTGATGTGGCAAAATTTACGAGATATTATTTAAATGACTATCCAGTTTTTACTTTTATTGCAGGAGACGGTCTTATGGTATTAGGTTATCCAAAAAATTCTTTGGATAAGCTGCCTTCTAATTATTATAATTATGAAAAAATAAAATCCTATATTTTTATATTAATAATTGGTTTTTTTGCATTTTTAGCTGTAATATATTTATTCTATATTTATGAGATAAAAAAGATTTTCAAAAGTTTAGATCCTCTGCAAAAGTCTATTAATAAAATTTTTGATGAAGATTATATATTTTTAGAAGAAAAGGGAGAATTAGAAAATATTTCTAGAACTATAAATGAGGCGAATAGTAATTTTTTAAAATTAAAAAACAGTCAGTCTAGTTGGTTAAGAGGAATTAGTCACGATATAAGGACACCTCTTACAAAATTATCTTGGGGATTAGAAGATATAAAAAATAGTGAAAATAGTAAAGAAATAGATAAGATGAATAAAGAAATATTAAAGATAAGTAGATTAATTGAAGATCTGAATTTGACAAAAAGTTTAGAAACTTTAGGCACAAATAATTTCACAGAAAAAGATCCAATTTATACAATAAGAAAACTACTAGTCACAAAATTAAATGAAAATCCCAGTAAAGAGATTGTATTTACAAATAAATTAAATAGAAATGCAAAAATAAAAATGGACGAGCATTTATTTTACAGAATGCTTGAAAATATTTTGGAAAACAGCATAAAGTATTCAACGGAAAAGACTTTTATAACTTATGAAATTTTAAATCACAAATTGATTATATCAATTCGTGATGAAATAGGTGTAATTCCTGAAAATGTTATAAGAAGATTGCATGAAGAAAATTTATCAGAAGTTAAAACTCATGGTATGGGTCTTTTTATTTCAAAACAAATATGCGAACTTCATTGCGGAAAAATGGAAATAAAAAATTTATATCCTGGAGTTGAAGTTGTTTTTTTATTTACGATTTAATAAAACTCATTATTGTATTTTCTTTCAATAAAAAGCTAACTATTATAAGTTTTAATCTAAAATACTTATAATAGTTAGCTTAATTTGACATAAAGATTTTTAGCTACTGGCTAAATTAATTTATTCGTAAATTGTAATGCTAGTTACAAAACCATCTTTTACTTCAATATTTATTGCATAACCCAAATCTTTTATTTGATTATAATGTTTAAGAAATTCATCTTCTGAGTAAATTTCTGGGTTAATTGAAGCACCTACAACTTTATATATTGTGTTGTTGCTTGTAGTGAAGAAGTGGGCCTTATTAGCTAACATTTTGTCTACATTTGTTGATTCAGGATCTTTATTATAATCTAAAGTTCCTTTCACAACTAATACATCAGCGTATTTAGTTATATCGTAGATTGATGGGCTTTGGAATTCTTTATCTCTCTTTCCATTATTTTTAGCAAGTAATTGAGAGAAATAGGATCCATTGGCTTTTTGTAAGCATTTTTCGTCAGAAGTAGGGAAGATTTTGGATTCAATATTAACCATTTGGTTGATATCTGATTTCCAATTATTCTCACTAGAGGCATTTACTGTACCAACACCAATTCCACATACTAATCCTGTTACTAAAAGTATTTTGTTTAAATTTTTGATGTTCATTGTATCCTCCTAAATTATATTTATATTCTTCTCCTAACATTAAATTCGTAGATTGGAAGAATTTGTTTTGGAGTATATTTTATTTCAAACTAGATAAAGTTTTAATATAAATTTTAAATATATTAATTTTAAATATATTATCGAGAATATTTTAAAATTTATAACCTTTTGAAATAATCTATTTAACTCCGCAATTATTTTACTTCAGAAATAAAGTTTAATCAAGTACAAATTATTGTGTAAGTTAATATAACAAAAAGTTTTAAAACTCTGTTTTATATAAATAATTTTGATTGATTTTTTATTGGTAATATAAATTTCCATTATGAAATTGTTAATTTTTTCTATACTTAAGTTATAAATTTTAGTTATAAGAGAGTAATGGACTTCGCTTTCTATTGACGATTTATAAAGATTTGTAATATAATAATAAATATGCTAAAAATAGCGATTTATATAGAAAGGTGATTAAATGTCAGGACATTCTAAATGGAATAATATTAAAAATAAAAAAGGTAAAGAAGATGCAAAAAAAGGTAAAATTTTTACTAAACTTGCAAGACAAATAACTGTGGCTGCTAAGGAAGGTGGACTTGATCCAGATTATAATCCTTCTCTTAAAGTTGCAATTGATAAAGCGAAGGCTGAAAATATGCCTAATGATAATATTGACAGAGCAATTGCAAAAGCTGGCGGCGGAGATAATGATGATAATTTTGAAGAAATCGTATATGAAGGTTATGGTCCAGGTGGAGTTGCTGTTATGGTAAATTGTCTTACTGATAATAGAAATAGAACTGCACCAGAGGTTAGACATATTTTTGATAAGTATAGCGGTAATTTAGGACAGCCCGGTTGTGTTTCTTTTATGTTTGACAAAAAAGGATCTCTAGGTGTTTTAAAGGAAGGACTTGATGAAGACGAATTTACTTTAATTGCAATTGATGCAGGTGCAGAAGATGTAATTGATAGAGGAGAAGCTTTCGAAATAATAACAGAACCAGAAGATTATCATAATGTTAGAAAGACTTTAGAAGAATCTGGCCGTTCTTTTGTTGAATCTGATATAACTTTTATTCCTCAAACAACAACTGAACTTACAGATGAAGATGATATTAAAAATATGGATAAATTAATTGATGCACTTGAAGATAATGATGATGTGACAGATGTATATACTTCTTGGGAGAGAGATTAATGGAAATTAATAGAATTATTGATCATACTTTATTAAAACCTGGATCTACTGAAGAACAAATTGAAAAACTTGTTAAAGAAGCAATAAAATATAATTTTTATTCCGTTTGTGTAAATCCTATTTGGGTTAAAAAATGTTCAGAGATGTTAAAGGTCACTGAAGTTAAAGTATGTACTGTTATTGGTTTTCCTCTTGGAGCAAATACAAGGGAAACTAAAATTTTTGAAACAAAAAATGCAATTGAAAATGGTGCAAATGAAATTGATATGGTTATAAATATTGGTTTTATTAAATCTAAAAAATATTCTGAAGTGGAAGAAGAAATTTCTGAAATTGCAAAAATTTGCCACAAAAATAATGCAATTTTAAAAGTTATTTTAGAAACTTGTCTTTTAAGTAAAGAAGAAATTGTAAAAGCATGTGAAATTTCTGAAAATTCTGGTGCAGATTTTGTAAAAACTTCTACTGGATTTTCAGATTCAGGTGCAGATAAAGAAGATGTGGCTTTAATGAAAAAGTCTGTTTCTGATAAAGTAAGAGTTAAAGCAAGTGGCGGAATTAGAGATTATAAAAAAGCGATGGAAATGGTTGAAAGTGGAGCTGACAGACTTGGAGTTTCAGCTGGAGTTGAAATTTATGAAAAGAGTAAATCAATATGAGAATAAATCCTGTGGCTTTTAACCTTTTTGGTTTAGAAGTTAGATGGTATGGAATCTTAATAGGTATTGGAGTTTTGTTGGCTGGAGTAGTCATTGAAAAAATGGCTGCGAAAAAAAATTACAAAGATGGTCTTTACAAGGATATTGTAAATGATATTTGTATTTTTGCTGTTTTAATTGGCGTATTAGGGGCGAGATTATATTATGTTGCCTTTGAGTGGAATTATTATAAGGAGCATCTCAATGAAATTTTTGCTATAAGAAATGGAGGTCTTGCTATTTATGGCGGAATAATAGCGGGTGGTCTTGCTATATATTTTTTTAGTAAAAAGAAAAAAATAAAATTTTTGACTTTAGCAGATTGTGTTGCTCCAGGACTTGCACTTGCTCAATCAATTGGTAGATGGGGAAATTATATTAATGGAGAAGCTCATGGTGGCGTTACAGATGTTCCTTGGGCAATTCTTGTCAATGGACAAAGAGTTCATCCAACATTTTTTTATGAATCTGCGGTGAATTTTTTCATATTTCTATTTTTATACTTTTATTTATCAAAAAGGCAGAAGTATGATGGACAGCTTTTTGCTTTTTATACTATTGTATATGGTATTGCAAGATTTTTTATTGAAGGAATGCGAACAGATTCTCTTTATATGGGGACATTTAGAGTTTCGCAAATTGTGAGTATTGGAATTATAATTATAGGAATTATAATTAGTGTAATTGGTAGAAAAAATTTACAAAAAAATAATAATTAAACTTGGACTAGGAAACTAGTCTAATTTTTTAGGTGATATTTTGAATAAAATTAATTACAATTTGGAAATGGAAAAAATAATAAAAAATATTGATATAAAAGATAGACCGAAGCTCTTATTACATTCTTGTTGCGGGCCTTGTTCTTCTGCAGTTCTGGAAAGGATAAACAAATTTTTTGATATAGATGTTTTTTATTATAATCCCAATATAAATAGTGAAAGGGAATTTTATAGACGAGCTAATGAACAAATAGAACTTGTTAAGAATTTAAATTTAGATTATAAAATTTCTGTTGAAGTTGTAGAATATAATCAC
Source organism: Peptoniphilus rhinitidis 1-13 (assembly GCF_000246925.1). Taxonomy (NCBI): domain Bacteria; kingdom Bacillati; phylum Bacillota; class Tissierellia; order Tissierellales; family Peptoniphilaceae; genus Peptoniphilus; species Peptoniphilus lacydonensis. The sequence continues at coordinate 263,895 of NZ_BAEW01000001.1, read as the reverse complement.
AATGAGTTTTTAGATTATATAAAAGGTCTTGAAAAATATAAAGAGGGTGGAGCTAGATGTTTTAAATGCTATAAAGAAAGGCTAGAAAAAACAGCAGAATATGCTTCTAAAAATAATTATGATTACTTCACTACAACTTTATCAATATCACCACATAAAGACTCGCAAATAATAAATAGAATTGGGGAATTTGTTTCTAAAGAATACAATGTAAGATATCTATTTTCAGATTTTAAAAAGAAAAATGGATTTAAAAGATCAGTGGAACTTACAGATAAATTTAATATGTATAGACAAAATTATTGCGGATGTGAATTTAGTAGGGGTGAAGATTGAAAAATTTAAAAAATATTTCTATAGCCGTATCTGTACTATTGTTGGGAGTTTTTTTGTTTGTTTTCAATGAAAATGATTTTGATTTTGAAATGAATTCAGATAAGAGTCATATTGATAAATCTAATAAAAGTGAAGAATTAAAAAATGAAATAAAAGAAAACAAATCAGAAGTAGAAATTTTTGCTATGGGAGATATGATTTTCCATCAGCCAATTGTGAAAAATTATAAAACAGAAAATTCTTTTGATTTTACTCCTATTTTTCAAAATATTTCAGAAGATATAAATGAAGCGGATATTGCCATTGCCAATTTTGAAGGTTCTGTAAATTCAAATAGAGCGCTTTCAGGATTTCCACTTTTCAATTTTCCTAAAGAGAGTATATCTTCTCTTAAAAATGTAGGATTTGATGTTTTGTCGACTGCAAACAATCACTGTCTTGACACAGGTATTGATGGATTAGCTGAAACTATATCTGTTATAAATGAAAATAATATGAAATCTTTTGGAACTTTTACTGAGGACATTGACAAAGGAATTGTTGTGGAAGAAAAAGGAATAAAAATTGGACTTATTTCTTTTACTGATACTTTAAATGGTATGGATTCTTTAATGAGAGGTAAAGAATATTCTGTAAATAATTTCTCACAAGATGTAGAATCGGATATTAAAAAATTAAAAGATAAATCTGATATTGTAATAGTATATCCTCATTGGGGAAATGAATATCAACTTGTTCCAAATGAAAGGCAAATTTATTTAAAAGAAAAATTACAAGAATATGGAGCAGATATAATTTTGGGATCGCATCCTCATGTTCTTCAAAAATATGAGGTTGAAGAAAAAAATAACAAAAAATACTTTACAATTTATTCTATGGGCAATGCTCTTTCTAATCAAAGAGTTGAAAATCTGAAAAAAAGTGGCGTTGACACAGGTGCAATTGTCAAATTAATTATAGAAAAGGACAATAACACAAAAGATACAAATATAAAATCTTATGGTGTCTATCCTACTTATGTAGATAGATATAGAAAAAATGGGAAACTAAACTACGACATAATAAAACTTGAAGATGTAGTTGAAGGCGGGAAATTAAACAAAGTTACAAGACCAGAATTAAAAAATGTTGCGGATAAAAAACTTAGCGATGCTTTAAGAGTATTAAAAGGAGAAATATGAAAAAAGATATAGTTCCTGGTACTAATTATGTTATTTTTCAAAATGAAGATGAATTTAAGTATACAACTGATTCACTAATACTTTCTTCTTTTGTAAAAAGTGGAAAAAAGTCAATCGATTTAGGTTGTGGAACTGGAATTTTATCTCTTAGAGTTATAGATAGGTTTGAAGAAGTTTATTCTGTAGATATAAATAAAAATGTTATTTGTAGCTTTCAGAAGTCTATTAAAGAAAATAATCTTGAAGAAAAAATAAAAATTATTGAAGAGGATATTTTTAATCTAAAAAATATTTATGAAACTAATTGTTTTGATTCAGTTATTTTTAATCCACCCTATTATAATTACGAAAATATTAAGTTTAATACAATGTCTGCAAAACATTTTTTTGATATGGAAAAGGGACTTTATATAATTAATTATATTTTGAAAAATTCTGGAAAACTCTATTTGATTTATCCTACATATAGACTGGCAGAGATTATTTACAAAATTAATAAAAGTGGTCTTTTTGTGAAAGATATTGTAAATATACATGGAAATAAAAATAAAAAAGCAAAGTCATCTATAATTATTGCAAAAAAACAAGCAAGTTTTGGGAATGATTTTAGAGATTTTTATATAAGAGATGGAAAAAATTATACACTCGAAATGGAAAGAGTTTATAGAAATGAGGTAATACTTTGATTTATTTTTGTCCAACTCCTATTGGAAATTTAGGAGATATAACCTTAAGGACTTTAGACATTTTAAAATCTGTTGATATAATCTTCGCTGAAGATAAGAGAGTTACTATAAAACTTTTAAATCACTTTGGTATAAAAAAAGAACTTAGAACTTACCACAAATTTAACGAAGTTGAGGTGTCTCAAAAGATTATTAAAGAGATTAAAGACAAAGATATAGCAATAGTAACTGATGCAGGGATGCCTGGGATAAGTGATCCTGGAGAAGTTCTTGTAAAAAAATTGATAGAGGAAGATATTGATTTTAGAGTTCTTCCTGGCTCAAATGCAGCTCTTACTGCTTTAGTTTTATCTGGACTAGATACAGAACATTTTCTTTTTTATGGTTTTACTTCAAGCAAATCTTCTGCAAGAAAAAAAGAATTTGAAAATTTAAAAAATTTAAAATTTACTATGATTTTTTATGAAGCACCTCATAGGATAAAAGATTTTTTAAAAGATGTTTATGAAATTTTTGGAAATAGAAATATTTCTATATCAAGAGAAATTACGAAAGTTTTTGAAGAAACAATTAGGTCGAATACATCTGAGATTTTGGAAAAAGAAATAACTGAAAAAGGTGAATTTGTAATCGTATTAGAGGGGAGTAATGAAGAAGTTACTTATGATATAAAAAAACTTTTGTTAGAAGAAATTAATAAGGGAACAAAAAAGTCCCAAGCTGTAAAAGAAATTTCTAAAAAACATAATATTCCTAAAAATGAAGTTTACAAGGAGAGTTTAGATCTATGAATAATATACCTGAACTTGAAGAACAAATAAAAAGTGTAAATTTAAATTTAAAAGATAAATATGATTTTGTATTTAAAATAAATAATTCAAATTTTAGAGAAAAATTAAATTTAAATGTTGGTAAGATTATAAAAATGAAGAAATTTGAAAAAAAAGATTTGATAAAATATAAAAAGACTGTGGGAGTAGATGGTTCTAATAATATATCTGGTGGTGCGTTCCCACATTTCATCGAGATATTTCAAGGTCTTGCCAAGTCCACAGATGGGAATGAAGTTTATAAAACAAGAGTATACACACCTACTTTAAATGAGAGATATGGTGAAAAAAATTTATCTCAAGAATTTTTGGCAAAGATAGAAATAGAAACAGCCTTGGAATATATAGATAAGTATGATCTTGACTATTTAATGATGGATGGAGGATTCATTAGATATAAAATACATTGTCTTGATTTATTTAAAGAACTTAGAGAAGTTTGTGAAGAAAAAAATATTGTTCTTTTTGGAGTAATAAAAGACATAAAGACAAATGTAATAGCTAGAAGTCTTAATTTTGATAAAAGTATTTATGATAGAGAAATTCTATTTAATAGACTTGGCCTTGGAGAGGCACTTTTAATTAGAAATGAAATTAATAAAAAATATATAGAAAATGATTTGGGAGAAGGGTTTTCATCGGCTTTTATGCGAACGTCAAAATTTCCTGGAGCAATAGGTGCTGATATTCTAGATACACAAGAAAAATATTTTGAAGAAGTTTGCAGTTTAATTTATACTTTAACACCTATGTCTTCTCGTGGAGTTCCACTTTGGCTTGATATTGTAGATAAGGAAGTAAAAATAACTGATGAAATTTTGAAAATGCTTTTGGAAGAGTATTTAGATAGGGATGTTTATGAAAGATTTTTTATTTCTGAGAGAGATAAAAGGACTTTGTAGGAGGAAAAATGAAAGTACTTGGAGTTACAACAACTAGAGAAGTATACATTGGATCAAAAGAAAAAAATTTTAGAAATAATGAATTTTTAATAGTCGAAGATCCAGTTCAAGGGGATATTATCGGAGAAATTGTGGATTCAAAAACTTTTAATAGATTCATTCCTCTTGATATTGGTGGAGATTTTGTAGACAGTGATGTACTTACTTCACTTGGATCTATGGGTTATAATGTTGGAGATGAAACAGTTTATGTTGCAAAGCTTAGATTTTTCGAAGAACTTCTGTATCCACCTATTACGGGAAGTGATTTGAGAACGCCAGAGTTTCATGAAATAAAAAACTTTTTGATTGATACATTGCCAAATAATTCCTTAATTTTAGGGTCAATTAAAAATACAGATAATATTGCAAGTGACATGGATGATATCTACAAAAACTTGTTTCAAACTTTTGAAAATAATAAATTTTTAAAACAAAGAGAACTTCCTTATCTATTTGATTATAAGTCAATGCATCAATACCCTCATATTGGAGTTTTTGGAGGATCTGGAAGTGGAAAGTCCTTTGGACTTAGAGTCATTTTAGAAGAGCTTATGGAAATGGAAGTCCCTGCCATTGTAATGGACCCTCATTATGAGATGGACTTTTCAAATAATTCAGAAATTTCAGAAAAAAATTATAATGATAAATTTAAATGTCTTGAAATAGGAATAAACACAGGCATAAAATTTCAGGAGCTTCAAAATAGAGATTTGAAAAATCTTTTGAATGCAGCGTCCCCTTTGACAGATTCAATGAAAAATGTAATTGATGTTATGTTGTCTAAAGGAGCAAGTTTTGATTCTTTTAAAAATAAATTGGAAATGCTTTTGGAAGGTCAAGAAATTGGTTCAAGAGATAAAATAATTTCAGAAATTGCATCAGAACCTGATCCATCCAAACAAAAAAAACTTGAAAAAGTTTTAGATGTCTATGATAGATATGATAAAACATGCAATTCTATGAGTGTGCGTGGAGTTTTGTGGAGACTTATTAATTTACAAAACGAAGGGATTTTTTCTCATAATATAGATGAACTTTTAGATTTATTGAAGAGAAAAAAACTTGTAGTGTTGCAAGGCTCAACTAGGATGATTAATGTATTTTCAACTTATTTACTGGCAAAATTATATTATTTAAGAAAAGAATACAGAGATGAATTAAATAGAAATAATACGAAGGTAGATTATTTTCCTCCTTTTGTAATTATAACTGATGAAGCACATAATTTTGCTCCTAAGGGTTTTGATACACCTTCAAAAAGTATTTTGAGAGAAATTTCTCAAGAGGGAAGGAAATATGGAGTATTTTTAATTCTTGCTACTCAAAGACCTACTTTACTAGATGAAACAATTACAGCTCAGTTGAATACAAAATTAATCTTTAGAACAGTAAGGGCATCTGACATCGATACTATAAAAGAAGAAACAGATCTTTCTGTTGATGAAACAAAAAGACTACCGTATTTAAGTTCAGGGGATGTGTTTGTATCATCAGCTAAAAAGGGGAGGACTTCTTTTGTCAGAATTAGAGCGGCAAACACAGTTTCACCTCATACAGAAAATCCTTTTGATGAACTTACAAGCCATGATAATAAGGAATTTGAAGAGTTTTTTATAAATATAAAAGATTTTCTGCCAATTGATACTTCTAATTTAAATTCAATTTTAATTAATTATAATAAAAAAACTGGAGAAAATTTGTCTTATGATGATATGAAAAATAAATTAGAAGAAGTTTGCAATAGAGAATATATTGAAAAAGAAGAAACTTTTTTAGGTGAAATGTATAAAATTAAATAAAAAAATAAGACTGATCCATTAGAAATTTGGATCAGTTTTTTAGTAATATTTATAAGTTTTCTTTTCTTCTTTTATAATTATCATACAAGTTTTGAAGCTTTAAAGTTTTATTTATGATTTTTATTTTTGTACTTCGTTTAAGCGTTTTTATAAAATATTCTTTTTTTAGAGCATCAGATTTGTCTTTACATTTTTCAGTAAAAACCATTTTTACAGGAAGTCTTGAAGAAGTATATTTTGATGCTTTCCCACTACTGTGAGATTTTAATCTTTTTTCTAAATCATTTGTATAGCCTGTATAAAAAGTTTTGTCGCTACATTCTAAAATATATACATAAGAATCTTTCATTTTAATCCACCAAATAATTTTCAATTGCAAGATTTATAATTTCAAATTCAAAACCTCGCCCTTGAAGGTACTTTTTTGCAGAATTTATTTTTTTTAAATCCTTTTCGTCTTTTTCTATTTTTTTCTCTAAGAGATTAAGAGCATTTTCAAGCTCTAACTTATAATCGTAATCAGACATAATATCCTCTATAATATCATTTTTTATTCCCTTAGATTTAAGCATATATATTGTTTTTATTTTTCCATATTTTTTAAGATTTTGAGAATCTTTAATATATCTTGTAGCATAATCCTTGTCATTTAGATATTTTTTTTCTTTTAATATTGGAATTATTAAGTCAATAATATCTTGAGAGATTTCTTTTTTATAAAGATGATCAACTAGTTGTTTTTCTGTTTTATTTCTCTGTAAAAATTCATAAGATAAAAAAAGAGCTTGTGATTTTGCATCTTCAAATTTTAAAATTTCATAAAAATCATCTGGTACTTCTTGTCCTTTGTATAATCCAAATTTAACTAATGTGTCTTCAGAAATATATAAATCTCTAGAATTATCAAAAGTAATATGAAATTTTTTCTTTTCAAAACTAATATTTGATACAATCATTTTATCACCAAATTCATTCTAACATAAAAGTGCTATATTTATCGAGTCTAACAAAATGTGGAAAATTAATATCAAAAAGTATATAATTATATAGAGTTTAAAAGTGAGAGGTGTTATATGTTTGAATTAATCTCCCAAATATTGAGATATATATTTATAATTTTAATCTATCTTTTTATATTTAGTATTTTAAGACTTATGTATCTTGATATAAAAAACATTACAAACAGAGGGGATTCTCTTGATGATGCTTATTTAAAAGTAGTAAATAGACTTGACTCTTTGAATTTTAAGATGCAGGAATATTATGTTATAGATGATAATATGACTCTTGGAAGAAGTTCAAAAAATGATATTGTAATAAAGGATAAATTTGTTAGTAAAAATCATTTAAAAATTATTGTGAAAAACCAAGGATATTATATTGAGGACTTGGGTTCTGCAAATGGAACTTTTTTAAATGGTATGCAAGTTGATCCAAATGAATTAATTGAACTTCAAAATAATGATAAAATTGGTGTAGGTTTTATTCAATTTATATTTGTAGATAAAAGGTGAAATTGTGTTTGATGTTATTTTAAAAAATCGCAAGCCTAGAAATCTTCTTTTAATTTTTGAAATTTTAAGTATTTTACTTTTGTTTTCTTATAACAATAATAATGTAGACAGATACATAGTTATTTTATTTGTGGGCTTGATTTTAATTGTTTATATTTCCAATTTAGTTTTGGGAAAAGTTTCTTCTGGAGATAACTATATATTTTTAATAGTGTCTATGCTTCTAAGTTTAGGTATTATTACAATTTACAGGCTTTCTCCAAAACTTGGACTAAGACAACTTATTTGGGTATTGGCAGGTATATTAGTATTTTATTTAACTTATTTCGCAATAAGAGCTATGAGAAGACTTGAATATATGACAGGACTTTATTTAGGACTTTCTATTATTTTTTTTATAATTACTCTTATTTTTGCACCAGATAAATACGGATCAAAAAACTGGATTGAACTTTCTGAAGGAGTGACAATTCAGCTTTCAGAATTTACAAAAATCTTAATTATATTTTTAATTGCTTCTTTTTACACAACTTTCCAAACAAGACTTAAAAAATTAAATTATAAGCACACTTCATATTACTTAATGGCAGTAATATATATTTTTGTGGGATTTTTGTTTATACAAAGAGATCTTGGAACTGCTGTTATTTTTATTGCAATTTATACTTTAATTCAATATGTATATGATGAAGATAGGACTTCTCTTTTAGTAAATATTGGTCTTATGTTAATAGGAGGAGTTGCAGGTTATTTTTTATTTTCACATGTTAGAAATAGAGTTGATATATGGCTTAATCCTTGGACGGCAGATAAAGTTATAAATAGTGCAAGACAAATTGTGCAGTCTCTTTTTGGGATTGGTGAAGGTGGATTTTTTGGACAAGGGATTGGTCTAGGTTATCCTAAACAAATTACACTTGCACATTCAGATGTGATTTTTTCTGCAATTTGTGAAGAAATGGGAATACTAACAGGTATAGGAATTATTATGCTTTATATGCTATTAGTGTATAGAGCGATAAAAATTGCACTAAATCAAGAATATTTATTTTATAGAATTTTAGCTCTTTCTGTTGCAATTTTATTTACAGTTCAAGTATTTTTAAATGTAGGGGGAGTAATAAAACTTATTCCTATGACAGGGCTTACACTTCCTTTTGTTTCTTATGGAGGTAGCTCAATGATTTCAAGTTTTATTGCACTTGGAATTCTTCAAGTAACAAGTGAAGATTTGTCCTATAAGTATGATAGGGGAATTGATAATGAAGAATAAAGACAATAAAAGAATTTTAGTCCTTCTGGTTTTTTTAATAATTTTGTTAGTTGCACCAATTGTATATTTAACTTATTTTACAGTTTTTAAAGCAGAGGATATAATTAACCATCCTGCTAATAGAAGAAGTGAACTTAGGGAAAATTCTGTAAAAAGAGGCACTATCTATGATAGAAATCATGAAGTTTTAGCATATTCTAATGGAGAAAAATATAATTATCACAGAATATATAACTATCCTGTTATTTATTCTCATATAATTGGATATTCTGACAAAATAGTAGATAAGTATGGACTTGAAAAAGAAATGAATAACTATTTAGTTGGAAAAGAAGGTTCAAAATTTTTAAAAACAATGAAATCTGTTGTAAATAAAAATTATGATCCATATACTGGTGATGATGTAACACTTACTACTGATACTAATTTACAGGAAAAAACTAGATTAGTATTGTCTAATAAATCTGATAAGGGATCAGTCGTCATTATGAATCCAAAAACTGGAGAAATTCTTTCTATGGTTTCTCTTCCAGATTTTAATTCACAAAATATTGCAAAAGATATGCAGTCTATTAATGAGGCAAATAATGGGGCTCTCTTTAATAGTTCAACTAAGGGGAAATTTGCTCCAGGTTCTGTTTATAAGATAATAACTACTACTGCAATTTTAGAATCAGGTATTTCACAAAAATACACTGATGAAGGTGTTGAAAAAATTGATAATGGTCGTGAATTTAGAAATGCAGGAAATAAAACCTATGGAAGAGTGGATTTAAAAAAGGCTTTTACAAATTCTCTAAACACTTATTTCGTAAGAAAATCTGTTGATATGGGCATCGATGTAATGGCTGAAGTGTCAGAGAGATATATGGTAAATAAAAAAGTTGATTTTGAGCTTCCACTTGAAACATCAACTTGGGACTATAAGAGAAATGGATTTGATAGAACTGCCCTTGGAGCAGCAGGAATTGGCCATGATACTCTTTTGGTTACACCACTTGAAATGTGCATGGTAGCATCTACAATTGCAAATGATGGTGTTATGATGCAACCGCATATTGTAAAAAGAGTTGATTCTTCTGATGGGAAAAATGTTCTTAGAAATACTCCAACTGTTTTAAGTGAAGTAACATCAAAAGAAAATGCAGACCAAATAACAAAATATATGATAAATGTAGTTAATAATGGTACTGGAACTGAAGCTTATGTATCAGGGATAAAGGTTGCAGGTAAAACTGGTACAGCTCAACTTGATCTTAAAGAAGGAACTAACAATGCTTGGTTTGTTGGATTTGCCCCAGCAGATGATCCGCAAGTTGCCATAGCTGTTGTAATTCCTAATATTAAAGATTATGGTTCACAAGCTGCGGCACCAATTGCTGGAGAGTTACTTAAGTATGCAGTTAATAATTTACAAATTGAAGAAGAGTGATTAGATGTTTAATGGTAAATTTGTAACAGCTTTTGTAGCTGCAGCTGGTATGGGCAAAAGAATGAATATGGGAATAAATAAACAGTTTCTGACTATTGATAAAGTTCCTATTCTAGCACATACAATAAAAAAAATAGAAAAATCTAAATATGTAGACTTTTTACTTCTAATTGTAAAAAAAAGTGATTTACCTTATGTTTATGATATTATTGAAAAACATAAAATAAATATAAATTATGCAATAGTATATGGTGGCAAAGAGAGGCAAGATTCTATAAATAATGGTCTTCTAAATATGCCGAAAAAAACTGATATAGTATTGACTCACGATGGAGCAAGGCCATTTGTTTCAGTAGAAAAAATTGATGAAGCCATAGAAAATGTAATGGAAACTGGGGCCTGTGTGCTTGCAAATCCCGTAAAAGATACTATTAAAGTTTCAACTGATGGAAAACTTGTCGATTACACTCCTAATAGAGATAAGTTATGGCAAGTTCAAACTCCTCAAGTTTTTAAAAAAGAAATACTAATTCATGCGTATAAACAAGCATATACTGAAGGTTATTATGGAACAGACGACTGTTCTCTTGTCGAAAAAACAGGCGTAAAAGTAAAACTTATTTATAATTCTTATGACAATATAAAAATTACAACTAGAGAAGATTTATCTATTGCAAATATACTTATTAAGAAGGTGAAAAGTTGAGAATAGGGATAGGATATGATGTCCATAAGTTAGTCGAAAATAGGAAGTTAATAATAGGTGGAGTTAATATTCCTTATGTAAAAGGTCTTTTAGGCCATTCAGATGCAGATGTATTGATTCACGCAATAATGGATTCTATATTAGGAGCTCTTGCACTTAAAGATATAGGTTACCATTTTCCAGATAGTGACAATGAATATAAAAATATTGATTCAAAAATATTATTAAAAAGAGTTTTTAAAATTATGAAAGAAAATAATTTTAAAATAGGAAATATTGATTCGGTAATTGCTTGTGAAAAACCAAAATTAGCACCATACATTGACTCAATGAGAAAAGTAATCGCAGACATTTTAAATACTGATGTAGAAAATATTTCAATAAAAGCAACAACAACAGAAAAAATGGGTTTTGTAGGAAGAGAAGAAGGAATATCTGCTGAAGCTATTTGTTTACTTGAAAGGGATGATTAGATGAAGTTTTTTATTGATACTGCTGATATTGAAGAAATTAGAGAAATTAATTCATGGGGAGTTATTTCTGGAGTAACGACAAATCCAAGTTTAATAGCAAAAAATGGCGGAATATTTGAGGATGTTATTGAAGAAATTACAAAAATTGTAGATGGAGATATTTCAGCTGAAGTTATATCAACAGATTTAGATGGAATATTAAGAGAAGCAAGGAAACTTTCCAAAATTTCGAAAAATATTGTAGTTAAAATTCCAATGATTGAAGAGGGACTAAAAGCTGTTAAAATTTTGAAAGAAGAAGGCATAAGAACTAATGTGACCCTTGTTTTTTCCCTTTCTCAAGCAATTTTAGCGGCAAATGCTGGAGCAACTTATGTCAGTCCCTTTATGGGAAGACTTGACGATATAGGTGATTCAGGAATAAAATTAGTAGAAGATATTTCTGAGGTATTTAAAAATTATAATTATGAAACAAAAATTATTGCAGCAAGTATTCGTCATATTAATCATGTAGAACTTGTTGCAAAAAGTGGTGCTGACATCGCTACTATTCCATATAGAATTTTTAAAGAAATGATAAAACATAATTTGACAGATAGTGGACTTGAAAGATTTTTAGAAGATTTTAAAAATGTAAAGACAAAGGAGATATAGTATGGACAGAAATTTGGCATTAAATTTAGCAAGAGTAACTGAAGCAGCAGCACTTTCAGCTGGAAAGTGGCTAGGAAAAGGCGACAAGAATGCAGCTGATGGTGCTGCAGTTGATGCAATGAGAAGAATGTTTGATACGGTGGACATTGACGGAACTGTTGTTATTGGAGAAGGAGAAATCGATGAAGCTCCAATGCTTTATATTGGAGAAAAAATCGGCACTAAAGTTGGAGAAGAACAAGTAGATATAGCAGTAGATCCAATTGATGGGACAAACTCGATTGCAAATGGAATGGATAATTCTATTGCAGTTTTAGCAGTAGCTCCAAAGGGATGTTTACTTAATGCTCCGGATATATATATGGACAAAATTGCTTGTGGTCCTAAAGCAAAAGGACTTATCAAATTAGATGATTCTCCTACTGAAAATATTAAAAGAGTGGCAAGGGCTTTAAATAAAAATATTGATGATATAGTTGTAGCGGTGCTTGATAGACCTAGACATGAAGAATTAATTAAAGAAATAATTTCTATTGGTGCAAGAGTTAAAAAGGTGTCTGATGGAGATGTTGTAACAGCAATAGAAACTTGTTATGAAGATTCAGGAGTTGATCTTGTAATAGGTCGTGGCGGGGCTCCTGAAGGGGTAATTGCAGCAGCAGCTTTAAAATGTTTAGGTGGAGATTTCCAAGGAAGACTTCATCCAACTGATGAAAAACAAGAACAAAGATGTAGAGATTTAGATTCTGATTTAAATAAAATTTATTCTATTGAAGATTTAGTAAAGGGAAATGAAGTTATTTTCTCTGTAACGGGGATTACTTCTGGAGAGATTCTTGAGGGGGTTAAATATTATGGAGATAATAAAGCTAAGACAGATACATTAGTACTTAGACTTCCAAGTGGAACACAAAGATTTATAAAATCTATTCATTCTTTAGATATGAAACCAGATTATGCAAAATGATTATGAGTAATAATAATGAACTTAAAAATAAATCAAAAGAAGATTTAATAAGAATTTCTAAATCTTTAGGGTTAAAAAATGCAGATAGTTATGATTTAGAAGATTTAAAACATTATATTGTTAGAGGAGAATTACCTGAAAAAAATTTGAAAGATAAACCTGTAAATAGTTTAAAAGTTTCTGAACTTAGAAAAATTGCTAAAGAATATGGAATTGAAAAATCATATAATTTAAAAAAAGATGAATTAATAGAACAAATTGAAGCACAAAGAGAAAGTGAGAAAATTAAGAATTTAGATCTTTCAAAAAATGCAGAGGAAACTCTTGAAAACATGGAGGATAAAAATTATGTAAGCGGAATATTGGAGCTTCATCAAGATGGCTATGGGTTTTTAAGGACTATTAATTATCTTCCAAGCGAAGAAGATATTTATGTATCTCCATCACAAATTAGAAAATTTAAACTTAGAAATGGCGATGAAATACTTGGAATAAAATCACCGCCAAAAGATGGTGAGAATTTTAATGCTTTGTTGTTTATAAAATCTGTCAATGGTGTTCATCCTTCAAAAATTTTAAATAGACCTTACTTTGATAACTTAACGCCAATTTATCCTAAGAAAAAAATAATTTTAGAAACAAAAAAAGAAGATATCGCTATGAGGGTTATAGATCTATTGGCACCTGTTGGTCTCGGACAAAGAGGTCTTATAGTTTCACAACCCAAATCAGGGAAAACTACTCTTCTTAAAAAAATATCAAAATCAATAAATGAAAATTATCCCAACTTACATTTAATAGTTTTATTAGTTGATGAAAGACCTGAAGAAGTTACAGATATGAAAAGATCTGTAAATGGAGAAGTAATTTATTCGACTTTTGATGAAAACCCAAAAAATCATACTAGAGTCGCCGAAATGGTAATAGACAGAGCTAAAAGGTTAGTTGAAAATAAAGAAGACGTTGTTATACTTTTGGATTCATTAACAAGATTATCAAGAGCCTATAATCTTGTAACTCCAACAAGTGGAAAGACATTGTCTGGTGGTCTTGATCCTATGTCATTACACAAGCCTAAGAGATTTTTTGGTGCTGCTAGAAATGTTGAAGAAGGCGGAAGTTTAACAATACTTGCTACGGCACTTGTTGATACAGGATCCAGAATGGATGACGTTATTTTTGAGGAATTTAAAGGTACTGGAAATATGGAACTTCATTTAAATAGGAAGCTTTCAGAAAAGAGAATTTTTCCTGCCATTGATGTTTTAAAATCAGGGACTAGGAAAGAAGAACTTATATTAACTAAAAAGGAACTCGAATTTAGTTATAATTTTAGAAATAATTTAAATGAAGAAAATATAGAAGAAGTTACTGGTAATTTCTTAGACGAAATTTCAAAATCTAAGGATAATAAAACTTTTTTGAATAAAAAATTTTGAGATAATATTCATAAGAATTTCTTTAAATGTTGAATTATAGAGAAAATTATTGTATAATATCTTAGAAAAATAAATAATTTTGTATTATAGTAAAAATTATGTTATAATATAAAAATTGAGTTATAAAATAGTTTAAGGGGGCTAAATAATGAAAAAAGGAATTCATCCAGATTATAAAGAAGCTACTGTAACTTGTGCTTGTGGAAATACTTTTAAAACAGGATCTGTTAAAGAAGATTTAAAAGTTGAAATTTGTTCAGCTTGTCATCCTTTCTTTACAGGAAAGCAAAAACTCTCTGATCATGGCGGAAGAATTGAAAAATTCAACAACAGATATAAGAGAAATAAATGACGATGAGGTTAGCCAGGCTAACCTTTTTTATTACAAAAAATTATGAAAATTAAAGAAGCCTTACTAAAGGGTAAAATTTATTTAAAAAATTCAAATTATACTTATCCACTATATGAAACGAGAAAAATTTTATCTGAATTATTAAAAAAAGATTTGTCGTATTTAATTTCACATGATGATGAATATTTAGAAAGGAATATTGAAAGAAAATATTTTGAGATTTTAAAAAAAAGAGAAGAAGGAGTTCCCCTCCAATATATTTTAGGTTATGAAGCTTTTTTTGGTAGAAATTTTAATGTTTTAGAAAATGTATTGATACCAAGACAGGATACAGAAATTTCTGTTGAAGTAATTCTTAATATTTTGAAAAAGTATAAAATTAGAAATATGTTAGAGATTGGGACGGGAACTGGAATTGTTGGTATAACTATTGATTTAGAAAGTGAAGTTGAAGTAACGGCAACTGACATAAGTGATTATGCAATTAAAAATGCAAAAATTAATAAAGATAAATTAGATTCAAAAGTTAAAATAATAAAAAGTGATTTATTTGACAATGTTTGTGAAAAATATGATTTAATATATTCTAACCCACCTTATATAAAAACAAGAGAAATTGATAAATTGCAAATTGAGGTGAAAGATCACGAACCAAGACTTGCACTAGATGGGGGAGAAGATGGACTTTATTTTTATAAAAAAATAATAAGAGAAGCTCCAGATTATTTGAATAAAAATGGATTTTTGATTTTTGAAATAGGTTATGACGAAACAGAAGAAATTTATAAATTAATGAATTATAAATTTGATTTAAAAGTTTATAAAGATTTAGGTAATTTAGATAGAGTAATAGTTGGACAGTTAAAAAAATAGGAGAAATTATGTACGAAAAACTTTCAATTTTTGAAGAAAAATTGCTAGAACTTGAAAAAGATTTAAGCGATGTTAATATTATTAATGATTCCAAATTATATCAACAAAAAGCTATTGAACATGCGGAAATAGAACCTATTGTAGCAAAGTATAGAGAATACAAAAAAACTTTAGAAGTTTTAAATGAAAACAAAGAATTGATTAAAGAAAAATTAGATGATGAATTTAAAGATTTAGTTAGAGAAGAAATAAATGAAGGGAATAAAAAAGTTGAAGATTTAGAAAATGATTTAAAAATTTTACTTATTCCAAAAGATAAAAATGACAGCAAAAATGTAATGGTAGAAATTCGTGCTGGTGCAGGAGGAGATGAAGCTGCACTTTTTGCTGGTGTTTTGTATAGACAATATGTAAGATATGCTGAAAGATGTGGATTTAAAGTAGAAACAATTTCTTCAAATGAAATAGGAATTGGTGGCTTTAAAGAAGTTGTCTTTATGATTATTGGAAGAGGCGCTTATTCAAGATTAAAATATGAATCAGGTGTTCATCGAGTTCAAAGAGTTCCTGAAACAGAAAGTGGTGGAAGAATTCACACTTCAACTGCTACTGTTGCTGTTTTGCCTGAAGCTGAAGATGTAGATATAGAAATCGACCCAACTGAAATAAAATTTGATGTATTTCGTGCATCAGGAAATGGAGGACAATGTGTAAACACAACAGATTCAGCAGTTAGACTTACACATATACCAACAGGTATTGTAATTTCATGTCAAGATGAAAAATCTCAACTTAGAAATAAAGAAAAGGCTATGAAACTTTTAAGATCGAAACTATATGATTTAAAGCTTCAAGAACAAAATGAAAAAGAATCCATGGAAAGATCTTCTCAAATAGGGTCTGGTGATAGATCAGAAAGAATAAGAACTTATAATTATCCTCAAGGCAGGGTCACAGATCATAGAATTAATTTTACATCTCACAGAATTGATGCAATTAATGATGGAGATTTAGATGAAATAATTGACGCACTTATAACATACGATCAGACACAAAAAATTGAGAATATTGATTAAAATGCAATTAATAAAAATATATTTATTTAGTGTAAATATTTGATTTTTCATAAATAATACTCTATAATGATAGTTGTAATTTTATTATTAAATTTAATGGGGGTAATATTATGAATCAAATGACAAGTAGCAATTTAAGATCAGCATTTGGAGGAGAATCTCAAGCACGTAATAGATATAATATTTGGGGTGATGTGGCTGAAAAAGATGGTTTTAAAAATGTAAAAAGACTTTTTGACGCAACATCTGATGCAGAAAGAATTCACGCATCTCTTCACTTTAATGCTCTTAAAGACGAATCTGGAGATTTTGCAGTAACTTCAATGGCTGGGTTTGGTATTAACAGCACTTCTGAAAATCTTGAAGCTGCGAAGAATGGAGAAATTTTTGAATCAACTCAAATGTATCCTGCTTTCATTGCAGTAGCAGAAATGCAAGGAGAAAAAGAAGCTGTTAAAGCAATGAAATTTGCAACTGCTGCTGAAGAAGTTCACGCTAAAAGATTCCAAGCTGCAAAAGATGCAGTAGATCAAGGAAAAGACCTTGATGTAGAAAAGATTTTTCTTTGCCCAGTATGTGGATATATTACATTTGAAGATGAAGAAAAATGCCCAATTTGTGGATGTGCAGGAAGCAAATTTGTTGCTTATTAATTTTTGTTAAATGAAAGTCTCTCCGAAAGGGGAGATTTTTTTTAATTTGAAAATTTCACATAATACTTTTAGAAAATAGTTTAGTAATTTTTTGTAGTTATATTTTACTTTTTATTAAGATTGTATATGTCATAGATCGAATAAGTATGTTTTTAATATAAGATTTTTATAAATTATATTATATATTATTAAATTTTCATAGAATCTAAGATTTTTATAAATGTATTTTAAATATAAGTTATCCACTTAAGGAAAATCAAAAAGAAAGTTGTAATTAAACATCTTTAAACAAAATATTGATAATTTTAATATCCTGTGGTATACTTTTATCCGATAACTAATACACACATTTTTTAATAGTAAAAGAGTTGCTACAATGGTCCTTTTACTAGATGATAAAAATGGAGGAAAAAACACGGAGGTGGCTTAAATGTCAGTAATTTCAATGAAAAATTTATTAGAAGCTGGTGTTCACTTTGGACATCAAACTAGAAGATGGAACCCTAAAATGAAGAGATTTATATTTACCGAAAGAAATGGTATTTATATAATTGATCTTCAAAAAACTGTAAAAAAAGTAGAAGAAGCCTATGATTTTGTAAGAGAAGTTGCAGCTGATGGCGGAGAAGTTCTTTTTGTTGGTACAAAAAAACAAGCTCAAGATGCAATTGAAAAAGAAGCTACAAAATGTGGAATGCCTTACATTAATCAAAGATGGTTGGGTGGTCTACTAACTAACTACAAAACTATTAAGAAGAGAATAGATAGACTATATCAACTATATGAAATGGAAGAAAATGGAACTTTTGAGGTTTTACCTAAAAAAGAAGTTGCTCAATTACTTCATGAGAGAGAAAAACTTGAAAAATTCTTAGGCGGAATTAAAGAAATGAATGGTATGCCTAAAGCTCTATTTGTTGTAGATCCTAAGAAAGAAAGAATTGCAGTTAAAGAAGCTCATATTTTAGGAATTCCAGTTATTGGTATTGTCGATACAAATTGTGACCCTGATGAAGTGGATATTCCAATCCCAGGAAATGATGACGCTATTAGAGCAGTAAAACTTATTACTGAAACTATTTCAAATGCCGTTATTGAAGGAAAACAAGGCAGTCAAATTGAAGATAGCGATAATGATGATTATGATGAATCCACTCAAGAAGTTTCTGAAGAATCTAAAGAAACTGTTGATGATGAAAAATCAATTATAGAAGAGTAAGAGATATTTCGAGAGTTCTAAAGTAATCCTTTAAAACTCTCTTTTTTTAAAATAAATAAGGAGTGAATAAAAATGGCTATAACAGCAGCATTAGTTAAGGAATTAAGAGAAAAAACTGGAGCAGGAATGATGGATTGCAAGAAAGCTCTTTCAGAAACTAAAGGAGATATGGACAAGGCAGTTGATTTTTTAAGAGAAAAAGGACTTGCTTCTGTTGCAAAGAAATCTTCAAGAATTGCTTCTGAAGGTATAGTAGATTCATATATTCATGGAGGAAGAATTGGAGTTCTTGTTGAAGTTAACTCTGAAACTGATTTCGTTGCTAAAAATGAAGAATTTAAAACTTTTGTAAGAGATATCGCTATGCAAATTGCAGCAGTTAATCCAAAATATGTTAGTCGTGAAGAAGTGCCAGCTGAAGAAGTTGAACACGAAAGAAAAGTTTTAACTGAACAAGCTAAAAGTGAAAATAAACCTGATCATATAATTGAAAAAATGGTTGAAGGTAGACTTGAAAAGTTTTACGAAGAAATATGTCTTTTAGATCAAGATTTTATCAAAGATTCAGACAAGAAAATTAGAGATATTTTAAATGATTTAATTGCAAAAATTGGAGAAAATATTAAAATTAGAAGATTTGTTAGATTTGAAGTCGGAGAAGGTCTAGAAAAAAAAGAAGAAGATTTTGCAGAAGAAGTTGCAAAACAAATAGGATAACAAGTTGGAGAAGTAAAATGCCAAATTATAAGAGAATAATTCTAAAATTAAGTGGAGAGGCTTTGGCAGGATCTAATTCTGTTGGAATTGATATGGATTATATCAATTTAATTGCTAAACAAGTTAAAAAAATTTATGAATTAGGTGTTGAAACTGGTATTGTTGTAGGTGGCGGTAACTTTTGGAGAGGACGCGATGAAAACAATATTGACAGAGCAACCTCTGATTACATGGGAATGTTAGGTACTGTAATGAATGCATTGGCGTTACAGGATTCTTTGGAAAAATTAGGCGTTATTACTCGAGTACAAACTGCTATTGATATGAAACAAGTTGCAGAACCATATATTAGAAGACGTGCTATTAGACATCTGGAAAAAGGACGAGTTGTTATTTTTTCAGCTGGAGTTGGAAATCCTTATTTTTCAACTGATACTGCTGCTGCTCTTAGGGCTGCTGAGATAGATGCTGATGTGATTTTACTTGCAAAGAAAGGTGTAGATGGAGTATATGATTCTGATCCTAATTTGAATTCCGATGCTAAAAAGTATAGCAACTTAAGTTATAGAGAAATCTTAAATCAAAATTTAAAAATCATGGACGGTACAGCAACTACATTATGTATGGATAATGATATTCCTCTAATAGTTTTTGGAATTGATGAAGAAGATGCTATGTATAAAGTTGTCTGTGGCGAAAATATTGGTACTAATATTAAATAGGAGGATATTATGATATCTGATCTAAAAAAGAATACTGAGTCCAGAATGCAAAAATCTGTTAGCTCTTTATCTGAATCTCTTCAATCGATAAGGGCAGGACGTGCTAATACGAGTTTATTAGACAAAATTTTTGTTGATTATTATGGACAACAAACCCCACTTAATCAAGTTGCAAGTCTTTCTGCTCCAGAGCCAAGACTTCTAGCCATTCAACCCTGGGATGCAAATTTAATTCCTGATATTGAAAAGGCTATTTTAAAGTCTGATTTAGGTATAACTCCTTCAAATGATGGAAAAGTTATTAGACTTGTCATTCCTCAGTTAACTGAAGAAAGAAGAAAAGATCTCACAAAATTAGTTGGAAAAGATGCTGAAGAAGCTAAGGTTTCTGTTAGAAATATTAGAAGAGATGCCATGGAAGATATTAAAAAAGCTGAAAAGGCAAAAGAAATTTCTGAAGATGACAAGGTTTCCTTTGAAGAAGATATTCAAAAGCTAACTGATAAATATATAAAAGAAATAGATAAAGTAGCAGAAAGCAAAGAAAAAGAACTTATGGAAATTTGATTTTTAGCCTTAGATTATTCTAAGGCTATTTTTTTTGAGGAGTTTTATGAATTATTACAATAGATTAGACTTAGATAGAATCCCTAGACATGTTGGAATAATAATGGATGGCAATGGTAGATGGGCAAAAAAACGAAATATGCCAAGAACTCTCGGGCACAAAGAGGGAGCAAAAAGAGTGGTAGATATTGTAGAAACGGCTTATAATTTAAATATTAAATCATTAACTCTATATGCATTTTCTACTGAAAATTGGAAAAGACCGGAAGAAGAAATATCTAAATTAATGGATTTACTTGCATTTTATATAAAAACTCAACTTCAAAGAATAAAGAAAAATAATATTAAAATTAATGTTTTAGGAGATTATAATGTCTTTCCTGAATTAATTGTAAAACTAATTGAAGATGCATTGCAGGAAACAAAATCAAATGATAAAATGATACTAAATATTGCTCTTAATTATGGTGGACAAAGTGAAATAGTTCGAGCTACGAAAAATATCGTGAAAGATATTTTAAACGAAAATATTTTATTAGAGGATATTAACACTCAAAGTTTTAAAAATTATTTGTATACAAAAGGTCAAGATGATCTTGATTTGCTTATAAGACCAAGTGGAGAATTGAGAGTGTCAAATTTTTTATTATATCAATTAGCTTATAGTGAATTTTATTTTTCTAATGTTTTATGGCCTGATTTTAATGAGTATGAATTTTATAAAGCTATTTATGATTTTCAAAATAGAAATAGAAGATATGGAGGTCTATAATTTGACAGATTTGAAAAAAAGAGTTACTACTGGAGTAGTTGGCATTTTACTTTTAATTTTAATTTTTTGTATAGGTTTAAATGCGGTAAAAGTTTTTATATTATTATTGACACTTGAAGCTATAAGAGAGCTTTATAATGCGTTTTTAAAAAAGGGGATTAAATTATTTTTGCCAATTTTATTTTTTGGAGCATTAATTACTTTTTTATGTACTTACTTTAATTTAAATTTAGTTTATGCTCTTATTATTTATTTTGTAGTAAATTCAGTGTTTTCTATAATTATAGAAGATTATAGTGTTGAAAATTATTTATATACAAGTTTTTCTTATTTTTATGCTGTGTTTATGCTTAATGTTTTGGCAAGTATTAATGATATTTATTTAATTATTTCAGCATTTGTAATTTCGTTTTCCACTGATACTTTTGCCTATTTTGTGGGGTCAACATTTGGCAAGCATAAATTAATAGAAAGAATTAGTCCCAATAAATCTGTTGAAGGCTCAATAGGTGGAACTGTATTTGCACTTATTATCACTTCTATTTATTTTATTTTGATGAATAAATATATTACAAATTATAATATTGATTTTTTTGTCATTTTAATTATATTGATATCATCTATTTCAGGACAATTTGGAGATTTATTTGCCTCTAAGTTAAAAAGATATGTAGATATTAAAGACTATGCACAAATTTTACCTGGACATGGGGGTGTCCTTGATAGGTTCGACAGTTTGATTTTTATTAGTCCTTTTATTTTTATTTTATATAATATTATCTGAGGGAGGAATAATGGTTACTTTAATAAGTTCAGTTATAGTTTTTCTTCTAGTAGTAATGCTTCATGAATTTGGACATTTTACAGTTGCGAAATTATCTGGAATAAAAGTAAACGAATTTTCAATTGGCATGGGCCCCAAAATTTTTCAAAAAGAAAAAAAGGAAACCACTTATAGTTTAAGAGCTCTTCCAGTTGGAGGATATGTTGCAATGGAAGGAGAAGAAGAAAATTCTGATGATCCTAGATCTTTTAACAATGCAACTATTTCAAAACGTATAGCAGTTGTTTTGGCGGGAGCTTTTATGAATTTTGTTTTGGGATTTTTAGCTTTTACAATAATTTTTTCCATAGTTGGATATGGATCGAATGAGATCGATAATGTAATAGATAATTCTCCAGCTATGATTGCAGGTTTAGAAAATAAAGATAAAATATTAAGTGTAAATAGTCTTAAAGTGGATGATATATATGATATAAATTCTATAGTTTCAGCTAGTGATGGAAAAGAATTAAATTTTAAAATTTTAAGAAATGGAGAAGAAAAAGAATTTTTATTAAAACCTAAATATTCAAATGAAAGTAAGAGATATATTATAGGAATAACTGCGAAACTTGAGCATTCCTTTTTTAAGTCAATTGAACTTGGCGCTAAAAGGACTTTTGAAGTAGCAGGAATAATTTTAAAAAGTCTAAAGATGATATTTGATGGTTCTTTTAAGGTGGAATACTTGTCTGGTCCTGTGGGTGTAGTCCAAATGATTGGATCAGAATCCTCAAAGGGTTTTTTATATTTTTTACAAATTTTAGCTTTAATTTCAATTAATTTAGGTGTGTTTAATTTACTTCCTATTCCTGCACTTGATGGGGGAAAGTTTCTATTTTTAATTATTGAAGCTGTAAGAGGTAAACCAATTGATGAAAAAATAGAACAGAGGTTATCTCTAATTGGAATCAGTATTTTATTTAGTTTAATGATTTATGTGACGATTTTTAATGATATTGGAAGGTTGTTTAACAAATGATAGAGAGAAGAAAAACTAAGAAAATTTATGTTGGAGATGTACCAATTGGAGGAAATTCTCCCATAACTATTCAGTCAATGACAAATACAGATACTAAAGACATAGATTCAACTGTTTTACAAATAAAAAAATTAGAAGATGCTGGATGCGACATAATAAGAATGGCAGTTAATGATTTTGAAGACGCATTGGCACTTAAAGAAATAAAAAAATCAATAAAAATTCCTATAATTTCAGATATTCAATTTGATTATAAACTAGCAATAAAAGCTGCCGAAAATCAAAGTGATGCAATAAGATTAAATCCAGGGAATATTGGAGATTCTTGGAAAATAAAAGAAGTAACTAATGCGTGCAAATTTTATGGAATCCCTATAAGAGTTGGAGTTAATTCAGGGTCTATAAAAAAAGAATTTTTACACAAATTTAATGGTGTTAATGCATTATCTATTTGTTTAAGTGCTATGGAAGAAATCGAATTACTTGAAAAAAATAATTTTTACGATATAGCTGTATCTTTAAAAGCATCAAATGTAAATCTAACAATAGAAAGTTATAGAAAATTTGCGGATATGTCCAATTACCCACTACATCTAGGAGTTACAGAAGCAGGGACGCCCAAAAATGGAATAATTAAATCATCTATTGGCATTGGAACACTTCTATCAGAAGGTATAGGAGATACTATAAGAGTTTCTCTTACAGCTGATCCAGTAGAAGAAGTTAAAACAGGTAAAGATATTTTAAAGGCACTTGATCTTAAAGAGGATGGCGTCGATTTGATTTCATGTCCTACTTGCTCAAGAACTAAGTTAGATTTGATTAGTATAGTAAATGCTGCTGAGAATAGACTTTACTCTATGGATAAAAATTTAAAAGTTGCTATAATGGGATGTCCTGTCAATGGACCTGGTGAAGCCAAAGAAGCTGATATTGGTATTGCTGGAGGAAATGGAGAAGGAATTATTTTTAGAAAGGGAGAAATAATAAAAAAAGTTCCAGAAGAAAATTTATTAGAAGAACTTTTATCTGAAATAGAAAAGTTAGGGTGATAATTTGATTTTATTAAAAGAAATCTTAAAAAAAATGGATGATTCATCTTTGAGTCTTTCTGATGATATTTTTATCAATTCTATAAAAAGAAATAAGAACAGTGGAGAAGTTTTTTTTACAATTATTTCGAAAGAAAAATTAGAATTAGATGATAAAGATGATATAAAAAAACTTTTCAAAAAAAATCTAAAAGATTATAAAGTATATATTGATTTTAAATCATCTTCTCTTTATGAAAGTGAAGATGATTTAATTTATGGAGAAATTCTAAAGTATAATCCTTCTTCTAAAATTTGGATTGAAAATATTGAGATTATAAAAGATGAGAAATTAAGTAAAATTGAAATAAAATTACCAACAGAAGAAGCTTACTATAATTTAACTAAAAATGGCTTTGGAAATTTTTTGGAAAAGAAACTTTTAGATTTTGGTAAATATAAAGTGGATTTTAATTGTAAGAAAAAGATTATAGAAGAATCTCATATTGAATCTTTTATATCTAAAATAAATGAAGCTGAAGATTCTATTTCTGCAAAGCATGAATTAGAAATAAAAACAAATATAGACAACAAAGAAAAAGAAAGAAAAATAAAAAAGATTTCAAGCTATGGGAAAAAAGATTTAGAAAATATATCAAAACTTATAGATGTAAACTTAAATTCACAAAAAGTAACTGTTGAAGTTGATATTTTTAAAATAGAATCTAGAGAGCTAAAAAATGGGAATTTTTTGATTTCTCTTTCTATAACTGATTATACATCTTCAACTCTTGCCAAAATATTTTTAAAACCAGAGAAAGCTGAAGAATTCTTAGAGAATTTTAGAGAAAAAGACCATGTCCTTATAACCGGAAAAGTTAATTATGACAATTTTTCTAGATGCGAAACAATTATGTTAAATTATATAGAAAAGAAAGACAAGATTATTCGAATGGATTATTCCAATGAAAAAAGAGTTGAATTTAGAATTCACTCAAAAATGTCGCAAATGTCGGGGGTGACTTCTTTCACAGATTTTGCACAAAGGGCAAAAATTTGGGGGCATAAAGCAATTGCAATTGCAGATAATGGTGATGTTCAAGGATTTCCTGAGGCTATGGAGTCTGGTGAAAAAGTAGGGCTTAAAATTTTATATGGAACAGATGTAAATTTTGTAGATGATAAAGAGAAAATTGTGACAAATTTTGATTCTAATAAAAATTATAATTCCTACGTTGTTTTTGATATTGAAACAACAGGGCTTTCATCTAGAAATGATAAAATAACAGAAATTGGTGCAGTTAAGATTGTAGATGGAATAATTGTGGATAGATTTTCACAACTCATCAATCCCGAGAAAGAAATACCACAAGTTGTTGTTGATCTTACTGGAATTAGCAATGCAAAAGTAGAAAATGAACCTACAATTAAAGAAGTAATCCCAAAGTTTTATGAATTTGCTAAAGACTCTGTTTTAGTAGCTCACAATGCAAAATTTGATATTTCTTTCATTAGAAGAGAGTACAAAAATAATAATTTAAAATTTAATCATCCAATTTTAGATACTTTGGTACTTGCCAGAGCTACAATGACAAATATGAAAAGATTTAATTTAGGAACACTCTGTAAAAACCTTGGAATATCCCTTGTTGGGGCTCACAGGGCTGTAAATGATGCCGAAGCTACTGCGGCAATGTTTATAAAACTTATAGGCAGATTTAAAAAAGAAAATAAATTTAACTTTGATGAATTGAATAAAATAGTTCAAAACATAGATTCTAAACGTTTATTCGAAAATTCTCTTCTTATAATAGTAAAAGATGAAATTGGATTGAAAAATTTATATAAATTAATTTCAGATTCTCATATGAAATTTTATAATTTTTCTGCAAAAGTTCCTAGAACTTTATTAGATAAATATAGAGAAGGAATTCTAGTTGGTTCTGGAAATGCAAATTCAGAACTTTTTGATGCTGTTTATAGAATGTGTCCAGATGAAGAATTACTTGAAATTGCAAAATATTATGACTTTCTGGAGATTCAACCTTGTAGTGACAATATTATGGCAATTGAAGATGGTAAATTTACTATAAAAGATATAAAAGAGATAAATGAAAAAATTGTTTGGCTAGGGGATAAACTCAATATTCCTGTAATTGCAGATTCTG
Source organism: Peptoniphilus rhinitidis 1-13 (assembly GCF_000246925.1). Taxonomy (NCBI): domain Bacteria; kingdom Bacillati; phylum Bacillota; class Tissierellia; order Tissierellales; family Peptoniphilaceae; genus Peptoniphilus; species Peptoniphilus lacydonensis. The sequence goes on along the minus strand of NZ_BAEW01000001.1, from coordinate 237,706 downwards.
AAACATATTATATTGAAAAAGAAGAAGATTTACTAAGAAGAATTGTTTTAAATGGAAAGCCTGGAAGGCCTGATGTTAGAGCAAGTAGAGAGCAAAAATTTTATTTTAAAACTACAGAAGAGATGCTTGAAGAATTTTCTTACTTGGGAGAAAAAAAATCATATGAAGTCGTAATAGAAAACACAAACAAATTAGCTAATGAAATTAAAAATATAAAGCCAATTCCAGATGGTAAATACCCTCCAGTAATTGAAGGCTCAGATGAAGATCTTAGAAATATGACTTATAAGAAAGCTCATGAAATTTATGGAGATAATCTTCCTCAAATTGTAGAAGACAGACTAGAAAAAGAACTTGAATCTATTATATCTAATGGTTATTCAGTATTATATATAATTGCTCAAAAATTAGTAAAAAAATCAAATGACGATGGTTTTTTAGTTGGGTCAAGAGGTTCTGTTGGTTCTTCATTTGTAGCAACTATGTCTGGAATAACAGAAGTAAATCCTCTTCCTCCACATTATATATGTCCAAATTGTAAATATTCTGAATTTTCTGAAGATTTAACTTATGGTTCTGGTGTAGATATGCCAGATAAAATTTGTCCTAAGTGTCACACTCCATTAAAAAAAGATGGACATAATATTCCCTTTGAAGTTTTTTTAGGGTTTTATGGAGATAAAGAGCCTGATATAGATTTAAATTTTGCAGGAGAATATCAACCGAGAGCTCATAAATATACCGAAGAACTTTTTGGCGAAGGATATGTATTTAGAGCAGGAACTATTGGAAAAATTGCAGAAAAAACTGCCTATGGATATGTAAAAAAATATTTTGAAAATAAAAATATTTCACCCATAGAAATAGATAGACTGTCTAAAGCTATAACAGATGGCAAGAGGACAAGTGGACAACATCCTGGTGGTGTAATGATTGTGCCAAAGAGCAACAGTATTTTTGATTTTACTCCAATTCAATATCCAGCAGATGATTCAACGTCTGGAGTAGTAACTACACACTTTGACTATAACTTTATTCATGGTAAAATTTTAAAATTAGATATACTTGGTCATGATGGTCCAACAATAATAAAAATGTTAGAGGATTTTACAGGTTTAGATTCAAGTAAAATTAGACTTGACGATGAAAAAACTCTTTCTATTTTTAATAGTGCAGATATTTTTAATATGGATGAAGATATTTTCACTTGTAAAACTGGAACTCTTGGGATACCAGAATTTGGAACATCTTTTGTAATTTCAATGCTAATAGAAACTAAACCTAAGAATTTTGCAGATCTTGTTAGAATTTCTGGACTTTCTCATGGTACAGATGTTTGGGTTTCAAATGCTCAAGAATTAGTAGATTCTGGACGTGCCGAGCTTAAAGATGTAATTGCGACAAGAGAAGATATTATGGTTTATTTAATAAATGCAGGAGCCGAAAATAAAATGGCCTTTGATACTATGGAAAAAGTTAGAAAAGGAAAAGGTCTAACTGAAGAACAAGAAAAAATAATGAATAATTTAGATTTGCCTGAATGGTATATTGATTCTTGTAAAAAAATTAAGTATATGTTTCCCAAGGCACATGCAGTTGCTTATGTGATGCTTTCTTTCAGAATTGCTTATTATAAGTTAAATTATCCTCTTGCTTTTTACGCAACTTATTTTACAATTAAATTAAATGATTTCAACGGAGAAAATATTATTGAAGGTCCCAATTTTTTAAAAAATCGAATAAAGACATTAAGAGAAATTGAAAAACCTACTGCAAAAGATAAAGGAGAAATAAGAGTTTCTGAAGTTGCACTTGAAATGTATGCAAGAGGATTTGAATTTTCACCAGCAGATTTATATAAATCAAAATCTTCAAAATTTACAATAGAAAATGAAAAAATCAGAATGCCTTTGAGAGCAATACCAGGCATTGGAGAAAATTGTGCAAATAATATTGAAGAAGAAGCACAAAAATCTAAATTTTTATCAATTGAGGATTTTTCAAAAAGAACAAAAGCGGGAAATTCTGTAATTTCTATTCTACAAAAAAATGGGATGTTAGTAGATCTAGATGAAACTAATCAAATTTCTTTATTTAATTTTTGAAAACTTGTAATTCTACTAATTTGTGTTATAATTTAATAAGAAAGATATTTTTAGTAAAGAGTGGGGAGTCCCACTCTTTGTTTTTTAGTAGTGAGGTGTTAAGTGAATAAAAAAGAGTTAAAAGAAAAGATTTACCCACTAGCTGAAGATGTTGCAAGAGAACTTGGATATGAAATTGTAGACATAGAGTTTCAAAATGGTTCAAAGCACGATCTGTTGTCAATTTTTATTTATAAAAAAGAAGGTATTGACCTTGATGATTGTACTGAAATGAGTAGAAATTTAGAAAAAAAATTAGACGATTTAGAATTTTTAAAAGATCCATATTATTTAGAAATTTCTTCCCCGGGACTTGATAGACCTTTAAAAAATAAAGATGATTACAGGAGAAATATTGGGAATGAAGTTGAAGTTAAACTTTATGCTCCGATTCATGGAAAAAAAGAATTTAGTTTTGTATTAGATAAGTATGATGATGAAAATGTATATTTTGAGAGTAAAGGCAAAGGAGTTGCAATACCAATAAAATCAATTTCATCAATGAAACAAACTATAAAATTTTAACGGAGGAATGTATGAACCAAGAGTTTATAGAAGCTTTGAATGAAATCGAGAAAGAAAAGGGGATTTCAAAAGAAATAGTTTTTGAAGCTTTAGAATCTGCTTTAGTTTCAAGCTATCGAAAAAATTATGGAACTTCACAAAATGTAATAGTAAATATGAATAGAGATACTGGAGAAATAAAGTTATATGCGTCTAAAGATATTGTCGAAGAAGTAGAAGACCCACAACTTGAGATGTCAATAGATGAAGCTAAAAAAATTGACTCAAGCTATGAAGTTGGTGATGTATATAATTTAGAAATTCATCCTAAAAATTTTGGAAGAATTGCTGCACAAACAGCTAAACAAGTTGTAATTCAAAGAATCAAGGATGCAGAAAGAGATATAGTCTTTGATGAATATATCGAAAGAGAAAAAGAAATAATAACTGGACTCGTTCAGAGAAAATCTTATAATAATGTATATGTTGACCTTGGAACTACTGAGGGAGTACTTCCTTATAGTGAACAAATAAATAATGAGAAATACGAACATGGCGATAGATATAAAATGTTAATCCTTTCAGTAGAAAAATCAACTAAGGGTCCTCAAATTATTTTGTCAAGATCTCATCCTGATTTAATAAAAAGACTTTTCGAATTAGAGGTACCTGAAGTTAGTGAAGGAATTGTTGAAATTTATTCTATTTCTAGAGAGGCAGGTTCAAGAACTAAAATTTCTGTTTTTTCAAGAGATCCAGAGGTTGATCCACTTGGAGCTTGCGTTGGTTATAAAGGTCAAAGAGTAAATGCTATTGTAGATGAAATTCAAAATGAAAAGATAGACATAGTAATTTATGAGAAAGATACTGCCAAATTTATTGCAAATTCTTTAAGCCCGTCAAAGGTAGAAAAAGTATTTATAAATGAGGATGAAAAGTCTGCCCTTGCAATTGTTCCTGACTATCAGCTTTCTCTTGCAATAGGAAAAGAAGGGCAAAATGTTAGACTTGCAGCTAAATTAACTGGTTGGAAAATTGATATTAAATCACAAAAACAATTCGAAGAATACCTGGAAAAAAGAGATATTACTGAAGAAGAATTACGAGAGGAATTCGAAAATTCAAAAGTTAATAGTAATGAAAGAGATAATACAGCATCTGATAATGGAGATTCTGAATTGCTAGAAGATGATATGTTTGAAATTTCAGACAAAGAATCTGATATAGAAAAAGATTCTAATCTATCTTCTGTTGAAGATGAAGATAAAGAAATAGATGAAATGTAAAATTCTTAATTTAATGAGGTAAAAAATGTCAAAAATTAGGAAAGTTCCTATGCGAACTTGCATAGGTTGTAGAGAGCAAAAACCAAAAAAAGATTTAATCAGAGTAGTAAAAGATAAAGAAAATAAAATTTTTATAGATAAAACAGGAAAGGCAAATGGAAGAGGAGCTTATTTATGTAATGATAAAAACTGTTTAGAAAAAGCAATAAAATCAAAAGCATTAAACAGAGCATTTACAACAGAAATTAGTGAGGAAGTTTATGAAAATCTAATTAATTCTGTAGAATAGGGCTTCTTTTGAGGAGGTGTTCAATTTGTCAAAAATTAGAGTTCACGCATTGGCAAAGGAAATTGGTATCAGCAGTAAAGAATTGATTTTAAAATTACATGAACTAGAGATACCAATAAAAAATCATATGTCAACTTTATCAAGTGCAGATGAAGAAAAAATAAGAAATTTATACACAAAAAATTCTTTTGATAAAAAATCTCCTGTAAAGAATAATAATTCTAAAAATAGAGATGAAAATATAAATATTAGAAATCAAGGCAAAAAAAACTCAAAGAACAAAGAAAAGAAAGAAGAAAGAAATTCTTTAAAAAAACAAAAGTCCAAAAACAGCAAAGTAAAAGATGAAAATATTTCTGAATATGAAGATGAAAAACACAACAAATCAAATAATAGAAAGTCTAACAATAACTTTAAAAACAAAAACTCCTACAATAGAGATTTAACTAAGAAAAAACCAAAGAAAAAAGTTAAATCAAAGCATAAATCGGAAGAAAAAAGTGAAGGAGATGATCCTATAAAAGTAATTGCACCAATAACAGTTAAGGACTTTTCAGACCAACTTGGAGTATCTATTTCCACAGTTATTACTAAGCTTATAGGCCTTGGAATAATGGCAAACCAAAATCAAAGTATTGATGAAGATACTTGCATACTTCTAGCAGACGAGTTGGGAATTGAGATTGATATGGAAGAACCAAATCTTGATGAATCGGTTGAAGAAGAATATGGACTTCTAAAAAAAGATAAAGAAAGAGATTTAAAACTCAGACCACCTGTTGTAACAGTAATGGGACACGTTGACCATGGTAAGACTTCTCTACTTGATTCTATAAAATCCACTCATGTTACTCAGTCTGAAGCAGGAGGGATAACACAACACATAGGAGCTTATACTGTTAATTTATCTGGAAAGAAAATAACTTTCTTAGATACTCCTGGACATGAAGCATTTACTTCTATGCGACTTAGGGGAGCTCAAACTACTGATATAGCTGTTCTTGTTGTTGCAGCTGACGATGGAGTTATGCCTCAAACTGTTGAAGCTATTTCTCATGCAAGATCAGCTGACGTTCCAATAATTGTTGCCATAACTAAAATAGACAAACCTGAAGCAAATCCAGAAAAAGTAAAGCAAGACCTTATGAACGAAAACCTCGTTGCAGAGGAATGGGGCGGAGATACAATTGTTGTCGGTGTTTCCTCTAAGACTGGAGAGGGAATAGATGAACTTTTGGAAATGATTCTTTTAGTTGCTGAAATGAAGGAATTAAAAGCTAATCCTAATAGACGAGCTATTGGAACTATAATTGAAGCGAATCTTGACAAATCAAAGGGACCTATGGCGACAATTTTAATTAAAAATGGAACATTGAGGTTTGGAGATTCTATTGTATCAGGCATTTGTTCCGGAAGAATTAGAGCAATGGAAGATGACAAAGGCAAGAAAGTAAAAAAAGCTGGTCCTTCTATGCCAGTTGTCGTCCTAGGTCTTAATGATGTCCCTAATGCAGGAGATACTATTTATTCTGTAAAAGATGATAAAACAGCAAAAGCCATTGCTGATAAAAATGCAGAAATATCAAGAGAAAAAAGGCTTAGTCAAACAACTAAGATAAGTTTAGACAATTTATTCGAAAAAATTAGTGAAGAAGACGTTAAGGAACTAAATATTGTTGTAAAAGCTGATGTAAAGGGTTCTGTTGAAGCATTAAATCAATCTCTTCTTAAACTGTCTACTGAAGAAGTTAAAATTTCTATTATTCACTCCGGCGTAGGAGGAATCAATGAATCTGATGTTACTCTTGCTTCTGCATCAAATGCAATTGTAATAGGTTTTAACGTAAGACCGAATATGAATGCAATAGAACTTGCAAAAGAAGAAGAAGTGGAAATAAGAACTTACAGAGTTATTTATGAAATAATAAATGACATTGAACAAGCAGCAAAAGGTATGCTCGATCCAGATATTGTTGAAGAAATTTTAGGTAGATGTGAAGTAAGACAAACATTCAAACTTCCAAACAATCAAATGGTTGCAGGGGTTTATGTTTTAAATGGAAAGATTTTGAGAAATGCTAAAGTAAAAGTATTAAGAGATGATGTAGTAATTCATGAAGGTGATATTTCATCGCTTAAAAGATTTAAAGATGACGTTAAAGAGCTTGCCCAAGGCTATGAAGGTGGTCTTGTAATTGATGGATTTAATGATATAAAAGAAAATGATCTTTTAGAAGCATATATATTAAAGGAAGTAGAGAGATCATAATGAATAGTAAAAGGATTAATAGGATTTCTGAAGAAGTAAAAAGAACAATTTCAGATATAGTACAAAACGAATTAAAAGATCCAAGGATTCCATCTATAACAAGCATTTCTCATGTAGAAGTTACAAACGATCTTTCCTATGCTAAGGTATATGTATCTGTTCTTGGAAATGATTTTGACAGAGATGAAGCAATAGAAGGGCTTAATTCTGCTAAAGGATTTATAAAAAAGGAATTATCTAAGAAAATAAAATTAAGAGCTATGCCTGAACTTATTTTTATAAAAGATGATTCAATAGAAAAAGCCTTAGAACTTGATAAGCTAATTGATGAGGTAAATCATGGAGATGAATAAATTAGATTCTTTTTCTTGTGAATTTAAAGAATTAATTAATAGAAGCGAAAAAATCGCAGTTGCATCTCATTTAAATCCAGATGGGGATAATTTAGGCTCAGTCACAGCAATGGTCGGAATGTTAAAAAAATTAGGGAAAGAGGCTATTTTTGTTCTAGATGACATTATACCAAACTCTTTCAAGTTTCTTCCAAATCTAGGTTCTGCTAAAAATCCCAAGGATTTAAGAGAAGATTTTGACTTATTTATAGCGCTCGATTCCTCTGATTTAAATAGAATGGGTCCTAATGTTTCAAGAATATTTAAAAATTCAAAAAAAACTATAAATATAGATCATCATTTTAGCAATGATAATTTTGCAAGCTTGAATATTGTTGACGATAAATCTCCAGCAACATGCGAACTTCTTGCAAGAATTTTTGAGTCACTGGATTTTGAGCTTAATAAAAATATTGCAACATCTTTATTTACAGGAATTTCTACTGATACTGGTTCTTTTAAATACGATTCTATAAATTCTAATACATTTATAATAGCATCGGAACTTTTTAAATATGACATCAATATAAATGAAATAACTGTAAACATCTATCAAAGTAGAACTAAATCTAAAACAGATTTGTTAATTAAATCAATGAATTCTATTGAATATTTTTGTGATAATAAAATAGCTGTTGTTTATGTCACAAAAGATGATATGACAAAAACAAATGCAGAGAAATCTGATGCAGATGGAATTGTCGAATTTGTTAGAGATATTGATACCGTTGAGCTTGCAGTTTTATTAAAGGAAAAAGATGATTGTATTAGGCTTTCTCTAAGGTCTAAATCAAAAATTGATTGTACTAAAATTGCTTCTCAATTTAATGGTGGAGGTCATGTTAGAGCATCTGGAGGAACTATTAATCATTTAGACTTAGAAAAAGCTAAAAATGATGTAATAGAAGTAGCAAAAAAACAATTATTATGAACGGCTTAATAATTTTTGATAAAGAAAAGGGAATTACTTCTCATGATTTAGTCTACAAAGTTAGAAAAAAGACAGGGATAAAAAAAGTTGGTCATGCAGGTACTCTTGATCCCATGGCAACTGGTGTACTCATTATAGCAATTGGTAAAGCTACAAAAGTGAACGAGTATTTACTTTTAAAAGACAAAAAATATATTGCAAAGATAAAACTTGGAATCTTAACAGATACTTTTGATATAACAGGAAATATTTTAGAGAAAGAAAATGTATCTGTGTTAAAAAAAGATATAGAAGAAGTTTTGAAAAGATTTACAGGTAAGATGAGCCAAACTCCTCCAATTTATTCCGCATTAAAAGTTAATGGAAAAAAGCTTTATGAATATGCTAGAGAAGGTAAAGAAGTTAAAATTAAAAATAGAAATATTGAAATTTTTGAAAATAAACTAATTGATTTTAATGGAAAAGACGAGTTTTCTATTGAAATTGAAGTTTCTAAAGGTACCTATATAAGATCAGTTGCTTATGATATTGGAAAAGCAGTAGGGACTTATGGTACTATAACTGAACTAAGAAGAATAAAGAGTGGGAATTTTGATATAGAAAATTCCATAAAAATCTCTGATTTTGAAAATATGAGCTTAGACGAATTAAAATCAAATTTGATTCCCATGGAATTAGCTTTAGAAAATTTAAAAAGAATCGAAATACCAAAAAGCTTTAAACAAAACTTTTTAAATGGACAATTTTACAAGCTACAAGATAAGTGTGAAATTGAAAATTACAGAGTTTATTGTGAAGACTTGTTTTTAGGAATTGGTGAAATTCGAATAGAAAATGGTAGTTTTTTTCTTAAAATGAAGAAAAAATTAATAGGTGATTTATGAGAATAATTGAAATTGATTTAAATTATGTTGCAAGTGAAGAATCAGTAATTGCCCTTGGAAATTTTGATGGACTTCACAAAGGGCATATAGAACTTATAAATAAAGCGATTAAAGATGCACAAAAATTAAATATTAAGTCAAGCCTCTTACTTTTTAAAGAGCACACTGATAATGTTATAAAAGTTGGTAAAAAAGATATACTAACTACAAATAAGACGAAGTTTGAAATACTTGAAAGTCTTGGAGTAGACATAGTTTATTTAATAGATTTTACAAAAGAATTTATGACTTATAGTCCTATTAATTTTTTAAAAGATTTTTTATCTAAAAATCTAAAAATTAAAGGAGTTGTAGTAGGGTATGACTATACTTATGGTTATAAAAAATCAGGAAATATTGATTTTTTAATAAAAAATAAGTATCTATTTGACTCTGTTTATATTGTTGACCAAATAAAATTCAAGGGCGAGAAAATCTCATCATCTCATATAAGAGAATTAATTGAAAAAGGAAGAATAGGAGAAGCAAATTTATTGCTTACAAGACCTTATAAATTAATTGGAAAAATTATTCATGCTAAAGGTCTTGGAAAAAAAATGGGTTTTCCAACTGCAAATCTAGAACTAATAGATAATTTTGTAATACCAAAACATGGAGTTTATGATACAAATATTTTAATTGACGGAAAAAAATACAAGGCTTCTACAAATATTGGAACCAATCCAACAGTTGAAAATAATGGAGTAAAAATCGAATCACATATTTTGAACTTTAATCGTGATATATATGGAAAACTTGTTGAACTTGAAATTTTAAATTTTGTAAGACCTGAGCTAAAATTTAATAATGTAGAGGAATTGTTTGAACAAATTGCAAAGGATGTTTTAATTACAAAAAACAGATAACTTTACATTAATATAAATTCATGGTAAGATATATAAGGTTAAATAGCTATTCACAGTTCGACGCTCCTCGACGTGTACTTTGATTAGCTTTATTAAAATTTAGGAGGAAAAATATGTTAGAAAAAGAAATGAAACAAATTATTATTGATGAATTCAAGACTCATGAAGGTGATACTGGATCACCAGAAGTTCAAATTGCAATTCTTACTAGAAGAATTAACGATTTAAATGAACATTTAAGAACTCACAAAAAAGACCATCATTCAAGAAGAGGGCTTCTAAAAATGGTTGGTAAAAGAAGAAATTTATTGAGATATTTAAAAAATAAGGATATAGAAAGATATCGTACACTTATTAAAAAATTACAAATAAGGGGATAATAGGAGCGGTAATTCCGCTCTTTCTTATTAAAAGGAGGAAATAATGGAAAAAGTTTATACAATGGATCTTGCTGGTTCCCAACTAAAGGTAACAATTGGAAAAGTTGCTGAACAAGCAAATGGCGCTTGTTTAGTTCAATATGGAGAAACTGTTGTACTTGTTACAGCCACTTCTTCTTCAAAGCCGAGAGAGGGAATCGATTTTTTTCCTCTAAGTGTTGATTATGAAGAAAAAATGTATGCCGTTGGTAAGATTCCTGGTGGATTTATAAAAAGAGAGGGAAGACCAAGTGAAAAGGCTACACTTTCTGCAAGATTAATTGACAGACCTCTTAGACCTCTTTTCCCTGAAGGATATAGAAATGATGTTCATATTGTTGCAACTGTCCTAAGTGTTGATCAAGATCATTCTCCAGAGATAGCTTCAATGATAGGATCATCCATTGCACTTTGCATCTCAGATATTCCTTTTGACGGGCCTACTGGATCTGTTGAAGTTGGGTTTATTGATGGGAAATATGTTATAAATCCAAGTGAAGAGGAAAGGAATAAATCATTAATTAACCTTTCTCTTTCTGGAACAGAATCTGCAATTATGATGGTTGAAGCTGGAGCACAAGAAGTAAGTGAATCTGAAATGTTAGAAGCAATTTTAGAAGGACATGAAGTCATAAAAGAAATCTGCTCTTTCATTAAAGAAATCACAAATGATATTGGAAAAGAAAAATCAGATTATGAAGTCTTTAAAGCTGATGAAGAAATTGTTTCTAAGGTAAAGGAATATGGACAAGAACTTCTTATAGACGCAATCAGGCAAAAAGATAAAGTTGTAAGAGTTGAAAAAACTAATGCCGCAAAAGAAAATATTCGTGAACATTTTAAGGATTTAATGGAAGAGAATGCAAATGACATTGAAGCGGCCTTAGAAGAAATTGAAGTTACTGAAGTAAGACGCGGCATTTTAGAAGATGAAAGAAGACCTGATGATAGAAAGTTAACTGAAATAAGGCCACTTTCATCAGAAGTCGGGATTTTACCAAGAACTCATGGTTCTGGACTATTCACTAGGGGACAAACTCAAGTACTTTCAATTGCAACTTTAGGGGCAATATCTGAAGAACAGGTTATAGATGGACTTGGCGATGATAAACCTAAAAGATATATACATCATTACAATTTCCCTGGGTTTTGCGTAGGAGATACTAAACCATCAAGATCTCCTGGAAGGCGTGAGATAGGACATGGTGCTCTTGCTGAAAGAGCTTTGATTCCAGTAATTCCTGACAGTGAAACTTTTCCATATACTATTAGAGTTGTATCTGAAGTATTATCTTCTAATGGCTCATCTTCACAAGCCTCTATATGTGGTTCTACACTTGCACTTATGGATGCAGGAGTTCCTATAAAAGCACCAGTTGCAGGTATTGCCATGGGATTAATAGAAGAAAATGAAATAATAAAAATTTTAACAGATATACAAGGACTTGAAGATCACTTCGGAGATATGGACTTTAAAGTAGCTGGAACTAGAAAAGGTATAACAGCTATTCAAATGGATATTAAAGTTGAAGGAATAAAAAAAGAAATATTAGAAGTTGCTCTTGAAAGAGCTAAGGTTGCAAGATTTGAAATTCTTGATCACATCGCAACTACAATAGAAAAACCAAGAGAAGAACTTTCTAAATATGCACCAATAATTCATATGATTTCAATTGATCCTGAAAGAATTGGAGAAGTTATAGGTGTTGGTGGAAAAATTATAAATAAAATCATCGAACAAACTGGTGTTAAAATCGATATTGATGATGATGGAAGAATTTCCATACTTTCCGATGATGATGATAAGGCAAAAGAAGCGATATCAATTATAGAAGATATTGTTAAGGATATAGAAGTTGGAGAAGTTTACACTGGAAAAGTTAAAAAAATTGTGAAATTTGGTGCTTTTGTTGAAATTAAAAAAGGAACAGAAGGACTTTTGCATATATCAGAAATTGCCCATGAAAGAACAAAAAACGTAGAAGATGTTTTAAAAGTTGGAGATACTGTTGAGGTTAAAGTAATAGATATTTCTGATGAAACTGGAAAAATTTCACTTTCAAGGAAAGCTATTCTAAAAAGAGAAGATAGTAAAGAAGAACAAGATAAATAGTATAAAAATTCAGTCGCATTAATATATATTTTAATGCGATTTTTTAAAGGAGATTTTATGAAATTAAAAATTATAAATAAAAGTAAGCATCCTTTACCAGAATATGAAACCTCTGGATCATCTGGCATGGATTTGAGAGCTAATTTAGATAATGAGTTAATTATAGAACCTTTTGATAGGGTATTAGTTCCAACTGGATTATTTCTTGAATTTGAAAAGGGATATGAAGCACAAGTAAGAGCTAGATCTGGGCTCGCATTAAAAAAAGGTCTGGGTCTTCCAAATGGAATTGGTACTATTGACTCAGATTACAGAGGAGAATTAAAAATAATTTTAATAAATATGAGTAAAGAAACTGTTGTAATAAAAGATGGGGAAAGAATTGCGCAACTCGTATTTATGAAAATAGAAATCCCAGAAATACAAGAAGTTGAAAAAATAAATAACACCAAAAGAAGTGACGGAGGATTTGGTCACACTGGTCTTTAAGAGCACAAATTGTTATAATATTAATGAGGTGCTATCTTCGTGGTAAAAAACAAAAATGTTAAGAAAAAAAGTACAAAAAAAGTAAAAAAAAGAAATAATCGTTCTAGCAGCACTTCTGGCAAAGAAATTATGGGACTATTTTTAATAGTAATTGGAATAGTATTTTTTATTTCTCTTTACAGTCAGAATATGGGATTAATTGGCAGTTTAATTTATAAATTATTTTCAGTTATAGCTGGTTCTGCAAACTTTTTGATTCCGCTTCTTTTAATCTTTTGGGGTATTCTTTTTAATTTAACTTCTACAAAACTTCATATGAAAAGATATATAACTTGTTCTCTTGTAATATTTTTGTGTATTTTAATCTTTTTAGACGGTTCAAAAGACACAGACATGACTTTAATTGACAGAATTATTAAATCCACTGAATATATGGACATAACAAGAAGCGGAGGAGTCATAGGTGCTATCTTTGGATTTTTTTCATATAAACTTTTAGGGCCACTAGGCACTTATTTAGTTCTTGGAATTATAATTATAGCGTCAATTTACTTTATGCTTAAAATAAATATAGATCAAATAATTATGTTTGCAGAAGATATTGGAGAATATTTTGAGGATAAAAAGAAAAATTTTCAAGAAAAGAAATCTGAAAGAGAGCTAAAACTAAAAGAAAAGCAAAGAAAAAAATTGGAAAAAGAAAAATTAAAAGAAAAAGGGAAAAAAAGAAAAGATTTATCAACTTCTGGAACTAATCATTATAATTCAGAAGAAGAAATTTTTACAGAAAATTTAATTATTAAAGATTATTCTGATGAAAGTATTGAAACTAATAAATTAGGAAGTCGAGAAAATAAGAATGTTGACAACAATTTAACAGATTTTCAAGTATTAGAAATAGAAGATGTCAAAGATACTCTAAAAGATGATATAGAAAATAAAAATAAAGAAGAATTTATTTATACTTATCCTGATATTGCATTGCTTGACTTTGCAAAGGTAAAAGGACGATTTTCAAAAAATGAAGTAATTGAAAAGGGAAAAATTATTGAAGAAACAATGAAAAACTTTGGTATTGATGCAAAAGTTGTAGCTATAAATCGCGGCCCTGTAATTACTTCATATGAATTAAAACCAGCTCCTGGAATAAAGTTGTCTAAAATTGTAGGATTAAGTGATAATATTGCAATGGCTCTTGCAAGTTCAGACCTTAGAATTGAAGCTCCTATTCCTGGGAAAACCGTTGTTGGCATAGAAGTTCCAAATAAAGAAAAAGATGCAGTTTCTCTTAGAGAACTAATTGATTCAAGAGAATTTAAAAATATTAAGTCAGAAATTCCACTAACTTTGGGTAAAGATGTTGAGGGAAATATTCTATTGTCGGGAATAGAAGATATGCCTCATCTTTTAATAGCTGGAGCGACAGGTTCTGGTAAATCAGTTTGTATAAATTCAATTATAACTAGCATTATTTATAAATCATCGCCAAAAGATGTAAAACTAATGTTAATTGACCCTAAAGTTGTCGAACTTAGTGTTTATAATGGAATACCTCATCTCTTAATTGATGTAGTAACTAATCCAAAAAAAGCAGCTTTTGCTTTAAATTGGGCTGTTGATGAAATGGAAAAAAGATATGAGTTATTTGCAGAAAATCATGTTAGAGATTTGAAAGGGTTCAATATAAAAATGACAGAACAAGGTAGGGAAGATGAAAAATTACCTAAAATTCTGATTATAGTAGATGAACTTGCTGATCTTATGATGGTGGCGTCAAAAGAGATAGAAGAATATATTGCAAGACTTGCACAGAAAGCAAGAGCCGCCGGTATGCATTTAATTTTGGCAACACAAAGACCTTCAGTCGATGTAATAACAGGTACAATAAAAGCAAATATTCCTTCCAGAATTGCTTTTGCTGTGGCATCTTCTGTTGACTCCAGGACTATCCTAGATATGGGAGGAGCTGAAAAACTCTTAGGCAAGGGGGATATGTTATTTTATCCTAGTAAGTACCCTAAACCAAAAAGAATTCAAGGTGCTTTCATAAGTGATGCTGAAGTTGAAAGAGTTGTAGATTTTGTTAAAAATAATAATCAAATAAAAAACAACGTGGAATCTAAAATTGAAAAGGCAATTGAAAACAAAAAAGTTAAAATTGATGATGATAAAGATCCTCTTTTCAAAGAAGCCGTTGAACTTGTAATTAATGATGAACAGGCATCTATATCTTATATACAGCGAAAATTAAAAGTTGGATATTCAAGAGCTGGAAGAATTGTAGATCAAATGGAAGAAATGGGAATAATTGGTCCTCATGAAGGATCAAAGCCTAGAAAACTTTTAAAAACTAAGGATGAAATAGAAATAATTTTAGGTGATAAAGATGAATAATGTGCATATAGTTACACTCGGATGTTCAAAAAATGAAGTGGACTCTTCTATGATGTATTCTCTTCTGAATAGAGATAAATATAAAATGGTAAATAATCCAAATGATGCTGATATATTGATAGTAAACACTTGTGGATTTATTGATGCTGCTAAGGAAGAATCTATTGACACTATTTTGGAATCTATTGAATATAAAAAAAGTGGAAAGTGCAAAAAAGTTCTACTTTCTGGTTGTTTGGCACAAAGGTATCCTGAAGAACTCTTGAAAGAAATACCCGAAATTGATGGAATTATTGGGACTGGTAACATAAATTATATTAATGAACTTTTAGATAGAAGTCTTAAAGGAAATATTTTTGTAAAAACTGACAATTTAAATTCAGCATATATTGAAGGTGTTAAAAAAGAGATTGTTAATATTACAGAATATGTAAAAATATCTGAGGGATGTAACAATAATTGTTCTTATTGTATAATTCCATCACTTCGAGGGAAGAATAGATCTCGAAAAATTGAAGATATTTATTCCGAAGTTGAATACTTAGTAGAAAAAGGTACAAGAGAGATTATTCTAATAGCACAAAATACTACTGATTATGGTATTGATCTTTACTCTAAATATTCTCTTGCAAAATTAATTAAAGAAATTTCTAAAATAGAAAATCTAAAATGGATAAGAGTTATGTATTTATATCCGGATCATTTTACAGAAGATTTAATTGAAGAATTTAGAGATAATGAAAAGCTTTTAAAATATGTCGATATGCCATTACAACATATTTCCGATAATGTTTTAAGAAATATGGAAAGAAAAACTAATAAAGATCATATAATAAAAACAATTAATGAATTGAGAAAATCAGTACCAGAAATTATAATAAGAACAACACTTATTGTCGGATTTCCAGAGGAAAGTGACAATGATTTTAAAGAATTAGTTGATTTTGTAGAAAAAACAAAATTTGATAAATTAGGAGTTTTTGAATATTCTAAGGAGGAAGGGACAAAAGCTTCACTTATGAGAAAACAAATAGATGAAAATACTAAAAAAACTCGAAAAGAAGAAATAATGTATATTCAAAGTGAAATTTCAAGAGAACTACTTTCTAAAAACTTAGGTAAAAATTTAGAAGTTTTAATAGAAGAAAAAATTGATGAAAATAATTATGTTGGAAGAACATACATGGATGCACCAGAAATTGATGGAGTTACCTATGTTTTTTCAGATAAGAATTTAGAAATTGGAAATTTTATAAATGTAAATATTGTAGATACTTTAGATTATGATTTAGTAGGTGATGTAATATGAATACTCCAAACAAATTGACACTTTTGAGAACTCTTATGGTTCCTATTTTTATAATATTTATGTATTTAGATTTTAATGGTTCAAGAATAATTGCAACTTTAATATTTGCGATTGCTTCTTTTACAGATTTTTTAGATGGATACCTTGCAAGGCGTGATAATTTAGTAACTAATTTTGGAAAATTTGCAGATCCTCTTGCTGACAAAATTCTTGTATGCTCTGCAATGATTATGCTTGTTAGTTTTGATGAGATACCTGCATGGGCAGTAATTATAATAATTGCAAGAGAATTTACTATAACTGGTTTTAGGATTATAGCTGCATCAGAAAATATTACGATAGCTGCAAGCCCCCTTGGAAAATTTAAAACTGTTACTCAACTAATTTCTAATATTTTACTTTTAACGGGAGTTCAATCTCTAAGACATACAGGAATGGGTATATTTTATTTAGCAGTTATTTTTACAGTAATATCCGGAGCAGATTATATTATTAAGAATAAAAAAGTTCTTGATTTGGATAATATTTAAGGTGATTTATGAAAGCTTCAATATTGACAATAGGAAAAGAGATTTTAATAGGATCTATTTTAAACTCAAATTCAAAATATATATCGGAAAAATTAACAGATATCGGAATAGAAATTATTAGACAAGTTTCTGTTGATGACAACTTAGATGAGATTGTAAGAGAACTAAATTATTGCACTAAAAATTCTGATTTAATAATTATTAGTGGAGGTCTAGGTCCAACTGAGGATGATATTACAAAAGAAGCAGTGGCAAAATTTTTAAATAGACCCATCTATATAGATGAAGAAGAAAAATTGAAAATGGAAAATAGATTCTCAAAGTATAGAAGTACAATGACTCCTAATAATTTAAAACAAGTTATGTTAATTGAAGGCTCTGAAAAAATTGAAAACAATTGGGGTGTTGCTCTAGGAGAATCTATTGAATTTGAAGGTAAAAAAATAATTTTATTACCTGGTCCGCCTAATGAAATGGAACCTATGCTTGACTTTTATCTTTCAAATAAATCTTTTACTGAAGATAATATAATCGTAAAATCAGTAGACATTATTGGTCTTGGAGAGTCTATAATAGAAGATAGAATTAGAAAAATGAACTTTGACAGAAATGTAAGTATAAATACATTTGCTCACGGAACTTACACAGAAGTCAAAATAATTGGAAAAGATAAAGAAAAAGACATTTTAACTACATCAATTCAAAAAGTTGTAGAATCCCTTTATTCTGAATTTAATACTCATGTATATTCTGAAAATAATGAAGATGTATCTGAACAAATTGTTAGAATTTTGAGAAAAAATAATTTAAAAATTTCCTTTGCAGAATCAATTACTGGAGGAATGCTTAGTTCAGCAATAACTGATATAAGTGGGGCTTCAAAGGTCATGGAAACTTCTTTCGTTACTTATTCTAATGATTCAAAAAATAAAAATCTCTCTGTTCCTACAAAAACTTTAAAAGAGCATGGTGCCATTAGTTATGAAACAGCTTATGAGATGGCAAAAGGAATAAAAAATAAATCTGGATCTGATATAGGTGTTGCAACAACTGGAGAGGCTGGGCCAAACTCTTCTGAAACTGAAGTTGGAAATGTATATACATGTATTTATTTTTCAGATGATGACTATTATGTTAAACATTATTTTTTTAATGGAGATAGAAATAAAATAAGAATGAGCACTGTGAATAGAGTATTATCACAAATACTTTTTGTTCTTAGAAAAAATTTTAAGGAGTAAATATGAAAAATAATAAAATTGATAACGAAAAACTAAACAAAGAAAAACAAGATGCTCTACACAATGTTTTATCAAAAATTGAAAAACAGTATGGTGAAGGATCTGTCATGATTCTTGGAGATGATGTGAGGCTTGATATTGATTCTATACCAACAGGTTCTCTCGCTCTAGATATAGCTCTTGGCATAGGTGGTATTCCAAAGGGAAGAATTATTGAGATTTATGGACCAGAATCTTCTGGGAAAACTACTTTAGCTCTTCATATGCTTGCTGAAGCACAAAAAATGGGGGGAACTGGAGCCTTTGTAGACGCTGAACACGCACTTGATCCTGGGTATGCAAAAAATTTAGGTGTAGATATTGAAAATTTAATTATTTCACAACCAGATACAGGAGAACAAGCTCTAGAAATTACAGAAGCTTTGGTTAGATCAAATGCTGTTGAATTAGTAGTTATTGATTCTGTTGCAGCACTAGTTCCTAAGGCAGAAATTGATGGTGAAATGGGTGCAACACAAATAGGTCTTCAGGCACGACTTATGTCTCAAGCACTTAGAAAACTCACTGGAGCAATTAATAAGTCTAAATGTACTGTAGTTTTTATAAATCAACTTAGAGAAAAGGTTGGAGTAATGTTTGGCAATCCTGAAACTACAACAGGTGGAAGAGCTTTAAAATTTTATTCTTCAGTTAGACTTGACATTAGAAGGTCAGAAAACATAAAAAAAGGTGACGAAATAGTTGGAAATAGAGTTAGAGTAAAAGTTGTAAAAAATAAAATTGCTCCACCATTTAGACAAGCGGAATTTGATGTAATGTATGGGAAAGGTATTTCAAAAACAGGCAATATTTTAGATGTAGCTGCAGAAGCAGATATAGTAAAAAAAGCTGGAGCTTGGTATTCTTACGAAGAAGAAAGGCTTGGACAAGGAAGAGAAAATGCAAAAGATTATTTAGAAGAACATCAAGAACTTTTAGATGAAATTGAACATAAAGTGAGAGTTCATTACAATTTATTAGATGATGAAAATGATGAAACTGCTTCTGAAAATTTTCTAGATGGTGAATAAGGCGTGATTTCTTGAAATTACTTTATTTTACAGATACTCATATTAGAGGTACTAGTCCTCAAAATAGACTAGATGATTATCACGAAACTTTAAAAGACAAATTAAATGAAATTTCTAATATTGTAAAAGAAGAAAAAATAGATTTTGTTCTACATGGTGGAGATTTATTTGATAGGCCAGATGTTTCTGTCAGTATAGTTTCTGAATTTGCAAAGATATTTCAAGATTTTAAAGCTCCCATATATATAATAAGTGGGAATCATGATATTTTTGGCCATAATCCTGATACATTAGATAGAACAATGCTTGGACTTTTGTGCAATCTTGGAGTTATGAATTTGGTAAATTATAAAAAAATAATTCTAGAAAAAGATATTAGAGTCCAACTCACTGGTTCGCCTTATGTTTATTCTATGGACGAAAAAGAAAATCGTAAAAATTACATTATTGATGAAGTCGATAGTTCTTGTAAATATTCTATTCATATGACTCATGGCTTTCTCATTGATAAACCTTTCATTAAAGAAGTTTCTCACACTTTAATTGATGATATAAAAGACACTAAAGCTGACATTACTTTAGCTGGACATTATCATTTTGGATTTAATACTGTAAAAATAGATAACAAATATTTTGTCAATCCAGGGGCTTTGATGAGGATTTCAAATTCTAAGGCGGAAATTTCACGAAAACCTAAAGTGAATATTATCACTTTAAATGATGGTATAAAAATAGAAAATAGATATTTAAAATCTGCTAAACCAGGAGAAGAAATTCTAGACAGATCCGAGATGGAAAGGCATCAATTTAAAGGTATAAAACTCGCTGAATTTAAAGAAATTATTGATTCTACTTCAGATTATAGAAGTTTAGATATTTTTGATTTGCTTTTAAAAATATCTAAGAGCGAGAATATTTCTGATAATGTAAAAAAAGAAGCCTTAAAAAGAGTTGAAAAAGCTCAAATAGATGGAGCTGACTATTAATGATATATATAAAAAAAGTTGAACTTAATAATTTTCAGTCTCACGATTATACAGAAATGAAATTTGATCGAGGATTAAATGTAATTTTAGGAAATTCTGATGTAGGTAAAACTGCAATATTGAGAGCTATAAAATGGGCTTTATATAATGAACCTAAGGGTGACTATTTTATTAGACAGGGAGAAAGAGATGTTTCTGTTAAAGTCGTTTTTTCCAATGGAGTTGTGGTTCAAAGAAAAAAGACGCCTTCAAAAAACTCTTATTATTTATTAGACACTTCAGGAAATGAAAGGCTTTTTGAAGGATTTGGAGTTGACGTTCCAAAAGAAATATCTGATATTACTAATATGTATAAGGTGGTACTCGATAGTTCTAATAGTAAAGTTATTTTAAATATAGCAGAACAACTTGATGGTCCCTTTCTTTTAAATGAACAACCTTCATTTAGAGCTTCTGCAATTGGAAGACTTCTTGGAGTAAATTATTTAGATGATGCTCTAAGAAGTGTTGTCAAAGATAATAAAAGAATAAGACAGGATATTGATTCTCTCAATTTATCTAAAAAAGAACTTGAAAACAAAATAAAAGAATTTGAATATATTGAAAATTATAAATTAAAATATGAAAAAATTTTAAAAATTAGAAATAATATATATGAGCTTCAATCTAGATTGGAAAATGTTTCTCACTTAAAAAAGGTTTATAATACTAATAAAAGTGAAATAAAAGAGAATGTTAATTTAATTAACAAACTAAAGAATTTAGAGAATATAGACTTAATATATGAAAAACTTAAAGTATATACTTTGAAGAAAAATAATTTTGAAAATCTTTTATATAAATATAATAATACTGATACTGAAATTATTTCTGTAAAAAATGATTTAAATAAACTAAAAAACTTAGAAAAATATTCTGATGTTATACACGCCATAAATAGAAAAAAAGATAATTTGGCATTATACGAAAGTTTAAATAAAACTTTTACTAAAATCTCTAAATCTATTTATAAGACAAATACTGAAATTGAAAATTTTTAAAAATGCTGAAAAAATAGAAAATTTAATAAAAAAAATTGAAACTAATTTAAATGAATACTATTTAATTCATAATAATAGTGAAAATTTGAAAAAGATTCAAACTAGTTTAGACTGCGGAAAAGAATATATAAAGAATTTTACAAATAATGAAGCTTTAGATGAAATTTTCCAAAAGATTACTGCCAATGTATTATTATTAAATAGTTTAGAGAAATTATTAAATGATTTAGATAATAAATCTATTGAAATTGAAAGAGAAAGAAAAACTATTAATAAACTAAATTATGATATAAAAAATAACACTGATATTTATGAAAAAACAATTTTAGATTTGGGAGTTTGTCCTTTTTGTTACAGTACTATAACTAAGGATTCAGCACAACATATTAAAAACCATTTGAGGAATGATTAAATGAATTACGAAGAAAATTTAAAGAATTTAAAAGACCAATTAGATAGATTAAAAAACATGAAGTATAAGTCTGAAGCAAGACTTGAACAATTAAACACACAGAAGAAGGATTTGCTAGAAGAGATTGAAAAACTTGGTATAAAACCTGAAGATCTCGAGAGTGAAAGTGAACGTTTAAAAGACGAAATAGATAATCTATTTAAACAAGCCGATGATTTAATGCCTAGGTTGTGATTTTTTTGGATTTAAAAGAGCTTGATTTAAAATTAAATAAATTAAACAATAAAATTGTAAGTGAAGAGGGCAAAGTAGAAATTTTAACTGAACAGTTAAATAAAATCAATGATGAATTAGAAGAGAAGCAAAAATACGAAGATGTACTCACGCAAGTTTCACTTTTATTTCAGAAAACATCTGAATTTGCAAGAGAACAATCTAAAAGACAAATAGAAGATACTGTAACAAAATGTCTCCAATTTATTTTTGAAACTGATATTGAATTTTTAATAGAGCTTTCAGAATCTCGATCTGTGCCTGTTGCAGAATTTTTTGTCAGAAGTAATTATCCAGAAGGGTACAGTGTCAAGACAAAACCTGAAATAGCAAGAGGTGGTGGAATTGTAGATGTTATTTCACTTGCGCTTAGAATTGCTTTTGTTGAATTAAATCAACCAAAATTATCTGGTCCTTTAATTTTAGATGAACCTGGTAAGCATGTGAGTGATGATTATATTTTTAATTTGGGAGAGTTCTTAAAAAAATCTAGCAATTTATTTGATAGACAAATAATTATGGTTACACATAATTCTCATTTATCTCAAATATGCGACAAAGCGTTTCAAGTTAAAAATAAAAAAGGTATAAGCGAAGTAAGTGTATATAATCAATGATTTTAATCTTGACTTTAGTTAGTAAAATTGTTAATATATTAGTGGAAATACTAATTGTTCATATATTTTAGTATATTTACTTTAAGTAGGAGGAGAAAGTGTAATGATTTACGACTCAAAAATAAAAAGTAGAGATGTAGATGGCTTATTTGAAGCTATTTTACTTTTAGAAAATGTAGAAGAATGTTATAGATTC
Organism: Peptoniphilus rhinitidis 1-13; assembly: GCF_000246925.1. Lineage (NCBI taxonomy): Bacteria > Bacillati > Bacillota > Tissierellia > Tissierellales > Peptoniphilaceae > Peptoniphilus > Peptoniphilus lacydonensis. The sequence goes on along the minus strand of NZ_BAEW01000001.1, from coordinate 215,013 downwards.
TTTGAAGATATTTGTACTGTAAAAGAATTACAAGCAATTGCACAAAGACTAGAAGTTGTGAAATTACTTGTAAAGAATAAAACTTATCATGATATCGAAAATGAAACTGGTGCATCTACTGCCACTATTTCAAGAATTAATAGATCTTTAAATTATGGGGCAGATGGTTATAAATTAGTTCTAACTAGACTTAATATATTAGACGAAGATGAAGAATAAGGGAAGCACCTTATTCTTTTTTTATAGATTTATATTTATTGTTTTATAACTTGTGTAAGTAACAAGACCAGGTTTTTTTGCTGGGTGTCTTTTTACATTCATTTTAAAAGTGTAATCAATGGGGATATTTTGCGATTTAGAAAGAGAACTATATTTTGCTGCAAGTTTTGCAGCACTTAAAAGTGCTTTATTTGAAAACTCTCTATTATCATTTTTCAATATCACATGAGAACCTGGGGCATCTTTAACATGAAACCAAAGGTCATTTTTATTTGCCTTTTTTAAAGTTAAATAATCATTTTGTATATTATTTTTACCTATATATATATCAAAACCATCATCTGTTTTTATTTTAATATAATTTTCTTTTGAATCTTTTTTCTTATTTTTCTTATTTTTATTTTTCTTTTTTAAATATCCAGATTTTTCTAATTCCTCGTAAAGTTCATCTATTTCATCAGGTGTTTGTGCAAAATCTATGTTTAAAAGTATAGATTTTAGATAATTTATTTCAGAGTTTCCCATTTCTATTTGTTCATTTAAAAAAATTGCTGCATTCTTAAGTTTTGAATATTTTTTATAGTATTTAGAAGCATTGGATGGACCATCTAATTTCGGATCAAGAGGAATTTCTATAGATTCCATTTCATTATAAAAATTTTCAACAACAACAGAATTATCTCCTTTTTTTATTTTATGAAAATTAGAAGATAATAAATCTGCATAGACTTTAAATTGCTCACGATTTAATGCAATATTTAATTCATTAGATTGGTTAGAAACTTTTTTAGATAGCTTATTAATTTGTTTGTTTATAGATTTTCTTAGCTCACTGCTTTTAGAACCTAATGAATCTCTTAAAAATTTAGAATTATAAAATTCTTCTAATAGAGAAGAGATACTATCAACCTTTATTTTGTCTTTAGCGTTAATTGATTCTAAATCAATTGAATAGAAGTCTTTAAAAATACCGTCTCTATAAATTTTTATTGGAGTAAAATTATTATTTTTAACTTCTCTAAAAATTTGCAAAAACGTATTATCTATATTAATTATTTCATTTTCAGATAGAGATGCTAAAGTTCTTTTAAAATCTATGTAACATCTACTTTCAATTTCTGTACACATTTGAGGACTTATACCAGTAAAAGACTTTATAAAAAAAGACTTTAAGTTCAAATTTTTTTCAGATTTTGTAATTACATTAGCAATATTTTCAGTTTTAGTTGGATCAAATCCATTTGATATATCTTCTGGATTATAAAATAGTCCTGGAAGAATTTCTCTTACTCTAGACACATTGAAATTCACTCTAATAAGAGAATCAATTATTTTTTTAGAATCGTTATCAATTAAAATAACATTTGAATGTTTTCCCATTAATTCTATAACTAAAGCTTTTTCACTAAATTCACCTAATTCATCCTTGGATTTAACTAAAATTTTTATAATTCTATCCATTTTATATTGGCAAACACTGATAATTTGGTTATTTTCAAGGTGTTTTCTAAGAAGCATACAAAAAGCTGGAGGATTTTGTGGACTATCAAATAATTCGTTACTAAAATACATTCTTGGACTTCCAGAAAGGGAAATAAATAGCCTCCTTTTTTCTCCATGAGCCCTAATATTTATAAGTAAGTCATTATTTTTTTGATATATTTTATCAATTCTTCCATTTACAATTTCATTTTTTATTTCATAAACTAAATTTTTTATAACAGTACCGTCTAAAGACATTTAATCACCTAAAAATAATTATAACATACTTTTACAAGTTAGAAAATAAACTTTAGAACAAATGCACTAAACGTACATTTCACTTAAAGATAAATTTGAATACAGATGTACAATAAAATATATAATTTAACATTATTAAATAAGAACAACAATAGTTTTTAAGTTACAAAAGAATATTCATAACATATAAATAACATAAAAATTATTTTTTAGTTTAATCTCAAAACTCAAATTAAATTATATTACATTGAATAAATATTAATCTAATGTAATTTTATAATTATTAAAATGATTAAGATACATGGATTAATTGTAGTTTTATAAAAATTACATAAAAAAATAGTCACAAAATTATCATTTTGTGACTATTTTTTTGACTTTATATTTAAAATTTTATTTATAATGAACTCATCTCTTCTATCAACTATTGTTTAATTCATCAATTATATAAATTTATAATTACTAAATCATTAACTATAAATTTTATTAGTTTTTAATCAAATAATGAATTTGAATTATCTTTATTATTTTTTTCTTCTATCTTTTCTAATTTATTAGATACTTTATTTTTGTCATTATTTTTTATTTTTGAATCTCCAGAGGATTCCACGCTGTTTTCTTCGTGCCCATATCTAGCTCCTTTTGTTTTAAAAGATCCAGAGATATAAACAGAGTCATTTTTCCACTCTACATCAAGACCAAGAGTTTCAGAGATAAATCTTATTGGAACATAAGTCCTACCATCACATAATATAGCGGCAGAATCGAGATCTACAATTGATTCTTGACCATTTTTATTAACTTTAGCTTTTGTAGAATCTATATCAAGCTCAACTAGTACATCTATTGCTCCTATTAAAATCCCTCTAGTATTTGATTGATTTTTTTGATAAAAATTTATTTTTGCTCCTAAATTTTCAGAAATGTATCTTATTGGAACCATAACTCTATCAGTATTTTTGTCTAAATACGCTCTTCCCATATCTTCTGGTATAGACTGCAAAGAATTATTAATATATATATTTACATTTTGATCTAAAGCGCTTTTTGGAAGTTTACCTGCTGCAAAAACAGATGTAGATAGAACAACTGACATAATTCCTATTGACAATAATGATCTTAATTTTTTCATTTTTTCCTCCTGATTTGACTATTTATTATTTTCATCTTTAATATTTGCAAGTGGATTAGACTCTACCATTTTTTTCAATGATTTTTTATTCACATGAGTATAAATTTCAGTTGTATTGACAGACTCGTGTCCCAAAATTTCTTGAAGAGACCTTATATCGGCATTGCCATATTCATATAAAAGTGTTGCCGCAGTATGCCTTAATTTGTGAACAGAATATTTATTTGTATCAAGACCAGAATTTTTCATATGTTTTTCAATCATATGCTGAATTGATCTATTGCTCATTCTCTGTTCTCTCATTGAAAGAAATAAAGCATCATCCTCAATTTGAGGTCTTAACTTCAAATATTCTTGAATTGCATATACTGAAGCCTCATTTAGATAAATTGTCCTCTCTTTATTACCTTTTCCTATTACTTTTAAAGTATTATCTTCTTTTAGATGTGAAATATTGATTCCTGAAAGTTCAGAAAGACGCATTCCGCAATTTAAAAATAAAGTAACTATTGCATAATCTCTTTTCTTATAAACTAATTTCATTTTAGATTTTTCAATGGTTTTCAATAGATTTAAACTTTCATCTAAGGTTAAGTAAACTGGAAGTGTCTTTTCAATTTTTGGCATGTCAATATCTATAATTGGATTTTTCTTTATAACTTCAATCTTTGAATATAAATAATTATAAAAACTTCTAACAGAAGATATTTTTCTAAATTTAGATCTATTGGAAATTTTTCGTTCTCTTTCCAAAAAAGCATTGTAAGCATAAATATCTTGTTTAGTTACACTTTCTAAAATCTCTGGAGTAATATCTTCAACAGGTATATCATCAAAATTTTCTATTCCTTCTGCAAGATTTTTTCTTCTTTTTATAAATCTTACGAAAATTCTAAGATCATAATAATATTCTCTAATTGTATTATCAGAAGAGCCTTTGGTAGCTTTCATATAGTCTAAAAAATCGTCTATTAAATTCGAATTAATCAAATTTTATCACCTCCAAATACAAAACAAAAACCTGACAAATGTCAGGCTTTCTTTATTTAGCGTATTCAACTGCTCTAGTTTCTCTTATGACATTGACTTTAATTTGTCCAGGGAAATCTAGCTCAGATTCTATTCTTTTTACAACTTCTCTAGCAGTAATAGTAATTTCTGCCTCAGAGATTTTTTCAGGTTTTACTATTATTCGAATTTCTCGACCAGCTTGAACAGCATAAGAATTTTCAATTCCTTCAAATTCATTCGCAATTTCTTCAAGCTTTTCAAGCCTTTGAATATAAGATTCAACAGTTTCTCGTCTAGCTCCTGGTCTTGCAGCAGAAATAGCATCAGCTGCTTGAACTAGTACAGATTCTACACAATTAGGCTCTACATCTCCATGGTGAGATTCTATTGCATTAATTACATATTCAGATTCATGATATTTTCTTGCAATTTCAACTCCTATATCTACATGAGGAGCATCAAGATTTCTATCAATTGATTTTCCTAAATCGTGAAGAAGACCGCCTCTTTTAGCAAGCTTAACATCAGCTCCAATTTCGCTAGCTAAAATTCCAGCAATTTCAGAAACTTCGACAGAGTGTTTAAGATTATTTTGTCCGTAACTTGTCCTATATTTAAGTCTTCCAAGATATTTAATAATTTCTGGATGAAGTCCATGCACGCCAGCATCATAAGCTGCTTGTTCTCCTGACTCTTTGATAATTGTTTCAACTTCATTTCTTGCTTTTTCAACAGTTTCCTCTATCTTAGTAGGATGAATCCTTCCATCATTTACTAATTTTTCAAGAGCCACTCTTGCAATTTCTCTTCTAATTGGATCAAAACAAGATAAAACCACAGCCTCTGGAGTGTCATCTATAATAAGATCAACTCCAGTTATTGATTCAATTGCTCTAATATTTCTACCCTCTCTGCCAATAATCCTTCCTTTCATCTCATCATTTGGAAGACTAACAACGGCGACAGTAGACTCAGCAACTTGATCAGCTGCACATCTTTGAATAGCTTGTGCAATTATATTTCTTGCATATTTTCCAGATTCTTCTCTTATCCTATTTTCATTTTCTTTAATAATAAGTGCTGACTCATTTGTGATTTCTTTTTTCAGTTCACTAAGTAAGATTTCTTTACCTTCATCTTTAGTAAGACCGGCAACTCTTTGAAGTTCCTCTTCTCTCTTTTTAATAAGTTCATCAGCTTGATCTTCTTTTTCTCTTAAGCCTTCCAATTTCTTATTAAGTTTTTCATCTTTTCGTTCAACTTGATTTGATTTTTTATCAAGTGACTTTTCTTTAGATAAAATCCGATTTTCTAATTCTTTGATTTCTGCTCTTCTAATTTTAGCTTCATTTTCTTGTTCAGATCTTAACTTTTGAATTTCTTCCTTAGCTTCTACAAGTAAAAGTTTCTTTTGTGTTTGAGCTTGATTTTCAGCATCATAAATCATTTTCTTAGATAATTCTTCAGCATTTTTTATTTTTCCTTCAGAAATATATTTTCTAATGGCATAACCACATGCTACACCAATAATACCAATAATAATAGATATTAAAGTACTAAAACCCATTCATACACACCTCCTATTTAGTTTTCATGTTTCAATTTAAAATCATATTTAGGCATAAGCCTTAAAATAATTGTATATCTTTTAAAAGAATAAGTCAAACAGAAAGATGTGTGTAACTATAATCTATTTATTTTCATAAATAGGTATTGCTATTTTATATCCAGGCTTTAATTCATAAGAAGTTATATTATTTAATTTTTCAATTTCCATTACAAAGTTCATTTTATTGTTATATTCATATCTATCAGATATAGTCCAAAGTGTATCTCCTTTTTTTACAGTATAAACATCATAAGTTAAATTAGAATCATCTAAATAATTCATATCTTCTGAATCTATAACCATTAAGCCTGAATTAAATATAAATATTAACAATAAAAATAACAAAACTTTTTTCTTTTTGATAATAATTTTTTTCATAAAATCTCCTCAATAAAAATATTTTGTTTTAACTAAAGTTTAAACCTTTATTTCGAACAAAAGTATCAAATAACAGTTCTAAACAAATGTTACAACTTTAGTTCTATTTTGTCAATAGCTCATTTTTATTTATTTAAACTTTAGTTTGAAATACCTGTTTAAATGTGATATTATTATATTAATATAAATAAGGAGGAAATCTATGTACGAAGATTTAAACCAAAGAGAACTTGAAATTTTATTTTTTATTAAGAGATTTATTGAATCAAAATCCTATCCCCCAACTGTTCGTGAAATTTGTTCAGGATGTAATATTAAATCTACTTCTACTGTTTATTATGCTCTTGAAAAGCTTGAAAGTACAAATTATATAAAAAAAGATGCTTCAAAAACTAGAGCTATTGAAATAGTTCCTCAAGATGATGACATTTTAATGTTAAAGAAAAAAACTGTTGATGTTCCCATAGTAGGAAAAGTTACAGCTGGTGCACCTATATTGGCAGTTCAAAATATTGAAGATACAATGCCTCTTCCTATTGAATTTGCAACAGATAAAGAATTATTTATTTTAAAGGTTTCTGGGGAAAGCATGATTAATGCAGGAATTTTTGATGGAGATTATGTAATAATTGAAAAATGTAATTCTGCGAGAAATGGAGAAAAAGTTTTAGCTTTAATAGATGATGAAGCAACTATTAAAACATATTATAAGGAAAAGAATAGATTTAGATTGCAACCTGAAAATGATTCAATGGAGCCTCTTTATTTCGATAATATTGATATATTAGGAAAAATTGTTGGACTTTACAGAAAAATAAATTAAAAAATAACCTTGCTGTTATTATACAGTAAGGTTATTTTTTTATACATTTTTATATTATTCAATTAAATTTAGTAATCAAAATGAAAATAAAAGTACTAAATTTGACTTAATTTTAGAATATTAGAAACCAACAAAAACATTTTAACACTATTAAATTACAATTAAATTTTCTTTATCAAGGGCATTTAATAAATGAATTAGTGCAAATTTAATATGATAGTAAGAGAGTCCTCCTTGAAAGTAAACATAATAAGGTTCTCTCATTGGCCCATCTGCTGAAAGTTCAATTGATGATCCTTCTATAAAGTCTCCTGCTGCCATTATTACTTTGTCATCATATCCTGGCATATCCCAAGGCATTGGTGTAAATTCTGAATCAACAGGAGAAGAAAATTGAATATATTTGCAAAAAGTTTCTAGTATATCTGGATTTTTAAGTTCAATTGCAGTTACAATATCACTTCTTTTATCCACACTTGATGGAATTGTCTTAAATCCTAATTCTTCAAAACATTTTGAAAAAAGTGTGGCTCCCCTTAATGCATCTTCAACAATTTTTGGCGACATAAATAATCCTTGAAGTATTTGTCTAGTCATTCCAAAGGTAAGTCCACAGTCCTTGCCTATTCCTGGTGCAGTTAAAATATTTGCAGCACGATTTACAAATTTAGATTTTCCAGTTATATATCCTCCTGTGTATGCAATTCCACCACCTGGATTCTTTATAAGTGATCCTGCCATTAAATCTATTCCAATTTCACTTGGTTCTATTAACTCTGTAAACTCTCCATAACAGTTATCTACAAAAATTTTTATATTTCTATTTATTTTTTTAACTTCATCTACAGCCTCTTTAAGTTCATCAACTGTAAAAGCTCTTCTATTTGAATATCCAGTTGATCTTTGCATTATTACAAGAGTTGTATTTTCTCTTATATAATTTCTAATATTTTTTACATTAATCTTATTATTTAAAAGAGGCACTTCAGAATATTCATAACCTCTATTAATAAGCGAATCAGGATTATCTCCACGAAGACCGATTACTTTTTGAAGTGTATCGTAAGGAGTTGATGTGACAGATAAAAAATGATCACCTGGATTTAAAATTGATTTAATTGCAATTGTTATAGCGTGAGTTCCTGAAACTATATTTGATCTTACTAAGCTATCTTCAGTTTTGAAAATTTTCGTATAAATACTTTCGACTTTATCTCTTCCAACATCTCCATAGCCATAACCAGTAGTCCAATTAAAATCTGTAGACTTTAATTTTTCAGCTTGCATAGCTTTTAAAACTTTAACTTGATTGTACTGAGCAATGTCACTAAATTTTTTGAAATCTTTTCGAAGTTTTTCTTCATTTTTATTTACAAAATTTATTATCTTTTCATCTATATTGTATTCGTTTTTAAATAAATTATTATATATTGTCAATTTTATCTCCCATTTATTATTTTTATTTTATTTTAATATTAATAAGAACTTAGTGCAATGAAAAAAGACGACGAAGTCGCCTAATTAAATGTTTTTAATTTTCTAATTTAGATTCTATATATTCTTCTAATAATTTTAAAATATTCTCAGATTCTCTGTCAAACCACTTTATTCTGTCATCTCGTCTAAACCAAGTTAGTTGTCTTTTTGCATAGTGTCTTGAATTTTTCTTTATTAATTCAATCATTTCATCATAGGAAATCTTACCATCTAAATACCAAATAACTTCTTTATATCCAATAGCTTTAAGCGATTGTGAGTTTTTATCAAGTCCCTTTTCAATTAAACTTTTCACTTCTTTCACAAGACCCTTATCTATCATCAAATCAACTCTATTATTTATCTTTTCATAAAGTTTATCTCTATCCATATTAAGTCCAATGTAAGTTAAGTTATAATCATCATTTTCCTCTCTAAATTTATCTTCTTTTTTATTTCCATTTTTTAAAATTTCAAGAGCTCTAATTATTCTTTGACCATTGTTTTTATGGATTTTTTTTGCCATATCTTCGTCAATTTCAAAAAGCTTATTATATAAAACTTCACTACCATTTTTCTCTAATAAGTGATTTAACTTAATTCTATATTCATAATCTGGCTCAGTCTCTGTAAAGTTTAAATTATAAACAATTGAATTTATATAAAGTCCAGTTCCTCCAACTAAGAATGGTATCTTTCCTCTTGTATTAATATTACTAATAATTTTTTTTGTTTCTTTTTTGAAATCAGCAACAGAAAATTTATCTTCTGGATCAATTATATCTATCATGTGATGAGGTATATCCGTTTTATTCAAATCAATTTTCGCTGTTCCAATATTTAATTTTTTATAAATTTGCATAGAATCTGCTGAAATAATCTCTCCATTATATTTTTTCGCAAGTTCAAGTGACAATTCAGTTTTCCCAATTCCAGTGGGGCCTGTTATTATTACTAAATTTTCCATTTTATTCCCTCAAAAATAATTTTGAAATAGTGTGCTTTGAAACTTCTATAACTGTTGGTCTTCCATGAGGACAAGTGTAAGGATTTTCACAATTTTTTAAATCTCTTATAAGAGCTTCGACTTCCATATCTGAAAGATCATCTCCCGCTTTTACAGATGCTTTGCAGGCCTTTTTCATTATTTTATATAAATCTGCTTCATAATTTGATGAGATGTCTTTATCAAGAGAATCTATAATATCTCTTATAAAATTTACATAAGTTGGAAGTCCAAAAATCATGGGAACTTCACGCAAAACTATTGTATTGTCTCCAAAATCTTCTATTTTAAATCCAAGTTTTACAAATAAATCTAAGTAATTTTCTATTTTATCGTATTCAACTTGATTTAATTCAATTATTTCTGGCTTAATTAAGATTTGTGAAGCAATATCACTATTTAAATACATATTTAAAAATTTTTCATAATTTACTCTTTCATGTGCTGCATGTTGGTCTACAATATAACAAATTGAATCTCTTTTATTCTCTAAAAGTATATAGGTTTTAAAAAGTATTCCCACAATTTTTGTATTTAAAAGTTTTTCATCAATGTGACCTTTTTCATTAGGTTCTAAAAAGCTTTTTTCCTCATTAGCAAAGTCTTTATCTGTAAAAGTCACCTTGTTGAAACTATCCTTTTTATATAAAACATCGTCTTCTTTAAAATTACTTAGACTATTTAAATTTTCTTCTAAAGATTTACCTTCAATATCCCAAAGACTCCTTAAATTTGTAGTTTCCGCTGTATCAGTGTCATTTGGAATATCACTATCTAATTCTTTACTTTCGTTAAAAATATCAAAAATATTTATATTTTTCTTCGTATCTTCGATTTCTATCTCTCCAATACTTCTATTAGGAAAAATTACTTCTTGTACAACTTCAGATAAAAGAGCTGTCAAAATATTTTCATTAGAAATTTTTACCTCATTCTTCTTAGGATGAATATTAACATCAATTAGTTTAGGATCAATGTCAATATATAAAATAAATACAGGATATCTATTTAGTGGAATAAGTGAATTATAATTTTTTTCAACTGCTTTAGAAATATTTATATTCCTGATGTAGCGACCATTTATAAAAATATATTGACTATCTCTATTTGATCTAAATAATTTATTATCAGAAAAAAATCCCTTTATCTTATAATTTTCTGACTCAAAAAATCCTTCATTTAAAGAAGACGCAATTTCTGAACCTAAAATACTAAAAATCCTATTTATATAATCTTTGTCATTACCTGTATTTAAGATTGTCTTGCCATCGCGAATAAGTGTGAATTTTACATTATTGTTACTTAAAGCAATTTTTTGCACAATATCAATTATATTATTAATTTCAGAATTATTTTTTCTTAAAAACTTTTTTCTAACAGGTGTATTATAAAAAACATCAGTAACTATAAATGTAGTTCCTCTTGGCATTCCTATTTTATTATTTTTTATAATTTTCCCATTTTCAATTAAAAGAGAATTTCCTGCTAGTTCATCTTCTGTCTTAGTCATTAATTTTATTTTTGAAATATTTGAAATGCTTGCAAGTGCTTCTCCTCTAAACCCAAGAGTTCTCAACTTCTCTAGATCTTCTATTTTTTCAAGCTTAGATGTTGAGTGACGCAAAAAAGCAAGATTAAGGTCTTCCTCTGAAAAACCAGAACCATTATCTGATACTTTTATAAAATTCGTACTCTCGCCTCTTATTTCAACCAAGATATCATCAGCACCTGCATCTATGGAATTTTCTACAAGTTCCTTTACAATAGAAGCTGAATTTTCTATTATTTCACCTGCTGCAATTTTTGATATTGTTGAGTCATCTAAAAGTCTAATCATTCTAACTCCTTAGATTTATTTATAATTTCATTTAATAAATTAAAAGCTTGCATTGGACTAATCTTCAAAATATCTATTTCTTTTAATTTATTTACAAAATTTATAATTTCTTGATTTGTACTTTCTTGTCTTATATATTCTTTATTTACATCAATACTTATATCTTTATTTTCTCTTTCTATTACATCTAAAACTTCCTTTGCCCTGTTTATAATCACATTGTCAATCCCCGCAAGTTTTGCAACATCTATTCCATAGGAATTATTTGTAAATCCATTTATAATTTTTCGAAGAAATATAATATCATCGTCTTGTCTATCTACAGCAATAGTAAGATTTTTTATACAATCATATTTTTCTTCTAGATTCACAAGTTCATGATAATGAGTAGCAAAAAGTGTTTTGGCTTTAATATTTTCTGCAATGTATTCAACTATTGCATTTGCAATTGCAAGACCATCAAATGTACTAGTACCTCTTCCCACTTCATCTAGTATTAAAAGAGATTTTGACGTTGCATTTTCTATAATATCAGCAACCTCTTTCATCTCAACCATAAATGTCGACTGACCCTTAGAAAGATTGTCACTTGCACCAATTCTAGTAAAAATTCTATCAACTAAAGAAATATCTGCACTCTCTGCTGGCACAAAGGATCCTATATGAGACATAATCGTAATAAGTGCAACTTGCCTCATATAAGTCGATTTCCCTGCCATATTAGGCCCAGTTATTATGTGAATCATTTCTTTTTTATTATCTAAATATGTGTCATTTGGAACAAAAAAATCATCATTCATGTAAGATTCAACTATTGGATGCCTTCCTGATTTTATTTTAATTATTCCTTCTTTGTTAAATTGTGGTTTAACATAATTATTTAAACTTGCAACTTTTGATAAGGATAATAATGCGTCAAGACTTGATAACTTTTCAGACAAAATCTGAATATTATAAATTTCCTTTGCAATATATTCTCTTAACTCATTGTAAATCCCATATTGAAGTGTCAAAGCTCTATCCTTAGAACCTATTAATTTTCCCTCCATGTCTTTTAATTCAACAGAGAAAAATCTTTCAGACCCAACTAAAGTTTGTTTTCTAATATAATCATCAGGAACATCATCTAGATAAGATTTTGTTACTTCAATAAAATATCCAAGAATCTTATTGTGTTTTACTTTTAATTTTTTTATCCCAGTTCTTTCTCTTTCTCTTTTTTCAAAATCTAAAAGCCAATTTTTCCCTTCCAGTGAAACTTTAAAAAGTTCATCTAAATCTTTAGAATATCCCTCTTTTATTATTCTATTTTCTTCTATCACTACTGGAGGATCTTCTATTAAGATAGAATCTATTTTATTATAAATATAAGTTAAATCAATAAAGTCTTCTGTAAATTTTATTAAATATTTATTTTCAGATTCTCTTAACATATTTTTTATCTTTATCGAATTTATTATCGTACTTTTCAGTGAATAAATTTCACGAGGATTTATGCTTCCCTTTGAAATCTTTACTACAAGTCTTTCAATATCATAAACTTCTTTTAAGATTTTTTCTATTTTATCTTCTAATATTAAATTTTTTGTAAAAGATTCTATTATATTTTGTCTTTCAATTATCTTATCTAAATTTATAAGTGGACTTTCCACCCATTTTTTTAATTTTCTAGAACCCATTGAAGTGTTACATTTATCAAGGACTTCCAAAAGAGATCCCTTTTTAGTAAAAGTATTTAAACCTCTTACTAGCTCTAAAGTTCTCTTTGAACTTTCATCTAGAACTAAAAAATCAGAACTATTATAATATTTAACAGTATTTATATGTTTCAAATTTATTTTTTGTGTAACTATCAAATATTGAAGCAACTTTTTAAGAGAAGTAAAATCAGACAAATTATTTCCCATAAATTCATTCAAATTATTTTTAAAATTATCACTAAAAAATTCTTTAAAACCTTTTAATAAGTCTAAATCTTTTAATTCTTCAGAAATATAAGAATTTATAAATACATTATCCTTCTTTATTTTTTCTTTGAAAAAAGGAATTGCTTCTTCATTTAATAAGATTTCATTGGGACTTATCCTATCAATTTCATCTCTTAGAAAATTATAAGGATCATCTTTAGATAAAAAAGTTTTTTCTGTGAAGTATATTTCTCCAGTGGAGTAGTCAGAATAAGTAAAATTAAGTGAGTATCCATCTATAAAAATTGAAAGAAGGTAATTATTTAAATCACTTTTTAAATATTCAGTATCTGTAAAAGTTCCTGGAGTTATAATTTGAGTAACTTCTCTTTTTACAATTCCCTTTGCCAGCTTTGGATCTTCAATTTGGTCACATATAGCAACTTTATATCCTTTGTCAATTAATTTTGATATATAACTAGAAGCAACATGATATGGAACGCCACACATTGGCGCCTTTTCATCCAAACCTGCATCTCTTTTTGTAAGAGTGATTTCAAGTTCTCTTGAAGCCAAAAGAGCATCCTCGAAAAACATTTCATAAAAATCACCAAGTCTGAAAAATAAAATAGCATCTGGATTTTCATCTTTTACTGCTAAATATTGTTTCATCATGGGAGTTAATTTTTCACGATTCAACTTTTTCACCTACTAAAGAAAAACTATTTGCATCTTTAACTTTGACTTTTAAAATTTTTCCAATATCACTTTTATTTCCTTTAAAATTTATTAACTTAAATTCATCAGTTCTTCCACTTACATTAGTGCTATCTTTTTTAGAAAAATCTTCTACAAGTACATCTACATTTTTACCTATAAACTTTCTGTTTTTCTTTTCTTGTATTGGATACAAAACATCTAATAATCTTTCGAACCTTTCGTGTTTTACTTTATCTGGAACTTGATCATCTCTTTTGGCAGCTGGTGTATTTTCGCGAACCGAATAAATAAAAGTAAAAGCTGTGTCATACTCAACTTTTTTAGCCAGATCCAAAGTATCTAAAAAATCCTCTTCACTTTCACCAGGAAATCCTACCATAATATCTGTTGAGAGTGCAATATCTGGATTTATACTCTTAATTTTATCGATCTTTTTTAAATAATCTTCCTTTGTATATTTTCTATTCATCATCTTTAAAACTCTAGACGATCCAGCTTGAACTGGCAAATGTAAAAAATTACAAAGTTTATCTAAATTATTAAATGAATAAATAAGTTCATCAGAAATATCTTTTGGGTGAGATGTCATAAATCTAATTCTTTCAACACCATCTATATCATTAATTTGTTCCAATAAATCTGCAAAAGAAAATTCATCTTCAAAAGTTTTCCCATAAGAATTTACATTTTGACCAAGAAGTGTAACTTCTTTTGTGCCTTTTTTAGTCAAATTTTCTATTTCTCTAATAATTTCAACAGGTCTTCTACTAGTTTCTCTTCCTCTAGTATAAGGAACTATACAATAAGAACAAAAATTATTGCAACCATACATAATATTTACATAGGATTTAAAAGAATAAAGCCTATTTGCTCCTAATGTATCATCAAAATTAACAGGGTTTTCTTCAATATCTATTGCAAGTTTTTTCCCATTGTAGGACATAGACAGTAATTCTGGAAGCTTCCAAATATTATTAGTTCCAAAAATTATATCTACATTAGGAAATTTTTCAATAACATAATTTCTTGATTCTTCCCTTTGCATCATACATCCACATACTGCTACTTTAATATTTTTTTTCTTAGACTTTAAATTTTTTAAATTTCCAAGTTGTCCATAAACTTTATCTTCCGCAGAATGTCTAACTGAACAAGTATTTACTATAACTAAATCAGCATCTTTTATATCTTTTACTAAATCATATCCCATTTTTTCTAAAAGCCATTCTATTTTTTCAGAATCATGTTCATTCATTTGACATCCGTGAGTTATAACAATAGCTTTTTTATAATAAATGTTTTCTTTTATATTTCTAATATATTCATTAATATTAATATTTATATCATTAATCAATTCTTTATTTTCCATTTACATCCTCATTTCATATTTCTATATTATACCTGAAAAAACACTTAATTATCAAGAAAAGAGTATGCAAATACATACTCTCAAACTATAAGATTATTAATATATCTGGCAACATATACACCAGAAGCTGACGCTTGTGAAAGTGAATGTGTTGCTCCTCCTCCATCTCCTACTACAAAAAGACCTGACACAGAAGTTTCAAAATTAGAATCTGTTTCTACCCTTGAATTATAAAACTTAACCTCTACTCCATAAAGAAGTGTGTCATCATTAGCAGTACCTGGTGCAATTTTATCAAGTGCATAAATCATTTCAATAATAGAATCAAGTTGTCTTTTAGGTATAACTAAAGAAAGATCTCCTGGAGTTGCTTTTAATGTTGGTTCTGTAAAACATTTAAGCATTCTTCTTTCATCTGACCTTCTTCCTTTAACTAAATCTCCAAATCGTTGAAGAAGAACTCCTCCACCTAGCATATTACTAAGTTTTGCAATAGATTCGCCATATTCATTAGAGTCCTTAAAAGGTTCTGTAAATTTATTACTAACTAATAGTGCAAAATTTGTATTGTTAGATTGAAGTTTTGGATCTGCATAGGAATGACCATTTACAGTTATAATTCCATTAGTATTTTCAGCTACAACTTGACCATAAGGATTCATACAAAAAGTTCTTACTAAATCATTATAACCTTTTGTCTGATAAACTATCTTAGACTCATATACCGCATCTGTAATGTGTTTAAATACTTCTCCGGGAAGTTCAACTCTAACTCCTATATCCACTTGATTCGAAAAAAGATTTATATTAAATTTTTTACAAATTTGTGAAATCCACTTAGACCCGCTTCTTCCAGAGGCAAGAACAAGTTTATCGCATTGAAATGTTTCTCCTTTGTCAGTCCTTAAAATAAAATTATCATTTTTATCAACATCTACAATAGTTGTGTTAAAAATCATATCAACTTTATCTTTTGTCCATTCATATATTTTTTCTAAAATTTTTACATTTCTATCAGTACCAAAATGTCTAACTTTTGCATCTAAAAGATGAAGATCATGTTTTAAAGCAAGCATTTTTAAATTTGAAGTAGTGGTATCATACAATTTAGAATTTCCACCATCAAATTCGCATAAAACTCCATCTACATATTCCATAAGTTTTAACGATTCATTTTTCCCAATGTAATCATGCATTTGACCGCCAAATTTTGTAGTTATATTATACTTTCCATCAGATAAAGTTCCAGCACCACCATAACCGTTCATAATATTACAAGGCTTGCATCCTATACAATTATCCACTAGGCCCATTTTTATTGGACATTGTCTTTTATATATAATATTACCTTTATCTATTACTAAAACTTTTAAATTAGAATTTAACTTTTTAAATTCATAGGAAGCGAAAACTCCACTTGCTCCTGCTCCAACTATTATAACATCATATTTATCCAATTTATTTCTCCTCACTTAAAAATTCAATAAATTTTCTAAATCTACTCGGAAATTCATCTGTTATATCTAAATATTCTCCAGTTATAGGATGAGTGAATTTAAGTTTATAAGAATGGAGTAATTGTTTATTAATTTTAAATTCATTTTTAATGCCATAAACACAATCACCGACAATAGGATGTTTAACATATGATAAATGAACTCTTATCTGATGAGTTCTACCAGTATGAAGATGTGCATCTAAAAGAGTAAACTTATTAAAGTTTTTTAAAATTTTAAAACTCGTCAATGCATTTTTAGAATTTTTATCTGTAACCTTCATTTTAACCCTGTTATTTGGATCTCTTCCAATTGACTTATTAATTTGAAAGTCTTTATAGATATTTCCATGAACAATTGTTAAATAATGTTTCTCTATTTCACGATTTTTAAACATTTCTACAAGTTTATAATAAGCTTCATCTTTTTTTGCGATAATCATAAGACCTGAAGTATCTTTATCTAATCTATGAACTATTCCAGGTCTTTGTTCGTCAATTGGATTTGACAAATTTTCAAATTTATTAAGTAATCCATTTACAAGAGTACCATTTTTATTACCAGCACCAGGATGTACTACAAGATTTTGAGGTTTAGAAATTATGGCTAAATATTCATCTTCATAGATAATTTTAAAATCAATATCCTCAGGCAATAATTTAAACTCATCTTCGTAGGCGACAGATATTTTATCCTTCTCTTTTAAACTATATCCTGCCTTTACATTTTTTCCATTTACCAAAATACTTTCAGATTTAATATATTTCTTTATTTGTGATCTATTAATTTCAAGTTTACTTTCCAAAAATTTGTCGAGCCTATTTCCTGCATCTACTGATTCTATTGTAAAATTATTTTTATACATAAATCACCTATTATTGTCATGAAGTATAATTCCAATTGAAATTAGAACTGTTCCCACAACAATAAAGACATCTGCCATATTAAAAATAGCAAAATCATAGGAAAAAAATCTCATACTTACAAAATCAACTACATAATTAAGTCTAACTCTATCAATAAAATTGCCAATTGTACCCCCAATTAAAAAGCTAAAACTTATAAGATAGATATGAGGAAGTTTATTATAATTTTTAAACAAAAATATCATTAATATTAATAAAACAGCAATAGTTATAAATGTAAATAAAGATTTAAATCCTTGTAATATCCCAAAAGCTGCCCCTCTATTTTCTATATAATAAAGTTTTAAAAAATTATCAATTAAAATTATAGGACTTTTTCCCGCAATATTTTTAACCACTAAATATTTCGTAAATTGATCTATAATAACTAAAATGATGCTAAATATGGCAACAAACATAAAATCTCCTTATTTATTTAATCTTACTTCAATGACAAAATTTCCTTTTCTTGTATTTCCTCTTACATTAAAAACTCTAAAACGTCCAAAATTTCTAAGAGAAACTAAATCCCCACATTCAAGTTCAAAATGCGGCCTAGTTTCTTTTACAAAATTAACTTTTACAAGTTCAGAATCAATCATTTTTTTTGCTTTTCCCCTTGATAAATTAAATACCTTAGAAATTAAATTGTCAAGCCTAAAAGAAGAAGCGACAATATCTTTATAATAATACTCTCTTTTAGGTAGATCATAGGGTTTTGCCTCTCTTGATAAATTTATATTATATTTTGAAATTTTTGTAAGATTTATTTCTACGAAATTTGCGACTTCTCTTTTAACAAAAAAATAAGTGAATTTTTTTCCAATCAAAATATCACCTATTTTTCTTCTATCAATACTAAGAGCTAATAAAGCTCCTAGTACATCACTATGTTTAATTTTTTCGTTAGATTTAAACTTTAATGCTACAATATCATCTATATCCCTTTCATACTTATAACTTGGGTAGATGTATATTAAACTAGCTTCACTATCTTCGTAGCCTCCATCTATTTCATAAGAAATTTTATCTTTAAATCTATTCAAAATGGAAATAGATAAATTAATCTCATGAGGATTTAAAAAATTTGTAGAAATAGTTATATGATTATTAATAACACTTTCAATTTTGTCTATAACTTGTCTAATTGAAGTCCTGTCCTCTACTCTATTGATATGATTAACTAAATCTATTCTATCTAATTTTACCAAGGAAATATTCCATCATTTTTTAATTGTTCTTTGAGTCCATCAATTTCTACATTATTAGGTGCTAAAATAAAAATATCTTTATTTACTTTTTGCATTTTTCCATCAAGAGCATAAAGTGCACCACTAACAAAATCAAAAATTTGTCTTTTAACATCAACATCAAGTTGTTCAAAATTAAGTACTACCGCTTTATAATCTCTTAAATCATCAACTATTAGAGGAGATTCGTCATAAGAAAGTGGTTCGTGAACGGTAATCACCATATTGTTTCCTGATACCTTAGGTTTAGAACTTTTATGTGTAATACTTTTTGCTGTAACTACTGGTTCAACTACCTCATTATCATTAACATCATTTTCAAAATCGTCATCAAAATCCTCATATTCATATTCATCTGCAAACCCAAAAATTTTTTTAAGTTTATCCATAGTTTTTTCTGCCATAATATCCTCCTAATTATAATTTCTATTTCCAAATAACTTAGAGCCAACTCTAATCATATTTGATCCTTCTTCTATAGCCAATTTAAAATCATGACTCATACCCATAGACAAATATTTCATCTCTACACCTTCATAATGTTTATCTGAAATATTTTCAAACATAATATCCATTTTTTCAAATAACTTTCTAAGTAAAAGCTCATCTTCTGTGTTTGGAGCAATTGCCATAAGTCCTTTTACATTAATATTTTCATATTCTAAAAGTTCATATATAAATTTCTCTGTTTCCTCATATCTTATACCAGATTTGCTATCTTCTTCTCCAATATTTATTTGAACTAATACATCTACATGAATGCCATCTTTTTTAGCTCTCTTATTTATTTCTTTTGCCAATTTAACTCGATCAAGTGACTGAATTAATTTTACTTTGTTATAGATATATTTTACTTTATTTGTCTGCAAATTTCCAATTAAATGAAAATTTATTTTATTATTTTTAATCTTTTCTTCTATTTCATTATCTTCCATTTTGGATACAAGTTCTTGAACTTTGTTTTCTCCAAAATCTACTACCCCTAATTCATTAAAATCTTTTATCATATCAACTGGATGAGTTTTAGAAACTGCAACTAAGTTTATATTTCTATTAAAATTTGAATTCTCTTTTGCAATTTCTATATCTTCATAAAGTTTTTTTAAATTATCATTTAAATCCAAAATATCACCTCAATTTAAAATTCTAGATTCATCAACAGTTTTTGGATTTATTACCAAAGCGTCATTAACAGTTACTGTCTGATAACTTTTTTCTCCAATATTAATTACAGATTGTTTATTACCTTTATTAATAAAAACACTCTCATTGGACTCACTTATAATGTCAACAGGAACAAACTTAACAAGCCCCTTTATTTCTTCAACATATACACCTATTAAATTATTTCTTTCAATTAATGTAGATTTAGGAATTTCGAATACTTTAGTTTTATTAACAATAATTTTTCCTTCATGAATTCTATTTGAATACATATTCTCGAAGTATCGATCTAAATTTACAATAATAACTGCATGATTACTATCCTTATTAATTCTTTCTACTCTACCATAAATATCTTGCATATCAGGAATTTGAATTTTTACAGAATCTCCAATGTTATAATTAGATATTTGGGACACATCAATTATAGTGCAAGCTAGTTTCCAATTTAAATTATTAATGATTTTAAAAAGAGGATCTCCCTTTTTAACTTGTGTTTCCATTTCTATATTTTTAAAATCATAATTTTTATTTAAATATTTATAAGTAAACTTATCTAGATTATCTAGTTTAAAATGTTTTTCATTGCCATCAATTTTATAAGAAACTATACCACTGAATTCTGCAAGATAAGAATAGTTATACTTTGAAATTTTATTTTCCAAATCAGATTTTTTATTGAGCAAGTTTTCCTTAGACATTTCTAAATACTCTTTTAATTCCGACTCATTTAAATTTGGATTAAAATCATTATCTGGAGAATTTATATCAAAATACAAATTCTGATAATCCTCGTTTTTTATTGAGTCCTGAATATTCTTAGTGAAACTTTTAGGATTTTCTTTTTCGTGAGGTTCTATTCCATTTTTTATTTTTATAGCTGAGTTTACTTTATTTAATTCATCTTTTAAAGAAGATACATCTTCCATTAAATTTAAATTTGCAACCTCATATCCTAAAGGTACTTTTTGCCCTTCACTTGTATGAAAAACAGCTATTCCATCTCCCTTTGCAAAATAAGCTTTTTCCTCAAAAAGATTATAAATTTTAGTATCAATATCTTTCTCATATGTGGTCAAAGTTGGAAAAATTGTTTTATAGTTATTTACACGATTTGCCCTTATTAAATTTGTAAAAAACATGAGTAAAAGTAAAAAAATCAGAAGAGCAAATAATCTCCTTCGCAAAAATTTATTTTTTTTGAATTTTTATTTTTTTTTAAGTTATTGTTCAAAAAACCACCTATTTAATAAATAATTATAACATAAACATTTTTAATATGTTGTTATTCAAAAAAAATTTGCTCTATTTCATCCTTGTTCTTTCGTGTCATTAATTCATAAACTGCTTTTCTTGGATCGTAATTTTTATATAATATTTCATATAAGACTTTTGTTATTGGCATTTCAATATTATAAATTTTAGAAAGTTTATAAGTAGATTCAACAGTTTTTACACCTTCTACAACTTGTCCTACTTCTTTACATGCATCTTGCATAGACATACCCTTTCCAATTAAAATACCTGCACGTCTATTTCTTGAGTGCATACTTGTACAAGTTACTATTAAATCTCCTATTCCAGAAAGTCCGTTAAATGTATGAGGATTAGCTCCAAGTGTAATTCCAAGCTTACTCATCTCATAAACACCACGAGTCATAAGAGCTGCTTTTGAATTATCTCCATAATTAAGACCATCATTCATTCCAGCTGCAAGAGCAATTATATTCTTAAGAGCTCCTCCAATTTCAACTCCAATTAAATCTGAATTAGTATAAATTCTAAAAATTGGAGTCGAAAATTCCCTTTGAATAATTTTAGAAGCATCTAAATTTTCAGAAGAAGCTACTACTGTTGTAGGTATGTCTTTACCTACTTCTTCTGCATGTGACGGTCCTGAAAGTGCCACAAAAGGATTTCTTGGTAAAATTTCTTTAGAAATTTCAGAAATTCTCTTCAATGTATCAACTTCAAAACCCTTAGATAGGTTTACAATTATTACATTTTCACCTAAATAATTTTTTATTTCTTCTAAAATTTCTCTAGAACTTGTAGTTGGAACAGCTAAAACAAATATATCTATATCCTTTAACACGCTTAATAAATTATTAGTTAAATTAATCTCATTTTCAAATTTAGCTCCTGGAAGATATTTCGAATTCTCTTTATTTTTTTTAATATCATAAATCACTGATTTATTCCTGATGTAAAAGTTTACATCATGTCCTTTATTTGATAAAAGCCTTGCTATTGCAGTTCCCCAACTTCCACCACCACATAATGTGATCTTCATTTTTTTCCTCCTATTTTATTTTCATTTCCATTAATAATTCTCTTTAGATTTTCTTTATGTCTTACAATTCCTAAGACTGCAACTATAGTTATTATAAAAATATTTAAAAACGATAATTGTGACATTAAAGTATAAACTATAATTAAGGAAATAAAAAATAAAATCGAACCAATAGAAACTATTTTTGTTAAAAATGTGCCCAAAAACCAAACTACAAAACAAATTAAAATTAATGGAAGATTAAAAGCAGATAATGCCCCTAAAGTCGTTGCAACTCCTTTTCCGCCCTTAAAATTCATATAGAAAGGAAAGTCGTGTC
Organism: Peptoniphilus rhinitidis 1-13; assembly: GCF_000246925.1. NCBI lineage: Bacteria > Bacillati > Bacillota > Tissierellia > Tissierellales > Peptoniphilaceae > Peptoniphilus > Peptoniphilus lacydonensis. The sequence goes on along the minus strand of NZ_BAEW01000001.1, from coordinate 192,359 downwards.
CTATAACAGCTCCAAGTATTCCAATAGGTACATAATTTTTACCAAAAATTTTACCAATCAAAACTGTAACGATAATTCCCTTTATAAAATCAATTAAAAAAGTCATTATACCTGCTTTTTTCCCAAACACTCTCATTGCATTTGTTGTGCCGGCATTTCCGGATCCAAATTTTCTAATATCTTTGTTTAAAAGAACTTTTCCAATTATATAGGAACCAGAAATTGAACCTATAAAATAAGATATTATAAAAGCTAAAATATAATTCATCTTCTAGGACCCTTGTCTTTTCTTTCACTCCCACGATTTTTAAGATCTAAAATTATTGGAGTTCCGTCAAAAGGATAAGTTTCTCGAATTTGGTTTTCAATATACCTAATATAAGAAAAATGGAATAAATCTTTATCGTTAACAAATAATAAAAATTTTGGAGGTCTAACACTAACCTGTGAGCCATAATATAACTTTCCTCTTTTTCCCTTGTCAGAAGGAGGTTGATTCATTAAAACTGCTCTATTTAAAATATCATTTAATACTCCTGTTTGAATTCTATGATTGTAATTATTATTTACAATTTCTATTAAATCTAAAAATTCATTTACTCTTTGGCCTGTCTTGGCTGAAATAAAAATAATTGGAGCATAAGGAACAAAAGGAAGTTTAATTCTTATATCTCTTTCAAAATTCTTCATTGTCTTTGTTTCTTTTTCCAATGCATCCCACTTGTTAACAGCAATAATTATTGCCTTATTGTTGTCATTAGCATAACCAACAATTTTTGAATCTTGTTCTGTTACACCTTCAAGTGCATCAATCATAAGTACACATACATTTGACCTTTCAATCGCAGTAAGAGTTCTTATTACAGAATATCTCTCAACTCCAGGAACTATCTTTTTCTTTTTTCTAAGCCCTGCTGTGTCTACAAAAATATATTCATTATCCTTATATTTTATCAAAGAGTCAATGGAATCTCTTGTTGTCCCTGGTATATTTGTAACAATAGATCTTTTTTCTCCAGTCAAATAATTTAAAAGTGAAGACTTTCCAACATTTGGTTTTCCTATTAACGTAACCCTTATATTGTCATCTTCTTCAATAGCATCAACTGGAATCATATCTTTTACTACTTCATCTAAAAGATCCCCAACTCCTGTACCTTGCTCTGCGCTAATACCGACTGGATCTCCTAAGCCAAGTTCATAAAAATCAAAAATGTTTTCCTTGGTTATTTTTGAATCATACTTATTTACTGCTAAAACTACTTTTGTTTTAGACTTTCTTAAAAATTGTGAGATTTCTCTATCCGTCGGGCTCAAACCTTCCGCTCCGTCAACTAAAAATATTACAACATCGGATGTTTCAAGAGCCATATCAATTTGAGCTTTTATGCTAGACATAAAAATATCTTCATCTTTTAAATCAAGTCCACCTGTATCTACAAGTAAAAATTTATAATTAAGCCAAGTTGCCTTCTGATAAATTCTATCTCTAGTTACCCCTGGAGTATCTTCAGTTATTGAAACTTTTCTGCCAACAATTTTATTAAATAAAGTAGATTTACCTACATTTGGTCTACCAATTATTGAAACTATGGGCATTTCCATATAATCACCCCTATCTTAATCATTATAACAAAATAAATTATTAGATTCAATTTACTATTTCCGTTGAGAATGTAAAATCTCAATAGTATAATTAACTTGGTGATAAAATGGCTAAAGTTTTAAATAATATAAAAGAAGCTAAAGATTTAATGAATTTATCTTTATATACAGGTGCTCTTTTAATTCAAAATGGAGCAGAAAGTTATAGAGCAGAGGATACAATTGAAAGAATTTGTAAATCAGTTTCAAATATTTCCAATGTTTCCGCATATGCTCTTCCTTCAGCTATATTTATTTCTATGGAATTTGAAGGAGAAACTCTAAGTAATTTTAGAAAGATTACTATTGCTGATACAAACTTATATAAAATAGATAGAGTAAATTCTTTTTCAAGAGAATTTGTTTCCAGTGACTTTTCCATAAAAGAAGCCTATGACAAACTTTTTGAAATTGATAATACAGAAGAAAAAGAAGAAAAAATTTATTTGTCTGGAGGAATAGCTGCCTCTTTTTTCTCTGTACTATTTGGCGGAGATTTAAAAGATTTTTTTGCAAGTTTTTTTATTGGGATTTTAATTCCTATTATTTTGGATAAATTAAGTCACTTTAAACTTTCTTTTTTTATAAATAATATTATCTGTGCTTTTATAACTTCAATACTTGCAATTACTTTTGTTCATTTTAATTTTGGTTCAAATATCGATAATATTATAATTGGTGTTATTATGTTATTAGTACCTGGTGTAGCTATAACAAACTCTGTAAGAGATATTATGAGTGGTGAATTTATAACAGGTGCAATTACAATGATTAAAGCCTTCTTTATTGCCCTTGCTATTGCCTTTGGAGTTGGTGTAGGACTTAAAATAATGAGGTTTATATTATGAATAATTTAATACAATTTTTTTTATCAACTTTCGCAACTTATGGATTTACGATTTATTTTAAACTTCCAAGAAATGTTCGCCTCATCACTTCTGCACTAAGTGGATTTTTATGGGTTTTATACGAATATTTATTTGACTTTAGCGGAAATTATATGATTTCGTATTTAATTACTTCTTTTCTAATTGGAATTTTTTCAGAAACTTTTGCAATGTACTTTAAAAAACCTGCTACTGTTTTCACTTTGCCATGTCTAGTTCCTCTTGTTCCAGGAGCAGGAATGTATTATATTATGTATTATTTTATTGAGTCAAACTATGTATTAATGCGTGAACAAGTCATAAAAACAACTTTAACAACATCAGCTCTTGCACTTGGTATAGTTCTTTCTCAAGGTATTTTCAGAATAATTCGTGAAATTATAAAAAATTCAAAACTTAAATGAACCTAAAAAAGGTAATGGACAAATCCCATTACCTAAATTTTTATTAAATTATACTTTGTATTATTTTACTGCCTGCAATTATAGTCCCTATGGATGATCCTAGATTTGCTAGAATTACAACTAAAAGTGCTTTTAAAAATTTATTCTTTATCCATCTTTTAATGCTAAAAACATCATCAGGAATATTATTCACATCTTCAACTGTTGGTTTTTTTAAAGTTGCCTCTACAATTCCCGCAAACCATCCACATGCAAGCATAGGATTCATTGATGTAAAAGGGGCCATTACAAAAGCCGTCAATATACTCAGTGGATGTGGCAAACAAAGTGCTGTAAAAGCTCCAGCAAAAACAGAATTAAACAAAAACCATGATTTTATTTGATCAACTCCAGTATCAGAATTTTGTCTAAATCCAATAGCAATTAGTACAATAATTAATATTGGAATTATCCAAGGAATAATTTTACTAGAAAGACGTTTTGGTGGAACTTTATTTAACTCTTCAATATCTTGATCTTTAAATATTTCTTTCTCTACACCTGGTGTATGTGCTGCTCCCAAAATTGCAATGACCTTTTTACCTGGAGCATTTTTTATATTGTAAGCTAAATATTTATCTCTTTCGTGTAGAAGAGTTGCTGCTATCTCAGGATAATCCTTACCCATATTTTCTATTGCAAGCTCAAGATTATCTCTTTCTATTAACTTTTGCAAATCTTCTTCAGAAACCTCTTCATCATCATCTACTGCCATTAAAGAAAAAAAAAGTTTTATTCTTTCAAAAAATCCCATTTTTCTCCATATACGCATAAAAGTTTTTTGAATATCTCTATCAGCTAGCACTAAATCTTTTCTCATTTCCTCTGAAGCCTTAATTCCTTCAACCATCTCTTGACCTGGTTTTGTTTTAAGTTTTTTTGCAATATTTTTTTGATAAGAAGAAAGAATTAAATTTGCAATTAAAAGAGTAACTTTTTTTTGTTTGATTATATCAATAATATTTGTATTTTTCCAAGCATCTGGATTTTTTAAGTTTTTATACCTTTGATCGTCTAGCTCAATGCAAATTGAATCAGGGTCTTCTTCTTTTATAGTTTCTCTTACTAAGTCTGCACTCTCAGAAGATACATGTGCTGTTGGAATTAAAATTATTTCTTTCTCATTATAATTTAATCTAATTAATTTATCTTTCATTTTTCTCCCATTTAAGAATAATGGCATCATTCTTTTTCTTCTGTAATCACATAAAAATTATTACTAACTTTGTTATGATAAGTAGTAATTTTATCTTTGTGGTTTATTTTTTCTTGCATCATTACAAAATCTTTGTTTCTCAAGATTTTTTCATCATTTGAATCTACAATTTCAAAATTATATAAATAATTTACAGATGAATTTAAAATATCTATACATAAGGCGTTCAAAACTTTAAAACTATCTTCGTCTTCAACTTTTATATTATAACTTTCAAGATATTCATCAGCTTTATCAATAAAATATTTTGAATCATTAGAGTTTTCAAAAATATTTTTATAAACTAAAAAAAATTGAAACTCATCTTTTAAAATATTATCTTTTCCATCCTTTAATTTTGAAATTTTTGAATTATCATTTAAAAGAATTGACTTTAAAAAATAATTATTTCCATTTTTTAAATAATCAATAATTCCTAACATCTCAAAACATTTAACATTGTGCTTTGCAATATTTCTATTTAAATCAAAATTAATATAAGAATTAACTATATAAGGAGTAATAATTAAGTTAGAGTTAACTTCATCTTCATTCAAGTTATTTGCTATAAAATTTCCAGAAAGAGGCTTAAAATTATTTAATTTCTTATCTGACATTTTATAGAAATTATCAAAATTATTTTTTTGAAAAGGAATTATAGATTCACATACAGATTCATTGACCTCATCTATCTCCATGGATTTATCTTCTATAATATCAAATTTTTTTAGTTCATTATCTATTGTGTCAATCTTAGATCTCTTATTGTTCAAATCATCACTTAAAATTCTTAATTTTTCTTCCGATTTGCTTTTTTTTTCAACAAGAGAAGAATTTTCTCTTGAAAGATTAAAATAAGATTTCTTTAAATTTTTCAAATTAGAAAAACCAATGATTGACAAAAATATTCCAAGAGCAATAAAAACAAACGAAAATACGATTTTAGTTGATTTCTTCATTTTTATCACCATTTTCTAATGTTTTTAATATTCCAAGATTTTTATAATAAGAAGATATCTTTTCTTCTAAATTATTTTTTAAATAAATCAAATTTTCGGCACTTAAATTTCCTGTATTATAACCTTTTTTTTCTATCTCTGTATAAATATTTAATAAATTATTTAAATCAGCATAAACATCTGATAAAGAAGACTTTTCACCATTTAAAAAAGAATTTATATTTGAACTATAAATTGAAGCATAAAAAAGCAAAACTTTTAACTCCTTAGAATCTTTATTTTTAACCAAAATATTCTTAGAAAATCCAGAAGATTTTTCTATATAATTTTCAATTTCAAGCTCATCATAAATATCTCTATGTTTTTCCAAATTATCTTCATTCGCCAATTCTAAAAAATCATTAATGGATTTCTCATAACCTTCTTTTTCATAAATATTTGATTCAAAATAAGCCCCATATGCTTTTAAACTTTCTTTTATTTCTGAAATAAGAATTTTATTCTTATCTTGATATTCTTCAATTAGTCTTCTTATTTCATCAGATTTATTTGAATCAAATTGATAACCATATTTTTCATAAAACTCTTGAGATTTTAAATTAAACTCTATTTCTAGTGAATCTATATCTTCTTCAATAACTTTAGATTTATTTTCAATTAGATTTATATCGTTTTTAATCTTTTCATTTTCTAAAATTAATTTAGAAGAGTATTTTTTATTTGCAACTGAATATATAAAAAAGATTAGAGATAAAATAAATATAATAATCGAAAAAATATATAGAATCTTATACCAGCTTTTGCTATTCATTTTTCACCTACATTTTTTGAAGAAAAATAGCACCTTTACTTGATTTTTGGAATTTATAATCAGCTTTTTTTAAAATAAAGCGTGAAATTAATAAAGATAAAACTCCAATCAATAGAGAAATAAGATCTTTATTTTCTACTGAAGTATTATTCAACAGAAAATAAGACGCACTCACTGTTGCCATAAACAAAACTAGTGGAAGTCCGTAAACTAAAAATTTATAGGAAAGCACGGACTTATCGTCAGTTTTTAATTTTACTAAATCCCCTATATTTGCAGATATCGTATTTGGAAATTCGAAAAGTTCTGTCTTTGACTCAGCACATTTTGCACTGCAAGTAGCACAACTCTCTCCACATGCACTCTCTCTAGTGAATTCAACAAATATTTTATTATTATTTTTTGCTCTAACAATACCAATACTTTCCATTTAAAACCACCTTACTCTTTATCTTCAACTACTCTTATATGAACTTCATCTAATTGTTTTTCTGATAATTCAGTTGGTGCTCCTGTCAATAAACAAGTTGCCGCTTGAGTCTTTGGAAATGCTATTACATCTCTAATACTACTTGCTTTTGTAAATAACATAACAAGTCTGTCCAAACCATATGCAAGCCCACCATGTGGCGGTGCTCCATATTTAAAAGCTTCAAGCAAGAATCCAAACTTTTCTTTTGCATCTTCTTCAGATAAACCAAGAGCTTTAAACATTTTTTCTTGAACTTCTGGATCATTTATCCTTATACTTCCACCGCCCATTTCATCTCCATTTATTACTATGTCATAGGCTTTTGCTCTTGCATTTTCTTTATCTATTTCAAGTTTATCTATATCTTCATCTAATGGACTCGTGAAAGGATGGTGCATTGCAACATACCTTCCCTCATCTTCATCATATTCAAACAGAGGAAATTCTGTAATCCAAAGAAGTTTATAATCATCTTCATCTATTAAATCCATATCTCTTGCAACCTTGTTACGCAAATTTCCAAGTCCGCTGTACACAACAGAATTTTTGTCAGCTAGTATTAAAATTAAATCACCTTTTTTGGCACCAAAAGATCTAATTATTTCATCCATTTTATATTCTGAAATAAACTTTGCAATAGGAGAGTCAATTTTCTCATCCACTCTAATCCAAGAAAGACCCATTGCCTTATAATCTTTTACAAAAGATTCTAATTTTTTAACTTGTTTTTTAGAATAAAAATCACTTCCACCATCAACCTTTATTCCTCTAACAGATTTTCCTTTTTCGCAATTTCCTTCGAATACTTTAAAACCACAATCTTTAACTATTTCAGAAATGTCATTTAGTTCCATTCCAAATCTCAAATCTGGCTTGTCAACACCAAATCTATCCATTGCTTCAGAATATTTCATTCTCTTTATAGGGAGTTCAATATCTTTATCTAAAATTTCTTTAAATAATTTTTGTAGAAATCTTTCATTTAATTCCATCACATCTTCTTCATCTACAAAACTAAGTTCCATATCAATTTGTGTGAATTCAGGCTGTCTATTTGCTCTTAGGTCTTCGTCCCTAAAACATTTTGTAATTTGTATATATCTATCTAATCCAGAAACCATTAGAAGCTGTTTCATAAGTTGTGGTGACTGAGGAAGTGCATAAAATTCGCCTGGATTTACTCTACTAGGAACTAAATAATCTCTTGCTCCTTCTGGAGTTGGCTTTGTGAGCATTGGAGTTTCCACTTCAATAAATCCATTTTCATAGAAAAAGTCACGAGTTATTTTATAAATTTCTGATCGAATCATAAGATTTTTTTGCATACTTGGCTTTCTTAAATCTAAAGTCCTATACTTTAGTCTCATATTTTCAGAAACATTGTCATTATCTTTTATATAAATTGGTGGAACATCAGACTCACTTAAAATTTTAAGTTCGCTTGCCAATACTTCAACTTTTCCCGTTTTAAGTTCTTCATTTATTGAAGATCTTTCTCTAATTTTTCCTTTTACTGCAATTACAAACTCTCCACGAAGTCGATTCGCCTTTTCCAAGAGTTCTCTATCTGAAGTATCATCAAAAACAATTTGTGCTATTCCACTTCTATCTCTTAAATCTACAAAAATTATTGATCCAAGAGATCTCTGTTTTGCGACCCATCCCATTAGCGTAACTTCTGTTGAAATTAAATCTTCGGAAATCTCATTACAATAATGAGTTCTCTTTAGATTTCCCATTTTTTCAGCCATATTTCCTCCTAAAAATTAAACTCCAAGCCTCAAATGGTTTGGAGCTTAGTCGTTAATAATATAATAATAACAACTAGTTATCTATTTAATTGGTTTTCATCATAATTTTCTAGTTTAATTATAAAACAAGAAATTTAAAAATTCAACTTTAACAGATTCTATTGTCTATCCTATCAGTAAACTGTCCTATATTTTTAACTTTATTTTCTTTTAAAAGTTTCTCTTTAACAAATTTTGCACCTTTATCCATTCCTTGACAACCAGCAAGTAAAAGAACATCTTCATCTTTTACTTGATCAATAGAATTATATACTGCTTCTTCTAAATTATCATAAATTTTATATTTTATATTATTTTTTTCTAAAACACTTTTAAAAACATTTAACTCTTCATCAGTAACCCTGTCTTTTTCAGAAACAGTATCCTTTGATAAAGTTGCAGAGAATGTCTTAGGTTTTAGAATATTTATCCATTTTACAAGTCTTTCTGTTATTTCTCTATTTACTTCAATGCCCCTTTTACCTCTTATCGCATATAAAATATTTAAATTTTTGTATTCCATTTCTTTCAATGTTTCCATAGTGGCATCAATATTTTTTTCATTTGCAAAGTGATCATCTAAAATTTTAAACTCTTCATCATAAATAAGTTCGAATCTTCTTTCAACACCTTTAAATTCCAAAAGAGATTTTTTTATTACATTTTTTTCAATTCCAAGACATAAAGCAACTATTATTGCTACAACAGAATTCATCACAGATGAATAGCCAACTGAACCTAATTTTACATCAAAATCTGATTTTTTTATTACAAATTTCCCTAAATCTATATCTCTATTTATTTTAAAAGTAAAATTTCCCTTTCCTGTTGACAAATCCAAATTAGAAATTCCAAAATCTGCATCATTATTTTCTAAGGAAAAGCTCAAAACTTTTGCTTTTGTATAATCTTTAAGCGAATAAATTTTTTCATTATCCTTATTTAAAATAACTACTGCATCTTTTTTTGCATGTCTTATTAATCTTGATTTATAGTGAAAATAATTTTCAAAACTTCCATGCTGATCAATATGTTCTCTACCCAAATTATTAAATGTAACAATATCAAAATCAATGTTCTTATTTCTAAATAGTTCTTGAGCAGAAGAAGAAACTTCCATTGTTACATCTGTTATCTCTCTATCTTTCATATCTCTTAGATAGGATTGTAAAACTAAAGATTCTGGTGTAGTTAAAACAGATGGAATTTTAATATCATCGTATCTAGTTAAAACAGTCCCAATAATTCCTGTTTTTCTCTTGTCACGCTTTAGGATAGAGTCAATCATAAAGGCTGTAGTTGTCTTTCCATTTGTCGCTGTAATTCCAATTATATTCATTTCCTTTGAAGGGTTTTCATAAAAATTTGTTGCCATATCAGCTAATGTAATTCTTGAATTTTCAACTTTTATTTGTTTTATATCTACATCGACAAAATATTCTACAATTGCAACCTCTGCACCTAATTCTTTTGACTTTTCTATAAACTTATGTCCATCTGTAACATATCCTTTTATAGCAACAAAAATAGATCCCTTTTCTACATCATCTGTATGAAAGGCAATCTTTTCTACATCCTTATTCTTATCTAATTTAAAATTTGTATCTATAATTTCTACATTATTTAAAATTTCACTTAATTTCAAAATTAACCCCTCTTTAAATAATCTTCTAAATTTTTAGAATTTAAATCTCTTTTAAAATTTCCCTTAGAGTTTAAAATCTTTGTACTTGCACCTAATCCAAATCCAATAATATTCTCAAGTTCTTCCATCATCACGATATTATAAATAGATTCATGACCTAGTTTAGAATATCCAATATTTTCAGAACTAATGATAGACTTTTTCTGTCTGTACATATAATAAGGTTCATAACCAGCGTTAGACATAATCCATTTAGAATCTTTAATTAAATTAGTGTAACTTTCTTTACTCGCGTAATTATTTTCAAAAAGTTTCGAACCATTTTTTAATGCCAAAGTATGAATAGTAATATTTTCCGCACCAAAATCAGTTGCTTTTTTTATGGAATCTATTATACTACTTTTATCTTCTCCTGGAAGACCCATAATTAAATCCATATTTATAACTTCAAAACCAATATCTTTGGCAGTATTATACCAATATTTCATATTTTTATTAGAAATACGATTTAAATTACTTAAAACTTCTTCATTAAAAGTTTGAGGATTTAAGCTTATTCTATTTACACCTTTTGACTTTAACATTTCTAAAACTTCAATGCTAAGACTATCTATTCTTCCACATTCAACGGTAAATTCTTGAGAATTCCCAAACTTTTTAATAACCGCATCTATAATTCTTTCTAAATTCTCTATTCCAATGGATGTTGGCGTACCTCCACCTATGTAAATAGAATGCGGATTCGTTTCAAATTCTAAATTGTAATTATAAATATCATAAACTATATTTTCAGTATAAAGCATCATTTTGTCTTTATTCTCCAAAGTTGTGTCAAAGGAACAATAAGAACATCTACTTGGACAAAATGGTATATGAACATATACATTGTAATTATTTATATTGGAATAATTTCTAACTTTATTCTGATTTTTGTAAACTTTAAATAAAAACTTAGTATCTTCTCCATTTACTCTATATTTTTCAAATATTATTTTAGAAGAATCTTCAAAACTATTTTTATCAAAAATTTTTGCAATAAGTTTTAAAGGTCTAACACCTGTGAGTATACCAAAACTACTGTCAAAATTTTCATAGTCGCAAAATAAATCAAATAAATATCTCTTTATTAAAAAATGAGTTTTCTCTTCATTAATAATTAATTTATCTTTTCTATCTAATCCTTTACCTTTTATTTCAATCAAAATTAATTTATCATTAACCTCAATTTTTAAATCTAAGTCTAATTTTTCATAATCTTGTGGTAATTTCATCCTAAAGAACTCAAAAATAGATTTTTTTAAGGCTTCATTATTATTTTCAATAAAAATCATAATCTTCTAAAATAAGGATTTGAATTTTTTTCATAATTCATTTGCGATTCAGGGCCATGTCCAGATAAAACAAAAATATCATCATCAAGATTTTTTAATTTCTTTAAAGATTCCATCATTAGATTATGATCCGATTCTGGAAAGTCAGTTCTTCCAATTGAGCCATTAAAAAGAGTATCACCAGAAAATAAAAGATTTTTAAAAAGGTAACAAACTGATCCAATTGTATGTCCAGGAGTTTCTATAACTTTTATTATATCTTGAGAAAATTTTATTTCATCTTTATCTTTTACAAAATAGTCAACTTTAGCAGGTTCTATTTGAATTCCAAAGGCAGATGCTCTAACTTCTTCTGGTTTCTCTAAAAAGTTTTTATCTTTTTCTGATAAATAAATAGGGACATTATATTTCTCTTTTAATGCAGCTACTGCACCAACATGATCAAAATGTCCATGAGTTAGCAAAATAAATTTTATACTTAAATTATTTTTTTCAATTACATTTATAATATTTTTACTTGAATCGCCTGGATCAACAATAAAGGCATCTTTATTTTCATCAAAAAGAATAAAACAATTTTCCTGAAGATCTCCAACTACTAATTTTATAATTTTATATTCCATAATTCACCTAAAACTTTTTACTTGAATCTAACAAAATAGTCACAGGTCCATCATTTACAAGAGCTACATCCATATCTGCTCCATACTCTCCATGCGAAACTTTCAAATTCATCTTTTCTAATTCTTCAATAAATTTTTCGTATAAAACAATCCCTTCATTAAATTTTGCAGACCTTACATAGCTTGGTCTATTGCCTTTTCTAGCATCACCATAAAGAGTAAATTGACTTACAACTAAAATTTCAAGATTATAATCAATTAAAGATTTATTCATAACTCCATCTTCGTCATCAAAAATTCTAAGTTTAGTAACTTTTTTTAAAATATACTCTAAATCTTTTTCATCATCATCTTCTTCGACTCCGAGAAGAACCATAAGTCCTTTTTCTATTTCTGAAATTATTTTTCCATCCACAGAAACACTTGAACTTTTAACTCTCTGAACTACTGCTCGCATTATATCACGCCTTTATCCTATATACTTCTAAAACATTATTAATTCTTTTTAATTTTTCCATGAGCCTTTCTAACTCTTCACCATCGGTAATTTCAACAGTGATGTCAATAATCGCATCACCATTTTTTGTAGTCTTTGCGTTTAAATAAGAAATACTCAATCTAGAATCATTAACTCTATTTGCAACATCACCTATTACATTTGGTTTATCAAAAGCCCTGATTTCAATTGAAGCACTATAATTTGTAGAATTGCTATTTTCCCACTTAACTTCAACAAGTCTAGATGGATCAATATTATTTTGCATATTTTTACAATCTTTTCTATGGACAGAAATGCCTCTTCCAATTGTAATATATCCTATAATTTCATCTCCCGGAACAGGGGTACAACATTTTGCAATCCTAACATTTACGCCATCTGCACCTTTAACCTCAATGCCTTGATTATTATAGCTCTTTTTCGATTTTACTATGTCTTCTACATCTTTTTGGCCTTTATTATAAAATTTATTATAAGAGTCAACTAATTTTGCAGTAACTTGCATTGTCGTTATAGTTCCAAAACCAACAGCTGCATACATTTCATCGAGGCTTATCATATTTAACTTATTGCGAACATCTTCTAAGAAATCATCTCGTAAAATTTTGTGAACTTGATATCCTTGTTTTTTAACTTCACGCTCAATGGCTTCTTTTCCTCTTTCAATATTTTTTTCTTTGTCTTTAACTTTAAAATATTGAGATATCTTTTTTCTAGCTTGAGGACTTTTTACAATATTTAACCAATCAAGTGATGGACTTGTGTTAGGATTTGTAATCACTTCAACAATGTTTCCGCTCTGCAAAGTATAATTTAATGGAACAATCCTTCCATTAACTTTTGCACCGACACAAGTGTTACCAACTTGAGAGTGAATTCTGTATGCAAAGTCTATTGGCGTTGATCCCTCGGGCAAGTTAATTACATCTCCCTTTGGCGTAAACACAAAAACTTCATCAGCAAAGAAATCTATCTTTAATGTATCCATAAAATCTCCAGGATCATTTAAGTCTTTTTGCCATTCCAAAAGTTGTCTTAGCCAAGTTAAATTTTCATCAAAAGCTGTTTCTTTTGAAACTCCAGCTTTATATTTCCAATGAGCTGCAATACCATATTCTGCAGTTTGATGCATTTCATAAGTTCTAATTTGAACTTCAAAAGTTTCGCCATTGTTGTCAATTACAGTTGTGTGCAAAGATTGATATTTATTTGGTTTAGGCATTGCAATATAATCTTTAAATCTTCCAGGTATTGGTTTGAAAAGTGTGTGAACTACTCCAAGTGCACCATAGCAATCTTTAACAGAATTAGTTAAAATTCTAACAGCTGATAAGTCATAAATTTCATCAAAAACTTTTCCCTTTTTCTTCATCTTTTTATATATTGAATAAAAGTTTTTTGGTCTTCCTTTTATTTCACATTTAATGCCAACTTTATCTAAATTTTCTTTAAGAACTTTAATAATATGATTTATTAAATCTTCTCTTTCATTTCTTCTCTTGTTGACCATTTCCACTAGTTCGTAATATCCATCTTCGTCTAGATATCTTAGAGATAAATCTTCAAGTTCCCACTTGATTCTACTCATACCAAGTCTATCTGCAATTGGAGCATATATTTCAACTGTTTCCGTTGCTTTCTCAACTTTTTTAGCATCAGTCATATATTCCAAAGTTCTCATATTATGAAGCCTATCAGCAAGCTTTACAATAATAACTCTAATGTCCTTTGCCATAGCAAGAACCATTTTTCTAATATTTTCCGCTTGCTTTTCTTCTTTGTTCTTATAATTTAATTTTTTTAATTTAGTGACACCATCAACTAAATCAGCTATCTCTTCTCCAAATTCATTTTTAACATCTTCTAAAGTAACATCAGTATCTTCCACAACGTCATGAAGAAGACCTGCAACAATAGTTGCAGTATCCATATTCATATCTGCAAGAATCAAACTAACATTTAAAGGATGTATTATATAATCTTCTCCAGAATTTCTTTTTTGTCCTTTATGATGTTCTTCCGCCATTTTATATGCACGCATAATAAGATCTATATCTGCATTTTCATTATAAGATTTGACTTTATTTATTAATTCATCTATTAACAACATTTTCTTCACCTGTAACTCGATAGTTTTTAATCTTCAACTGAATATTTGTATTTCCATTAAAACTATTTAATTCTAAATTGAAGACTATATCTATTGAGATATTTGAAGGCCTACCATTTATTAAGGCCAAAATTTCTTCCCTTCCATAAAACTTCGCTAAATTATTTAAAAATACATTTGAATCTTCGAATAAAATTGCTGTATAACTTATATTATCTTCAGACAAAGTCATCTTTAAAAAATTTTTATTCTTTCCAAGTATATTTAAAGTCTTTACTTTTAAATTTTTAGTCCCAAATTTTGGAGCTAAATTTCCATTGCCAAAAGGTGCCAATCTTTCTATATTCTTAACTAAATTCATAGAAATATATTTCAGTTTCAAATTACCATCTATATATACTTTTCTAATTAAATCACTTTTAGTTAAATTTTCTTTTTTATCCACATCATCTATAAAAGAGTCTAAATTATTGGGGACAATGGACAAACCACAAGCCATCTTATGTCCACCAAAAGAATTTAAAAAATCTTTAGATTTAGAAAATTCTAAAAACATATTGTATTCATCAATACTTCTTCCTGACCCTTTAATTAAATCTTTAGAATCACTTAAAACAACAGTTGGTCTATAATATTTCTCTTTTATCTTACCAGCAACAATTCCAAGTATTGATTCGTTCAAACCTTCATTATAAATAATTAAAACATTATGCCTATCTAAAAGATTTTCTTTTTCAATTTTTTTATCTATTATTTCAAAAGCCTTATTAGTAAGTTCTTGTCTTTCATAATTAAGCTCTCTTAGACCTTTTGCCATTTCAAATGCCAAATTGTAATCTTTCTCTAAGAATAACTTTATAGAGTTTTTTGCAGAATCAAGCCTTCCACTTGAATTAATAGTAGGCCCAATTATAAATCCTAAATGATATACATCTAATTTATCTTTGTCAATATCGCACGCATTTATCAGTGCATTTAACCCTACGTGTTTAGTACTTTTAAGATATTTCAATCCCTCAGACACTATAATTCTATTTTCATCTATTAAAGGCATTACATCGCATACAGTGGCAAGTGCTGCAAATGGCAAAAATTCTTCATAAAGTTCTTCTTTATCAATTCCCTTAATCAAAAAAATGTATTCTATTAATTTAAATGCTACAACTGCACCGCAAATTTCTTTAAAGGGATAATTGCATTCTTTCTGCTTTGGATCTATAACTGAACTGGCATCCGGAAGAATCTCCACTTCTTCTTTTTGAATCATTTTTTTTGGGACTTCATGGTGATCAGTTACAATAATATCTATTCCCTTAGATTTAGCATAATTCACACAATCTCTTGCAGCTATCCCATTATCACATGTAATGATAATTTTTACATTATCATCAAAAGCTTTGTCAATAAGATTATTATTTATTCCATAACCATCTTCTACTCTATGAGGAATATCATAACTTACATCTGCCCCAACTCTTTTTAGCCCCGTATAAAGTATATAAGTAGAAGTTACACCATCAACATCATAGTCACCAATTATTCTAACTTTTTTTCCCTTAGATATGCAATTTAAAATAATATTAGATCCTTTTACCATATCTCTTAAAAGGATAGGTGAATTTAAATTTGAAAGATTAGGCTCTAAAAAATTTTTTATACTTTCTTCTGTATTAATTTCTCTATTTAGTAAAATTTTATAAATTACATTATTTATTCCAAGTTTTTTATAATCAATTCCTGGATCACTTTTATTTTTTATAAACCATCTTTCCATTTAATCACCACTTTATATAATAAACAATTATAACAAATATTATGATTTAGGTAAAATTATTATTAATTTAATATAATTTATGTTTGATTAAACTAACAATATTTTTAGTAATTAATAAAAAAATCTCAAATTGACATTTTAGTTAATTTGAATGCCTCTTTGAGATTTTTCTTTTATTCAACTTTTTTATTTAATTTTATGGAAATCTGAAATTATTTTTGCAAGCTCTGCCCTCGTAATACTTTTTTTAGGTTTTAGCGTTAAGTCTTCGTAGCCTGTAACTAAGTTATTTTTTACAGCCATACTAAAGGCATCTTTTGCATAATCGGATATTTCTTCTGAATCTTTAAACTTTTTCAAATCTTCATTTTGTTCTAGATTCGTATTTTTATATAAACTATATCTATAAATTAAAGTTACCAATTCTTCTCTCTTTAAATTTTCATCTGGCCCAAATTTATTTTCTGTGATGCCCTTTACAATATTATTTTCATAGGCCCATTTCAAAGCATTAATATAATAAGCATTCTCATCGATATCATCAAAAGGTAGATCTATATTCTTTGAATTTTCTCCAGATAATCTGTACAATACCTCGACTATCATAACTCTTTTTACATTATCTTCAGGACCAAATTCGTTTTTTGAAGTCCCTACCATCAATTCATTTTTATAAACATAATCTACATAATTTGAAAACCAATCTGATTTTTTTACATCCCTAAAATTAGAATTTGATTTTTTAACTTCATTTTTACTTTCTTGTAAAATCGATTTTTCTTCTGATTTTGTATTAGTATTTACATAGTAAACCTTACTCTTAGATCTGTGTTTTTTGATGCTATGAATGCTTGATGAACTATTACTGTTAGAACTTTTTTCAATCTTATCATCTGTATTATTTTCTTCACTTGATTTTTCATAAGGCTTTTCGTTTGGTTTTTCTTTAGGACTTTCATTTGGTCTTCCTTCAGGATTTTCATCTTGATTTTCATTAGAATCTTTCTTATTTAAATATTCAATATCATCTCTATTTCTAATTCTTATTCTATTCCCTTCTGGATCTATAGAAGATAAACCAGTAGTTTCTATTTCCTCTCCAATTTTATAATTAGGCATAGACTTATCTTCTGATTTGAATCTTCCTATATAACCATCGATAAATACTCTAATATCGCCACTTCCATCATTTATAATTATTGATTTTATTAAAGCATTTTCTGTATCTATTTTCTTAATAATTCCATTAACTTTTACAAGAAAACCTAAATTTTTAGGAACATCACCAGTATTTATTTTTTTAGGATTTATCTTTTCTATATTTTCATCAATAACTTCAATACTTGAAATATTAATTTGATGTTCTCCTTGATAAGATGAAGTATATCCTTTTATTCTAACTTTTTGACCTTCCTCATACTTTCCAGAAATTGGGAAGATATTAATACCTCCTGACTCATCTTCTACATAAGCTGAGTCAAAAAAGGCTGTGTTTTTATCAAACCCACTAGCATTTGATGTCAATCTTCCTTCAATCATAACTTGTTTATTTTCATCTAATTTGAAAACTTCTTCAATTTTATTAGTCTTCATATCCTTAGGATATACATTTACTTTTATAGATTTAGTATAAGGTTCATCTTCTCCCTCTAAGAATACCTTCATTTCTAATTCGTATATCCCCTCTTCTCTAAATATAATCTCTTCGTCAATATTATTTTTACCAGCTTTTAATGTTTTATTCATACTAACTTCTTTAATTACATTTCCACTTGATTTATTTATATATTGAATTTTAGAAATTTTCTTTCCTTCTTCACTATTAAATACAGCATTAATATGTGTAGCTTTGCCAACTTCTTCAATCTCTGTATCTTTATTTATTGAGTCAATTCCAGTATTTTTAATCTCTCCTGTCCACACTGGAGATGTCACTGCAATATCCCCATCTTTTTCAGTTAACTTAAGATAATAATAAGTTCCGCTATTATTAACTGTTACTTCATCATTAATTGAATTTGAATTATTCTCTTTGGAGTAAACTACATTTCCTCCGTTTGAAATAATCTCAATTTTTGAAATTATATCATCTTCATCTGGATCATGTGCTTCTATCCTAACTTTTAAATTATTAGTTGGTTCAATCTTTGACCCCATAATATTTTCGTTCACATAATAATCTATTCTAAGATTATTATCTTCAGTGGAATACCATCTATTATTTTTCACTGCATCAAGTATTTCATCATAAGTTAAACTTCTAGCTATGGCAACATTTCTTGCAGTATTTGCGTTCCCCCATTTACCTTTGTGATTATCCTGATTGTTCGAAGGAGATAGTTTCCATCCTTTATCAAGTGCTTTAGTATATTCATTTATGGATCTAAAATATCCATTGGATCCAATTTGACCTTCCCCATTTCCAACTTCGACAAGTTTAATATTTTCGTTGTATTTTTCATCAAAATGTCCAAAGTCATCAAAAGTTCCAAAAATACTTCCTGGATGATTAAATTGTGAGAAAGTATTTTCATCTAAACTTGCCAATAAATCATAATATTTCAAAAGTCCCTTAGAATTTTGTTTGTCATTATATTCTGGATCATTTCTTGATATAAATCCTGTCGTATTATAAGTATTGATATGTCCATAATTTGCACCAGTTTTTGTCCAAGTCATCTCATAACCATAAATTGGCAAGAAATCATCTGTTTTATAACTTTGTATAATATTTTTATAATTTTTCCATTTTGATTTTATTCCTGAATTTTCATCATCAATTCTTCCTAAATTATCTTCTGTATCAAAATAATTTGAATGATCTGTAATTGCAAAGAAATCAATTTGTTCTGCATTTTTGGCATATTCTACTGCTTCTTCTGGAGTGCCAGCTCCATCTGAATAATTTATATGAGAGTGAAGTTGTCCATAATAATGCTTGAATTCTGAACTTCCTACATAAAAAGACCATTTAAATTCTTCTGAAAGTACCCCATCTGACCTTTTAATAGTGATTATTGGAGAAATCTTACCATCTTTTAAATCTTTTTTAGGAGTGAACGTAGCAGTTGATCCATCTACTTCCATATTTTCCTTTTCGCCATTAATTTCTATTGTTACTTCTGGATTTTCTCCTTGATTAAATAGATTAACCTTAATGACAGGTCTTTTATTTTCTTTAGTTTCAAATCCTGATTTTGGCTCAACACTTTCTACGAAAGGTTTATCATCTACTTTTATTTCTATTGGAAAATCTAATTTTCTACTTTCACCATACACAAAAGGATTTTCATAATAGCCATCTGATACATTGTCTGATCCATCAATTGCTTTAATATTTAACTTTAAAGTTCCCTTGGAATTTATAAAACTTGCAGGGATTTTACCTTCCCATCTTCCCTTTTCTAGTTTTTCAGTTAATTGAACTTGTCCCTTTGTTCCATTTAATTCATAGTTACATAATACATTTTTTATGGTAGTATTTTCCTCAATATTTACTGCAAAATTGTAGTCTTTATTTAAAATTGCATCTTGAAATTGATTAACTACAACAAATGGAGCTAATGTATCATTTTTCAAAATATAACTTTTTTTAGAATTAATTGAAATTTGATAATTTTCATAATGTTTGTTCCCAATCGCTATTATATCAACTTTATCACCAGCATTTGATCCAATAGGATATTCAGGGGCTCTATATGAAGAAACTTTATTTCCATCCTCAGATTCAAAAGAAATTGCACCTTTTCCTCCATCGTATTCCGGTAATATTAAATCATTAATTCTAATAAGTTCATTGACATATTTATTCCCATTAATATTGAATTCTTTAGCTGTTATTATTTGTGGATCTGGTGCATCAGTTTCTCCCACTATTTTCATATTTTCTATATTACTCATTTCAGGTAGTCCATAGAAATTTGTTACTTTTCCTTCTGCAACAACAATATCTCCAGGTTTAGTTTCAATTGGAGGGCCAAATATTTGATATCCAACTACTTCCCCATTTACAGTATCTTGGATAATTAAATTATTGCCTCCTCCATACCAACCTGCTACCACTCCAATAACAGTAGTATTTTCTCCTTCATTCATGTTTAAAACTTCTGGTATTAATTTTGCATTATTTTCTTTTATTAAATTATCATCTATAATATCAGAATTATAAATCTTTTCTTCTTGGTGACCATTTTTTAAAATTTTTATATCATCACTATTTGTTATAATTAATTGTTCTTTTTTAAACATTGAAGCTGTTGCTTTGATATCAATTGTATCATTTGGTGTTAATTCATTAGGTCTATTTAAACTATTTTTATCAAACACAACAATGCTTTTTCCATCTTGTGAAATCGGTATATTCCAATCACTTGCTTTATAATCTAAAACTTTAGCACTCTTTATTAGAATTTTTCTAGATTCATATTTATCAAAATTATTTAAAAGTTCCTCAATAGTAACTTCTGCTGGCTCTATAATATTATTACTTGATAATACTTTTACTTTGGGGTTTTGTATTTGTTTAAGTCCATTAAATTCACCACGAACTCCAGAAACTTCTACTTCATCATAAAGTTTAGCTCCATTTAAACTTTCTTGAGGATAAATGGCAATTCCTCTATCTGAATCTTCTATAAAAACAGAATTACTATCAATTGCAGTAATTATGCCCTTAGTCGTAACTTCTTCATTAACATCTTTTTCTCTAACTTCTTCTATAGTTAATAAATTTGTGTCTTTTTCTAAATCAGTTTTTGAGTCATTTGGACTTACTCGCTCTTCTAAATTTTTAGGAATTGTTGTCCCTTCAGAAATGTCAGCTTTATCACTATCACAATTAGTCCATCTAATATTATCAATTGTAACTTGTGCACTAGATGTATTAGGGTTTATTCTTTTAATCTCAACTGTAACAGGTCCTTTTTTATTTACATCTGCAAAAAGATTTACTACATCGCTATTTTCCTCACCAGAATTAGGAACTTCAATTTGTGAAGAAAGTTCTCCATCAATATATAAACCATAATTCCTTTTAGTTTTTCCTTTGTATGCTTTTCTAAGATCAACTTTTATTCTTCCAATTCCCTTTGGAAAAGTAGCCTTAATAAAAGAATTGTCTTCTTCTTTACTCCTTAAAATCACACCTCTTTCATCAATTTGATAAGTATCTTGATCTCTTGATCCATTTGTTTCCCAATGAATATCATTCACACCAGTAAAACTATAACTAGTATATTTAATTCCACTTCCAGGAAAATTATCAAAAGTTTCAATATTATCCCATTTTTCACTTTCCTCTTGCGACATTAATGTCAAAAAAGGTTCTTCCATTGCAAATGTAGGTGTCAATACGCTTGTAATTAATAAAAAAATCCCTAGCAAAAATGCAATACTCTTGTTAATCTTTTCTTTCATTATTAATCCTCCATTATTATTTTTATTCATATCTTCATTCATTATAAATTACAATTATAGAAATTTTGTAAACAAAATTACTATAATTGGTAAACTTTAAATAAAAAAAGAACCCCTAAGGGTTCAAAGTAATGATAAATTATTCTTCATTTGCTAATACTGATATTGCACATTCAATTCTCTTTTTTTCCATTTCACAACCAACTTTATAAGGCTTATTCAAATCATTATTGCTATAATATGCATTTGCATGGCATCCACCTGAGCAATAATATCTTGCCCAACAGCTTGGACAACTTTCATTTGTATACACATTTGAATTTTTAAAAGTATTTCTGAGCTCTGTATTTAAAATTCCATCATCTACATTTCCAAGCAAAAATTCTTCTTCGCCTACAAATTGATGGCAAGGATAAATCTCTCCTTGAGGAGTTATTGCCACATATTCTGATCCAGCTCCACATCCAACAGTTCTCTTTACAATACAAGGACCTTGTGATAAATCAATTATAAAGTGGAAGAAAGAAAAATCTTTATCTTTTTTTCTAATCTCGATATAATCTTTACTCATTTTTTCATACTCATCTAAAATTCTATCGAGGTGTTCTTCTCTTATTGCATAACTTTCTTTTTCATCAGTGACAACAGGTTCAATGGAAGTCTTTTTAAATCCATTTTCATAAAAATCTCTTAAATCTTTAGAAAAATCTAAATTTTCATTAGTAAATGTTCCTCTGATAAAGTAATCTTTATCTCCTCTTTTTTCAATTAATTCCTTAAATTTTGGGATAATTACATCGTAAGAACCTTTTTTATTTATAGTTGGACGCATTTCATCATTAACTTCTTTTCTTCCGTCAATAGAAAGAACCACATTGTCCATATTCTCATTAATAAAATTTTCTATTTCTTCATCTAAAAGCATTCCATTAGTTGTAATTGTAAATCTAAAATGTTTGTTGTATTTTTTTTCTTCTTCTCTACCATACTCAACAAGTTTTTTAACTAAATCAAAATTCATAAGTGGCTCTCCACCAAAAAAATCCACTTCTAAGTTTTTTCTATTCCCAGAATTTTTAAGAAGGAAATCTAATGCTTTCTTTCCTGTTTCAAAAGACATCAAACTTCTATCTCCTTTAAAATCACCTTGAGAAGCAAAACAATACTTACACCTTAAATTACAATCATGAGCAACGTGAAGGCAAAGTGCCTTGACAACATTTTGGGGATTATACTTTGGAAGTTTAAAATGCTCATCTTCTGAAAACAAAAGACCTTCCTTAGTTAAGTAATCTATTTCTTCATAAGCTTCTACTGCATCTTCTTTATTATATAGTTTTGAAAATTTATTTATGATTTCATCTTTACGTAAATTTTTATAATCATCTATCATATCATATACAATCTTTTCTACTACATGAACTGAACCACTTGCAATATCAAGAACTATATATTTATCATTTAAATAAAATTTGTGAATTCTTTCTACCATCTCTTCACCCTCTGCACTTTTTAAATAAAATAAAGCAAGGTTTCCCTTGCTTAGTTTTCAGAATTTTCGCACTTTTGATTTCCAACTGTGCAACTAGTTTTACAAGCTGATTGACAAGATGTTTGACATTCTCCACATCCGCCTTTTTCATAAGTTTTCTTTAAATTTTTATTAGTAAGTGTTTTTATATGTTTCATAAATTCTCCTATTCTTCTTCACTATCTTTAAGTTCTTTATTATTTTTGTAAGTACCGTTAATTCCCCACTTCATTATTTCAATTTTAGTATTGTCAGTTGAAGTTTCAATAACTAAGTAATCTTCTTTTACAAGAACAATCTTTCCAATTATTCCACCTATTGTTATTACTTTATCTCCCACTTTTAAATTTTCACGCATAGCGCTAACTTCATTTGCTTTTTTCTTTTGCGGTCTAATTAAGAAAAAGTAAAATATAACAAACATAATAATTAGAGGAATAAGATTTACCATTGCATTTTGATTCATTGATAACCTCCTTTTTATATCATCATTTATAATTATATTATACATATAATTTAAAAACTTCACAAGAAATTATTTGTATCCATATTTTTTGTAAAAATCATTTTTATACTCTAAAAAATAATCTCCCTTTATAGACTCTCTAATATTTTTCATCATATCTAATAAAAAATATAAATTGTGAATTGTCGCAAGCCTCATGCCAAGAATTTCATCTACATTAAATAGATGTCTAATATATGCTTTAGAAAAATTTTTACAAGTGTAGCAATCACATTCTTCATCTAGTGGAGAAAAATCATCTTTATAAATTGCATTTTTAATTGCCATTTTACCCTTATGAGTTAGCACTGTTCCATTTCTTGCAATCCTTGTTGGAAGTACACAATCTGCCATATCAACACCACGTTCAACAGCTTCAAATAAATAATCTGGACTTCCTACTCCCATTAAATATCTAGGCTTGTTTTCTGGCATAAAATTAGTTGTATGATCTAAAATTTCATTCATTAAGTCAATGGGCTCTCCAACTGAAAGTCCTCCGACAGAATATCCCCTAAAATCCATATCAGCCATCTCTCTTGCAGAAATTTCTCTTAAATCTTTATACATTCCACCTTGAATAATTCCAAAAAGAGTTTGATTATCTATGTTTTTATGATGTTCTTTACACCTTTCTGCCCACCTCAGCGTTCTTTTCATAGAATTTTCAATATATTCATAACTAGAAGGATATGGTGCACATTCATCAAATGCCATTATAATGTCTGATCCTAAAATATTTTGTATATCAATTGACTTTTCTGGAGAAATAAACATTTTACTTCCATCAATATGGCTTCTAAAATATACTCCTTCTTCTGTTATTTTTCTATTGTCCGAAAGAGAAAAAACTTGAAATCCTCCTGAATCAGTTAAAATTGGTTTATCCCAATTCATAAATTTATGAAGCCCTCCAGCTTTTTCGATAATTTCAGTACCTGGCCTTAAATATAGATGATAAGTATTTGATAAAATTATTTGTGACCCTATTTTTCTAAGTTCATCAGGTGTCATTGTTTTTACTGTTGCTCTCGTTCCAACAGGCATAAAAATTGGAGTTTCAATTTCTCCATGATTTGTTGTTATCTTACCAAGTCTTGCTTTCGAATTTTTATCTGTCTTTAATAGTTCAAACTTAAACATATAACCTACCTTATAAACATTGCATCTCCAAAACTAAAGAATCTATATCTTTCTTTTACAGCTTTTTTGTATGCATTTAAAATAATTTCTCTAGATGAAAGTGAAGATACTAACATTAAAAGTGTTGATTCTGGCAAATGAAAATTCGTAATAAGTGCATCTACACATTTAAATTTATATGGCGGGTAGATGAAAATATTTGTAAAACCACTTTTTTCGCGAACTTTTCCACTTTCATCTGCAATTGATTCCACTGTCCTTACACTAGTAGTCCCAACTGCTATAACTCTATTTCCTCTTTCTTTTGCAGAATTAATTTTATCTGCAACTTCTTCAGTCATTATATAAAATTCAGAATGCATCTCATGTTCATCAATATTTTCAACTTTTACAGGTCTAAAAGTTCCTAGACCAACATGAAGAGTTATATAACAAATTTCCACACCTTTATTTTTAACTTTATCAAGAAGTTCCTTTGTAAAATGAAGCCCTGCAGTTGGAGCTGCAGCCGATCCTTCTTCCCTTGCATAAACAGTTTGATATCTATTTTTATCTTCTAATTTTTCTGTAATATAAGGTGGAAGTGGCATTTCACCAAGCTCATCTAAAATTTCTTCAAATATTCCATCATATTCAAACTTCAAAAATCTTGAACCATCATCAGATATATCAACTACTTCAGCAGATAATTTGTCGCTAAAAATAATTTCCGTTCCAATTTTTGCTTTTTTGCCAGGTTTAGATAGACATTCCCATACGTCATTTTTTCTATTTAAAAGAAGAAATTCAATTTTTTCTTCTTTATCTTTTCTATGACCATAAATTCTTGCAGGCATTACCTTTGTGTCATTCAAAACTAAAACATCGCCTTCATTTAAATAATCTATTATGTCATAAAAATGTTTGTGCTCCATTTCTCCAGTTTTTTTATTTAAAACAAGGAGCCTAGAGTGATCCCTTCTTTCAGTAGGATGTTGTGCTATTAATTCCCTTGGTAAATCATAATAAAAATCTTTTGTCTTCATTTTGTCCTTCTATCAATTTAATTTTTCAATATTTGTTCCTGGAAAATAAAAATCAATGATTTTTTTGTAATCTTGTCCTTTTTTTGCCATTTCAACTGCCCCATATTGACTCATTCCAACACCATGTCCATATCCATTGCCAGAAACAAGCACTTTATTTCCATCAACCTTTATATCAAAAAGTGTGGATTTTATAATAGTATTCCCAATTTTTTTTCTAAAATCATTTGCTTTTAATTTCACATCACCTTGAGAAGTATTAAAGATAATATTGTCTACTCTTTTTGAATCTTTAAAACTCTCCACATTAACGCTATTTATACCAGATATTCCAAGTTTTTCAAAATCCTTATCCTTTAATTCATATTTCCATGGATGAGTTGAATATGGATCTTCATGTGTTATTAAATAAGGAACAGAATTTCCGCCCCAAGCTTCATCCGATGCCACAGTAAAACCTCCAGAAGATGCACAAAAAATAGTTTCAGCAACCTTTCCATTATATTTTATAACTTCATTTAAAGTAGAATCCACTGCTTTATTTGTTTTTTCATCTTCTACATCTTTTCCAAAGTAAACTTGTGAACTTGTTGTATCGTCTAAATTGTATCCTTTTTTAATAAATTTATTGTAATTATTTATTGCAAAAGATCTTGAGCAAAGGGCTTGTGCTTTTAAAGATTCCATTGGAAACTCTGGGCTCATTTCTTTTGGCAAAACTCCCTTTAAGTAATCATCCATATTCACATTATTTATAATGTCTAATTTCCCATTATTTATTCTAAAGCTAATAGACCCCCTATAACTTCTTTTTATCTTATCAATATAAATTGGTGATTCTGAATTTATCAAGAAAGCTCCATCTTGAGGAAATTTTTTTATTTCAAAATTTTTTCCTTCTACATTAATATCCTTGCCATCAAATAAAATAGTTATTTCTTTATTCTTTGTATCATTTACTATTTGGTCATCAGAAGTTATAATTTTTAAATCAATTAAAGACTTTAACTTCACTTCTTCCTTTGCTTTAACAGAATTCCCTATCTTTATATCTAGTTTGTCATAATTTTCTTTTGCGAAAATATTTAATGGCAATAGTATTAAAAAAATAGTTAAAAATAAAAATTTTTTCATATCAATCTCCTTTATACGCTATACCGAAATGGTCATAAGCTCTTCTAGTGGCTATTCTCCCTCTTGGGGTTCTCGTTATAAAACCTATTTGCATTAAATAAGGCTCATATACATCTTCAACAGTGACCTTATCTTCTCCTATTGCCGCAGAAATAGTATCTATTCCTACTGGTCTTCCATCAAACTTTTCAATCATAGTCAAAATTATCCTTCTGTCTATATTATCAAGACCAAATTTATCAATCTCAAGAAGATTAAGACCTTTAATTGCTACTTTTGTAGTTATAACTCCATTTTCTTTTACTTCTGCATAATCTCTTACTCTTTTTAAAAGTCTATTTGCAATTCTTGGAGTTCCTCGAGATCTCTTTGCTATTTCTCTTGCTCCCTTACTTTCAATAGGTATATTTAAAATATTAGCAGACCTCATAATTATTTCCACTAAAGATTTCTCATCATAAAGATCTAATTTTAACATTACACCAAATCTATCTCGAAGAGGAGAAGTTAGCATTCCAGCTCTAGTAGTTGCACCAATTAACGTAAAAGGTGCGAGATCTAGTCTTATTGATCTTGCAGAGGGGCCTTTACCTATTATTATATCTAGTGCATGGTCTTCCATAGCTGGATATAATATTTCTTCTACAGACTTGTTGAGTCTATGAATTTCATCTATAAATAGAACATCGTCATTATTAAGATTTGTGAGAATACTAGCCAAATCTCCTTGTTTTTCTATTGCAGGTCCTGAAGTAACTTTAAGATTAACTCCCATTTCATTTGCAATAATTCCAGCAAGAGTAGTTTTACCAAGTCCTGGTGGACCACTTAATAATGTATGATCAAGTGGTTCCATTCTATTTTTTGCAGCTTCAATAAAAATTTTTAAATTGTCAACTACTTTTTCTTGACCAATATATTCATCTAGCCATTTTGGCCTTAAACTAATTTCTTTGGTATCGCCATCAATAAAGTCAGGCTCAACTAGTCTATTTTTATCCATAATATCAACCCATCAATTTTAATGCTTCTTTAATTCTTTCAGATATATCAAGAGAAGCATCTACTTTTTCTAATGATTTTTTTGCATCATATACATTATAACCCAATGAAATAAGTGCCTCAACAGCTGGATCCTCATTTTTTTCAAAAATTAAAGACTCATCTTTTTCACATTTGAAACTCAAATCTAACTTTTCAACTTTATCCTTTAATTCCACAATAATTCTTTGTGCAGTTTTTTTTCCCACTCCTGGCAACTTAGTCAAAGACTTTTCATCTTTTGATAAAATATATTTTGCAATATTATCTACATAGTCCCCGTCTAAAATTCCCATAGCAAGTTTTGGTCCAATTCCCGAAACAGTTGTTAGAAGATCAAAAAATTTTCTAGTTTCACTATCTTTAAAACCATATAAAGTAGCTCCATCTTCTCTAAGAATAAACCTTATATTAATAAAAACTTCTTCATTGTCATAAAAAGTATGAAGTTCTCGAGATATCATATTTACAATATATCCAATTTTATTTGATTCTAAGACTAAATATCCATCCTCAATAGAATGAACACTGCCTCTTAAAAATTCAATCATTATACCATCCTAAAACTTTCTTTAAATTTTATAGAACTTCCATGTGTTATTGCTACGGCTAGAGCATCTGCAACATCATCTGGTTTAGGAACTTTATTTAAGTTTAAAATAATTTTAACCATATCTTGAATTTGCGATTTTGTTGCTCTTCCATATCCTACTAAGGCTTGCTTCACTTGAAGAGGAGTATATTCATATAAATTTGCTCCACTTTTTTTTGCTGCTAAAACTTCTACACCTCGAGCTTGTGCGACTGTTATGGCAGTTTTAACATTTTTATTAAAAAATAATTCTTCAAAGGCAATATCTTCTGGTTTATATTGATTTATCAAATCATTCATTTCTTGATAAATCAAATCCAATCTATCTGGTAAAGGTATCTTTGCCTTAGTAGTTATAGCACCATAATCTAGAACCTTATAAGAATTCCCAAAAAGTTCTACAAAGCCATATCCAACAATTGCAATTCCTGGATCAACTCCCATTATTATCAAATTACCACCACTTTAAAAAGGATAGCACAAAACTATCCTCATTTATATCTCTTTATAACTCTATCATTTATTCCATCCCAGAAACCATTTCTAAAAATTCTAAATCCGTTTATGTAAAGAAATTTAAAAATTTTATTATTTAGGATTTCTATCTCACTATCAGTTAAATAGGAATCTAGCTCTTCAATTTGTACGTCATTGTCTTCGCTTTTAAAAACAAGTTGTAAATCAAGATGATCATTAATTTTATTAATTTTATCATCAATTAATCTTTTCTTTACATCTGTAACTGTATTTCTTATAAAAACCCTAATTTGCCTGTCTTTTCTAATTTCTTTAAAGATTAATTTCTTAAAAGATAAAACTTCTTCATTTTTAAATTCATATTGGAAAAGCTTTTTCCTATTATAAAGTTCATCAATAGTTAAATATTTCAAAGCTATCATTTCAAGAGTATTAATATGCTTTTTAGAGTTGAAACCCAACCTATATCCCTCTAAATACAAATAAAGTTCTAATCTATTGACATCATCATGTATTAAACTAGATAAATTTCTAGCAATAAGCTCAATTCCATCTTTTTGTCTGTAAATTTTTATTATATCTTTTCTCAAATTTTCAAGGGTAACATATCTTGGATAAATATTTTCAATAGACTCGTAAATGTTGTAAATATTTAAAAGAATATTTATACTATCCAAATCCCCTTTATATAAGAAATTCGCAATTAGGTATTTTTTTATATCTTTAAAGGCAACAGTTTTTAAAGGTTTTTGATTTAATTTTCGTGCCAATTCCATAAAAAAATCCTCCGATAGTTCGTATAAAAATATTATACTATAACTTCAAGAGGATTTAAATCTAATTTATAAATTTATTAGAATTATAATAACTTTATTTTATTTTCTTTACAAAAATTCAAACTGTTTTCGTCCCAAACCCCAACTTGCACTTCTCCTATATGACTTTTTTCTAAAAAGAACATGCAAATTCTAGATTGGCCTATTCCTCCTCCAATTGTGTAAGGAAGCTTTGCATTTAAAATGTCACTGTGATAAGGCAACTGAAATCTATCAGTAGTATTTGTTTTTTCGCATTGATCCTTTAAAGAGTTTTCATCAACACGAATACCCATACTTGAAACTTCTATTGAGTTTTTTAACACTTCATCCCAAAGTAAAATATCTCCATTTAAATTCCAATCATCATAATCAGGACTTCTATCGTCGTGTGGTTTTCCAGAATTTAACTTATTTCCAATACCCATTATAAAGACAGCACCTTTGTCTTTACAAATCAATTTTTCTCTTTCTTTAGAAGTTTTATCAGGATATAAATCTTCTAATTCCTGAGAAGTTATAAAGAAAATTTCATCTGGTAACTTTTTTGACAAAATATAAGGATAAGTTTGATTTATATACTCTTCTGTCCTTTTGAACACAGAATATATTTCTTTTACAGTTAAAAAAAGATATTCTTTATTCCTATCAGATTTATCAATTATTTTTTCCCAATCCCATTGATCAACATAAGATGAATGAATTTCATCAAGTTCTTCTTCTGCTCTTATGGCATTCATATCAGCATAAATACCTTCATACATATTAAAATCATATTCCTTTAAAGCGTTCCTTTTCCATTTTGCCAAGGATTGTACAATTTCAACATTTATGCCATATTGTCTAAGATTGAAATCAACTGCTTTTTCTCCATTTAAATTGTCATTTAGGCCTGTTTCTGGTCTTACAAAAAGTGGTGCAGAAACTCTTTGAAGGTTTAAAGTATTTGCCAAATCTCTTTGGAAATAATCCTTTACAGATTTTATTGCTATCTGAGTTTCTCTAAGGTCTAATTCTGTCGCACTCGAATTGTTTCTCATCTTTTTCCTCCATAATTTTAAAAAAACTTTCACCCATAATGGATGAAAGAATTTTATCAAATAAATTGTATATCTAATTCCTCGCCGTAATCAAGTATTGATTCTATTACTAAAAGCGAAATATTTGTAGACAAATTTAATGCAAAGTTTAAATCATTATCAAAACTATGATTTGAACTTTTATATTCTTTTATTACCTCAACTAAATAATTCTTTATTTTGAGTTCTAATTTTTGGTCTATATTTGCAAAGAAATTAATATTTTCGGATTTAATTGTATCAATAAAATGTTCTTCTAAATACTTATTCTCTCTTGCATAAATAGCTAAATCTTGTTCATATTTGACATGTTTTCTAAAATTATCTACAAAAGTCATTCTATAAGCATGAGGATAACAAACAAAATCACATAGATAATGCATAATTATCCCAAGTTTTTTACTGATATAATTAATAAATAATTTACTTTCATTTCCTTCAGAATATGAGTACCTTGAAAAATAAATTAATTTACTTATTTCCCTTGCAATATAATCTCCAGACTCATCAAAATAATGTCTTTTAGTTTTATAATAAGGGAGCACATCAGGAGCTATTGAACCCCAAAGCATTTTTTCTAAATTTAAATTAATTTCGTATTTCTCTTTTATTCTATCGTGAACAATTTTTGCCACAATTTTGTGTGTATCAGGTAAAATTTTAAACACATCCTATTAAAAATATTGTTAAATACATCTTAATTCTATACTTATAAAGCGAAATTGTCAATTTTTATTTGTTTTATCTAATTCTTTTGATATTACATCCCAAATATTATTAGTTTCAAATCCAAGTCTCCAACTTCCAACTCCAGCTAAATTATATTTATTTACCAAAGAAACTTTTTTCTCAATAGAATTTGCATCTTCAATCCAAATTTTATAAGTTGAACCATTTTCTTCATATTCAATATAATTTTGTTGAGATTCCTTATCCCATGTTGGTTTTAAATCTTTTGAAGCAATTAAATTTGCCACATCATCCATAGAAATTGTTTTAGATGTAACTTTTCCACCACTCTCTTTCCAAAGTCTAGTGTAAAGAGGAACGCCTAAAATCATTTTTTTGTTAGGAATATTTTTGAATAAAACATTTATACTACCTTCAACCCATTTATATTGAGCAACTGATCCTGATTCATCTGATGAAGCCCAATGTTGATCATAAGCCATTACAACAATATAGTCAGAAATTTCTGAAAGGGCTTTTCTATCATATGGCTCTTTAGTCACATCAGAAGATATTTGTGGTGTAACATCAACGGTAATTATAAAATTATCTCCAGCACTTTCTCTTAATTCCTCTACAAAAGCTGTTATATTATCTCTATCATCTACATAGGTATGTTCGAAGTCTATATTGATTCCTTTCATATTATATTTATTACAAAGTTCTAAAGTTTTATTTATAATCTTTTTTCTAGTTTCTTTGTTTGACAAAGCCTTATGGGTTATATCTGGGTCAAAAGAATTATCAAGGTATGCCCAAACATCTACTCCCATCTCATTATATTTCTTAATATAATTTTGATTTCCTCTGTCAATCATATCCCCATTTTCATTCCTTATAGAGAACCATGTAGGGATAATCACATCAAGTCCATTTATATTTTTTATACTTTCAATTTTTTTATCAGAATGTTCTGCATAAGTATAATCCCAAGTTAAATTGATTAAATCTGTTGAAATATTTTTATTTGATGTTTTTAAAACTTTTTTTTCAAAATTTTCATCTACATCTTCCTTTGATACATAACCAACATAACCTTCTACCATTCTAACTTTATAAGAATTTCCTTTTTCACCATAAACATATAGTTCTTCTTTTTCAGGTAGTTTTTTTATTATAGGACTTCTCTTAGAACTGTCTTCTCTAAGAAGAGTTTCTTTTTTAGTCTTAGTTAAATTATATTCTTTATCTTTATAATCCAATAATAGAAGTCTAATATCTTTGTTGTATCTTAGATTAACATCGTAATCATATATAAATGCTTCAATTGGAAGCATAATTTTGCCATTTTTTTTGATAACAGGAGATCTCAAATCAATCTCTCCATTATTAAATTTTGCCTTGTATTCATTTATTTTTAAAATTTTATTAGCATGATCGTTTTTAAGTTTTACTTCATCTGTTGATTTATCATAGCTAATATTTTTATCTAAATATTTTTTAATATAGTCGTAAGAAAGATAAATCATTCCATCTTCAATGCAGAAATCATCTTTGTCTATATCTCTATCTTCTGTTATAAAATTAAAGTCATCGTATTTTGTGGAAATTTTAGTAGTTCCTCTATTTTCAACAAATAAAAAAGCACCTACCGCCAAAATTAAGATCAAAAAAATTCCTAGAAAAAGTTTTTTCATAAATATCACCCTTTTTTTTAATTATTTGTTCAAAATAAAAGATACTAAAAATAGGACTTAAAGTCCCATTCTCAGTAATTATTTCTTTCTTTAACTTTTGCAGCCTTACCTTGTCTATCTCTAAGATAGTAGAGTTTAGCACGTCTTACACTACCTTTTCTTGTAACAACAAGATCCGCAATTCTTGGAGAATTAAGAAGGAAAGTTCTTTCAACTCCAATTCCGTAAGAAATTCTTCTAACTGTAAAAGTTTTTCTTGAACCTTTACCTTGAATTTTTAATACAGTACCATCAAAAACTTGAACTCTTTGTCTTTCGCCTTCAATGATTTTGTAGTGAACACTTACAGTATCTCCAACATTAAATTTTGGTAAATTTTCATTTATTTGTTCATTTTCAATAGCTTTAATATAATCCATTGTATTTACCTCCTTCCAATAAATCTTTTAATATATCTTTTTCTTCATCATTTAAGTTTTTATTTTCTAATAAATCTGGCCTTTTCTGTAAAGTATTTTTTATAGATTCAATAAGTCTATATTTTCTAATTTTCTCATGATCTCCACTTAAAAGAATATCCGGGACAGTAAGCCCTCTAAATTCTTTAGGTCTAGTGTATTGTGGATGTTCCAATAATCCATTGTAGTGAGATTCATCTTTAAAAGATTCATCACTAGAAAGAACTCCATCTAATAATCTAGATACTCCATCTATTACAACCATAGATGCCAATTCTCCACCAGTTAATACATAATCTCCAATAGAAATTTCTTCATCAACATAATTTTCAATAACCCTATTGTCTATTCCTTCATAATGACCATTTAAAAGTATTATATGTTCTTCTTCTTTTAACTCTTTTAATTTTTGCTGAGTTAAAACTTTTCCCTGTGGCGACATATAATAAACTTTAGAATTATTCTCTTTTACAGATTCTATTGCTTCTACTATTGGTTTTACTTGCATTAACATACCAGGTCCACCACCATAGGGATAATCATCAACTTGAAGATACTTATTTATAGCAAAATCTCTTATATCAACCGTTTCAAGATCTAATTTTCCTTCTCCAATGGCTCTTCCTACAATAGAAAAATCTCTAATGTGATTAATGAAATCTGGAAATAATGTCAAAACACTAATCTTCACAAAATCATTCCTTCTATTAACTTTATAGTTATTGTGGAATCTATTTTTTTAACAAATTCTTTAACTGCAGGTATCTGATAAATTTCTTTATCATCACTTTCAATTAAAAAAATGTCATTAGCTGGATATTCAAGAACATTTTTCAAAACTCCAATATAATTTTTATCAGTATCATAAACCTTTTTTCCAATTATATCAGAAATGTAGTACTGATCTTTTTTTAAAGTTAGTCTATCTTTATCATTAATGTAAATTTCACTACCCTTTAAATTTAAAACTTCATTTATATCTTCATAGCCCTCAAAGGTTATATAAATAAAATTATTTATCCGAGCTTTTTTTATATAAAATTCTTCTAAATTATCCCCAACATAAACATTTTTTAACTTTAAAAATCTTTTGTTATCAAAAGTATAAGGTTCAACTTTAAGTTCTCCCTTTATGCCATGAGTGTTTATAATTTTACCAATACAGGTAATTGAATCTTTAATATTCTTCAATTTCTAAATTAACCTTTACATTTTCTTTAAGTGAAACAGCCTTTATAATTGCTCTAATTGCCTTTGCAATTCTACCTTGTTTACCAATAATTTTTCCCATATCACTTGATGCTACTTTAAGTGTAATGTTAATAACATCACCATTTTCTTCACTTTTTACATCAACTGAAGAAGGATCATCAACTAAAGATTTAGCAATATATTCAATTAATTCAACCATTTTGGTCCTCCAAACATACTGTTATTCAGTAGCTTCTGATTCACTTGTTCCTGTTGTATTTTTAGAATTTTCATTTGAACTATAAACTGAATTTTCTCTAAAAAGTCTATCAACTGTATCAGTAGGCTTTGCACCATTTTTAATCCAATTATTAGCCTTTTCTGCATCTACAACAACTTTCTTAGGAGAAGTTAGCGGATTATAATAACCAATCTCCTCAATGAACTTTCCATCTCTAGGGCTTCTAGAGTCTGCTACAACTATTCTATAAAAGGGTTTTTTCTTAGCACCCATTCTTCTTAATCTAATTTTAACTGACAAATTATTCACCTCCAAAATAAAATTTATATATTAAAATATATAAGCTACTTTAAAAGGAAAAAGGTAGTTTAAACTTTCTTCTTCCCATATTTTTAGACATGTTACTAAATTGTTTCATCATTTTTCTCATATCTTTAAACTGTTTAATAAGTTTGTTGACATCTGCTGGACTAGTTCCAGAACCTTTTGCAATTCTTTTTCTTCTTGAAGAGTCAATTATTTCAGGCTTTAACCTTTCTTTCTTAGTCATAGAAAGAATTATAGCTTCAACCTTTGCAAACTCATTTTCAGGAAGATTTATATTTTTTAAAGCTTTGTTGTCAACTCCTGGAATCATTCCAATAATATCTTCAAGAGGTCCCATATTTTTCATTTGTTGCATTTGATCTAAGAAATCCTCAAAAGTAAAAGTTGACTTTCTCAACTTTTCCTCAAGTTCTTTAGCCTTTTTATCATCAACTGCATTTTGTGCTTTTTCGATTAGGGAAAGCACATCTCCCATTCCAAGTATTCTGGATGCCATTCTATCTGGATGAAAGACTTCTATATTATCCATCTTTTCTCCACTGGCAATAAACTTAATTGGAACATCTGTAACTGACCTAATTGATAGTGCCGCACCACCTCTTGCATCTCCATCAAGTTTAGTAAGTATTACACCAGTAAGCTTTAGCATATCGTCAAAAGTGTCTGCAACATTAACTGCATCTTGACCAGTCATTGCATCAAGAACAAGAAGAACTTCTGAAGGATTTATTTCCTCATGAATATCTTGAAGTTCCTTCATTAATTTTTCGTCTATGTGAAGTCTACCTGCGGTATCAATGATAACTACATCATTTCCATTTTTCTTTGCATGTTCTAGTGCTGCTTTAGAAATGTCCACAGGAGAAATTTTATCTCCCATAGTAAAAACTGGAGTGTCTACTGATTTACCAACAACTTGTAACTGCTTTATGGCAGCTGGTCTGTAAACATCACAAGCCACTAAAAGAGGTCTTTTTCCATCTTTTTTTAATTTATTTGCAAGTTTACCACTAGTTGTGGTTTTACCTGCTCCTTGAAGACCACACATCATAATAACTGTCGTTTTTTTAGAAAGATCCAATTTGACTTCATTTGTTCCCATTAAGTTTGTGAGTTCTTCATTTACAATTTTTATAACTTGTTGGCCTGGAGTTAAAGATTCTAAAACTTCTTTTCCCAAAGCTCTTTCTTTTACAGTTTTTACAAAATCCTTTACAACTTTAAAATTAACATCAGCTTCAAGAAGAGCAAGTTTCACTTCTCGCATAGCTGCGTCAATATCTTTCTCGGTTAACTTTCCTTTGCCTGTCAAGTTTTTTAAAGTATTTTGCAATTTATCGGATAAACTTTCGAATACCAAAAATCCACCTCCTAGTCAATAAGTATTTCTTTAAGTTCTTTAATTTTTAAGATATTATTTTTTGTTAAAGAATCCTCTTCAATACTTTCTAAAATAGTTTCAATTTTTTTTCTTTTTATTTCTTTATTTTCTTCTTCTGTCTTAGAATTTTTTATTAATTGAAGTTTCTCTTCAAATTCTTCTAAATTATTCTCAGCTCTTTTTAGATTGTCAAATACTGCTTGTTTAGAAATGTTTAACTCATCTGATATTTCATTTATAGTACAATCATAAATATAGTACATATAAGCAGCTTTCTTTTGCTTTTCTGTAAGAAGATTTCCATAAAAATCAAGTAAGCTGTTCATCCTAAAAAATTTTTCATCCATTTATATCACCATTTTTCTAGCGAGGTCAACCTTTTTACTTGACCTATATTATTTTAACTAATAGATTTTAATATGTCAACAAATTTTTTAATTATTTCTTAACCGATTTTATTACTAATAACTAAAAAAAGTAGGCATCAAAACCTACTTATAATAATTTTTAAATTTTATTTTTATAATCAACTAAAAATTGTTTCTAAGAAATTATCAATGTCAAAATCTTGCAAATCGTCAATTCCTTCTCCCACTCCTATTAATTTTATCGGAATATTAAGTTCTGATTGAAGTGCAATTACAACTCCACCTTTAGCAGTGCCATCAAGTTTAGTGAGTGCAATTCCAGTTATGTCTGTCACTTCTTTAAAAGTTTTTGCTTGATTAATTGCGTTTTGTCCTGTAGTTGAGTCTAAGACTAATAAATTTTCACGATTCGCTTCAGGAAATTTATTTGAAATAATTCTATTAATTTTTTCGAGCTCCTTCATTAGATTAGATTTATTGTGAAGTCTACCAGCAGTATCTACAATTAACACATCAGTACTCCTAGCCTTGGCTGCTTCAATAGCATCAAATACAACAGATGCAGGGTCAGAGCCTTCATCATGACTTA
Source organism: Peptoniphilus rhinitidis 1-13 (assembly GCF_000246925.1). Lineage (NCBI taxonomy): Bacteria > Bacillati > Bacillota > Tissierellia > Tissierellales > Peptoniphilaceae > Peptoniphilus > Peptoniphilus lacydonensis. Next base: position 154,498 of record NZ_BAEW01000001.1, on the reverse strand, counting down.
TAACATCTACATTCGCTCTATTGCCCCATTCTCTTAGTTGATCAATAGCAGCTGCTCTAAAAGTATCCGCCGCACATACTAATACAGATTTATTTTCACTTTTAAATCTTGCAGAAAGTTTTCCAATAGTTGTTGTTTTTCCTACGCCATTAACTCCTACTACTAAAATTATAACAGGTGGGTCTGTATTTATAGGAGTATTGAGTTCTGGGTTCATAAGTTTCTTAGCTTCTTGCATTAAAAGTGGTTTAACTTCCTCTGGGTCGTTAATCTTTTCCCTTATAATAGTTTCACGAAGATTATCAATTAATTTCATCGTGGTTTCCATACCAACATCAGCTGAAATTAAAATATCTTCCAAATCTTCCAACATTTCATCATCAATTTTTACATAAGAGCCAATTACAGTATTTATTTTTATTCCGACTTCTTTTCTAGTTTTATCTAATCCCTCTTTTAATCTTTGGAATAAAGAAGTCTTTTTCGGTTCTTCTTTTTCTTTTATCTCTTCACTATTATCTTCTTTAATAAAATCTGTATTTTTATCTAAATTCTCTTCTTCACTTGTTGTTTCTTTATCTTCTAGATTTTTATCTTCAATAGCTTCATCTTTGTTCTCTAAATTTTCTTCTTGAGTTTCTTTTTCTTCTTTTATATTATCTTCTTTAGTAGAATTTTCTTCATTTACTACTTGTTCTTCATCTTTTTCAATTTCATCAGTTATTAAGTCCTTCTCATTACTTTCTGATGTTTTAAAATTTTCGTCATTCTCTTTTTTTAATTCATCCTTATCTTCTAATTCAGAATTCTCGCCATTTCCCTCTAAAGGATCATCTATTTTTATTTTCTCGATACTCTCTTCTACATTTTCCTCTAAATTATCATTTTCTGCATTTTCTTTTTTATCTTCTTGTTTCTTTAATTTATCCTTTAACCACTCAAACATTTTTTTCTCCTAATCTTTTAATTTCACAGAATATAATTTACTTATTCCTTTTTCTTCCATTGTAACACCATACATAGTATTTGCAATCTCCATTGTCAATTTTCTATGAGTAATAATTATAAATTGAATATCCTCTAAGGTAAGAAGATAATCAGCATATCTCTTAATATTCGCATCATCTAAAGCTGCGTCAATTTCATCGAGAATACAAAAAGAAGCTGGTCTATATTTTAAAAGTGCAAACAAAAGTGCCACCGCTGTTAAAGATCTTTCTCCACCTGACAATAAAGAAAGTGATTGCAGCCTTTTGCCAGGAGGAGAAGCTTTAATTTCAATACCAGAACTTAAAACATCTCCTTCAATACTTATCTCTGCACGTCCCCCATTAAATAGAATCTTAAAAATTTCTGTAAACTTATTTGAAATTTCTTCCATTGCTTCATTAAATATTTTTTTCATTTCAATATCTAATTTGCCAAGTATTGATTTTATTTCTTCTTTTGAATTTATTAAATCATCTCTTTGAGAAGCATAAAAGTCTAATCTCTCTTTTACAAGTTTATACTCATCAATGGAAGAAATATTTACTTCTCCATAATCTCTCACTTTCTTCTTTAGCTTTTTTATAGAACTTTCGGAGATATCTTCTAAACTTTCATCTATAAAATCGTGATAATCGCAGATATTGTATTCATCATTAAGCCTTTCAATTTCATTAGATATTTTATTTTTATTAACATCTATTTTAAGAGTTAGCTTTTCTATTTCAGAATTCAGAGTAACAGACCTTTCTTTTAAATCGCTTAAAACATCTTTGTTCTCAAAATAAATTTTATTATTTTTCTCCAAAAAATCTTTATTATCACTAATTTTAAATTTTAAATCTTCAATATTTTTGGTTATTTTTTGTAAAGTTATACAGTTTTTTTCATGTAATATATTTTTTTCATAAATGGCCTTATTTTTTTCTTCTAAAAGGTCAAAATTATTTTTTAACCTTTTTTCTGTATTTTCTATTTCAAAACTTATTCTTTCTATTTCTTTTATATTATAGACTAACTTTTCACTATTTTCTTTCTCTACTAATTGAATTTCAACTTTCTCATTATTTAGATTGTCCAATTTTTCTGAAAGTTCCTTTAATCTCGTACTATTATCAACTTCTTTTTCCATTTCATTTAAAATCAGATTTTTTTTATTAATCTCTGATTCATTGTATTCCAAATTAGAAATATCTATTTTTATATTATCCTCTAAATCTAGCTTTTCCTTTTCATATTTATCTAAATAATTAGTATTTAAGTTTCTATCATTTTTATTTTTATATAAATTCTTTTCAATTTCATTAATTTTAAAAATATACGAATTCTTTCTTTCAATAAAAGAATCCTTTGAAATATTTAAATCTTTAATTTCTTTTTCTAAATCTAATTTTTCCTTTTCAAGTTTTGAAACTTCTTTCAAAATTTTTTTCTTTTTTTCTTGTAGATCGTTAATTTCATTTTTACGCAAAATAAAGCTACTATTATAATTATTTAAACTACCACCAGTGATTGCTCCAGATGGATTGAAAACCTCTCCCTTTAATGTTACAACTTTTAATTTATATTTTTTAGAAATTAGAGTAGCGTTTTTAAAATTATCTACAATCAACACTCTTCCCAATAAATTATAAAAGATATCTTTAAACACTTTATCAAAAACAATTAAATTACAAGCCACTCCAATAATTCCTTCATCTTTATAGTTAATATTTATTTTATTGCCCACGACCCTATCTAAAGGTAAAAAAGTAGCCCTTCCCATTTTATTTTTTTCTAAAACTCTTAACATTTCAGACGTTTCACTTGTCGAAGATACAATAATATTTTGAGACATGGAACCTAGTGCCACAGAAATTGCCTTTTCATACCTTTTTTCAACATTAAATTTTTCAGCAACAGGTCCATACAAAGAGGCCGTGAATATATTATTTTTTGAAGTGAAATTCATAAAAGATTTTACAGTTCTGTTATATCCTTCATAATTAGACTCCATATTTTCGAGAATTTTTAATCTAGCAATAATTTCATTTGCACTATTTTTTCTTTCATTAATATATTCATCTTGTTTTTTTAATTTTTCTTGTAAATTTTCTAATTTTTCGTCTATATTTTTATAATCTAAATTTTCTTTTTCTAAACTGTTCCTTAAACTTTCTATTTCAGAAGAATCCTTTGAAATAATTTCTATAAATTCATTTTCATTTTTCCTAAAATTTTCAATACTTTTTTCTAAACTAATTTTTCTATTATTTTTTTCTTCTATTATGTCCTTTAAAGTTTGATTTTTAAAATCCAAATTTTCGATCTCATTTTTTAATTTATTTTTATTTTCAAAATTTAAATTTCCAATCTCTTCTAAATTTTTTAATTCATATTCTAATTCTTTTATTACTTTAATCTTTTCAGTAAGATTATCCGCTATTTTTTTCTTTTCACAATTTAGATCTTTCTCATTAATTTCTAAATGTTCAATATTTTCTTTATATTCTGAAAGAATTCCTTGTAAACTTTCTATTTCTATTTGAATTCTTTCCACATCTCTTTTAAGGGAATTAACTTTTTCATTTTCTAAATTAATCTTTAAATTTAATTCTTCATACTCCCCTTTGTAATTATTAAATCTCTCATTTAAATTATCATTTTCCACAGAAATGTCAGAAATTTTTTCTTTTGATTTTCTTAAATCTTCTGTTAATACCTCCCTTTTATTCAAAACTTCTTTAAATTCTTCTTTTAATATATCAATACTTTTTTCTAGTTCTCTTATCTGAATCTCTCTTTTATCAATATCTTTACAAGCCAGGTTTATATCTTGAACTCTTAAAAGTTCATAATCTTTTAAATAAGATTTAGCTTTATCAGATTGTGCTTTTAAATTTTTTTCCTGCATTTTAATTTCAGATAAAATATCTTCTATCCTTATTAAATTTTCTTCAGTTTTTAAAAGTTTATTAGTAGATTCAATCTTTTTATATTTGTATTTTGAAATTCCTGCCGCTTCTTCAAAAATATTTCTTCTGTCCTCTGGCTTTGAACTTAAAACAGATTCAATTTTTCCTTGACCTATTACTGAATAGCCATCTTTTCCAATTCCAGTGTCCATAAAAAGTTCTTTTATGTCTTTCAATCTGCACTTTTTATTATTAATTAAAAATTCACTTTCAAGAGATCTATACATCCTTCGAGTTACAGAAACTTCATTGTATGGAAGATTTAGAGATTTATCACTATTGTCGAAAACTATTGTGACTTCAGCCATTCCAAGTGGTTTTTTTGTATCTGTACCAGAAAAAATAACATCTTCCATTTTATTTCCTCTTAGATTTTTTACAGAAGTTTCTCCAAGAACCCAAGTTATTGCATCCGTTATATTACTTTTCCCACTCCCATTTGGTCCTACAATAGCTGTCGTCGTCTTATCTAATTCAATTTTAGTTCTATTTGCAAAAGATTTAAATCCTTGCATTGTAACTGCTTTTAAAAACATCCACTCACCTATAATAATTTCTTATATCGATAACTTCTTTATACATTGCCTCTATTTGTACTTCAAAATTCCCTAAACCTTTTTCTCTTAAATTCAATTTTTTTATATTTAAATTGGAACATATTTCTTTTTTATTCTTTGATTTCTGTCCACTAATATTCGATATATTTTTCCCATTTGCATAAATATAAATTTCATCACTTAAATTTTTTGATTCTTTAAAATAATTTAGAAGTCCCTTCTTAAAGTAAAAAGATTCTACTAATTGTCTGTATGCAGGGTGAAAAGCCCCTGCTACAATATCCCCATCATAATTAATATTATCTGTCGGTTGGAGTCCAACTCTAATAACATTAATATTATTTTTATAATAAATATTAAGTAAATCAGATACGAATTTTATAGACTCATCTAAATCTAAAGATTTATAATCTCCACTCCTCAAGCTATTATAAAGTTTTGTTTCCTTTATAACAAGAGTTGGGTAAATTCTAACACAATAGGGCTTAAGTTTTACAAATTCTTTTGCCGTATAAATTGATTTCTCTAAATTATCTCCTGGTAAACCAACCATCTGTTGTAGACCAAGTAAAAATCCATATTCTTTAATTAAACTTGCCGAATCATAAACACAATTTACATCATGGCCCCTATTAGAAAGTTTTAAAACATCGCTATCCAAACTTTGGACCCCAAGTTCAACAATATCAACTCCATATTTTTTTAAATTTAATAAAATCTTATCATCTATTGCATCTGGTCTTGTGGACAGCCTTATGTATTTTACAAAACCATTTTTCTTATATTTGCAAGCAACTTGCAAAAATTCAGATTGTTTTTCTAATGGAATTGCAGTAAAACTTCCACCATAAAAAGCAACTTCTACATTATCTTTCCTTTTAAAATAAGAAAGATATTCCAAAATAGTCTTTTCAACGTCACTATTTGAAATATCTGTAGATACTCCTGTAATTTTTCTTTGATTGCAAAAAACACAGTCATTAGGGCATCCATAATGTGGGATAAAAATTGATATAATATTTCTTTTAGACAATTTTATCCATCCCCTTAAATGCTTCCTTTGCCGCCTCTTGCTGAGACTCCTTTTTCGTTTTGCCTTTACCTTTGCCTACTAAAACTTCATCTAAAAATAATTCAGTATAAAAAGTTTTATTATTATCAGGTCCTTCTTCTCTAACTAATTTATATTCTACTTTCTTCCCAGATTTTTGAACTTTTTCTTGTAATTTAGTTTTAAAATCTATATTAAAAAGTTTGTATCTATCTTTTTCTAAAAATTCTTGAAATAAATATAAAACTATTCTTTTTGCTTCATTAAAATTTGAGTCCAAATAAATTGCACCTATCAAAGCTTCCAATGCATCAGCAGAAGTTGATTCTCTCATTCTTCCACCATTTTTAATCTCACCTTTGCCAAACCTAATAGAATCTCCAAGATTTAAATTCTTAGATATAAAAAAAAGGACCTTTTCATTTACAGAATCCGCTCTCATTTTACTCAATGAACCTTCTAAATCTTTTGGATAATTGATATAAAAATATTCTCCAATTATAAGTCCTAAAACTGCATCTCCAAGATACTCTAGCCTTTCATTACTTTCATAAGGTTTCATATTATTCTCGTTTACATAAGAGCTATGAGTTAGTGCTTTTTTTAATAATTTTATATCTTTAAACTTATAATTTAATTTCTTTTCGAGAAGTTCTAAATTAGTAAAAGACATGAAATCACTGTTCCAAATCTTCTACATAATCAATTACATCTCCAACAGTTTTTAACTTGTCAAGATCATCTTCAGAAACTTCAGTATCAAACTCTTCTTCAATAGTCATTACAAGTTCTACAAGTTCAATTGAATCAGCATTTAAATCATCTTGAAAGTTCATATCTTCATCAAGTTCATTTACATCCATATTAAATTGTTCAGCAATGATTTCTAAAATTTTATCTTTCATTTTTTTCCACCTTCTCTTTAATTTTTTTTACTATATTAGATTCTACTATATCTATCGCATATTTTGCAGCATTTTTTATCGCTTCACTATTAGAATTACCATGAGCTTTTATTATACTTCCATCGATACCCAAAAGAAGAGTTCCACCAACTTTTTTTGCATCTAAATCTTTAAAACTACTCATTAAATTTTTATTTAATTTATTTTTGATTTCATTATCAAAATTAGATTTTTCAATAGTTTGTAAAATATTTTTTATGGAAAACTCCACAACTCCTTCAATAGATTTTAACAAAATATTTCCATCAAATCCATCACAAACTACAAGATCTAAATCATTATTTGTGATGTTTCGTGCTTCAATATTTCCAACAAAATTTAACTCGGAATTTTTTAATTCTTCAAATGTTTCTTTTGATAAACTATTGCCTTTTCCTTCCTCAGTCCCAACGTTTAAAAGACCAACCTTAGGACTTTCAATTTTATAATACTCCCTTAAAAATATATCTCCAAGCATTGCAAATTCTTTTAATAAATCTGCATCAGTATCCATATTTGCACCCGAATCAATTATCATAGTGTTGGATTTTAATCCTGGAATTACAGTTGGAAGAACTGCTCTTTTTATTCCCTTAATCCTTCCAACAATAAAAATTCCTCCTGCAAGTAGAGCACCAGTACTACCTGCAGAAATTATTGCATCAGCTTTTTTAGATTTCAATAATTCCATTGACTTTACAATAGAAGAATCTTTTTTTCTTCTAAGAGCAAAGGCAGGATCTTCATTATTTTCTATATTTTCTTTTGCATCAACTATTTCTATTTTATTTCTATCGTAATTTAGTTCACTTAGATTTTCACTTATAAAATCTTCTCGTCCAACTAATATTACTTCAACATTAAATTCATTAGAAGCTTCAATCGCTCCTCTTATAATTTCAGACTTATTATCTCCGCCATTTATATCAAATATTAATTTCATTCCTACCTCCCACAGCTATTTTAATATATCTCATAGAATTAAAAAAATCAATATTTATAATTTAAAAATAATAAATAAGAAAATATTTGATATTATTAAAATTTAAAATGACTTTTTAATTAATCTAAAAAAAATCTCGCCTAGTTTCCCAAGCGAGATAAATCATTCTTTTTATTTATAAATTATTCTTCTTCTGAGAGAGTTAAATAATTTTCATATCTTTCTTTAGCATTTTCTTCTGCCACTTCATAAAGTTTTTCTGCTCTTTCAGGGAATAACTTTTTAAGTGAAGTATATCTTACTTCTCCATCAAGGAAATCCCTAAATGATTTTGTAGGTTCTTTAGAATCTAAAATAAATGGATTCTTTCCTTGTGCTTTAAGCTCTGGATTAAATCTATATAAATGCCAATAACCAGTTTCGACAGCTTTCTTTTCTTCTTCAATAGAGAATCCCATACCAACTCTAATTCCGTGGTTTATACATGGTGCGTAGGCAATTATTAATGATGGTCCATCATAAGCTTCTGCCTCTTTAATTGCTTTAAATGCTTGAGCTTTGTCTGCACCAAGAGCAATTTGAGCAACATATACATATCCATAAGTTGTCGCCATTAACCCAAGATCTTTCTTCTTAGTTAATTTACCAGCCGCTGCAAATTGTGCAATGGCAGCAGTAGGAGTAGACTTAGAAGCTTGTCCACCAGTGTTTGAATAAACTTCTGTATCAAGAACTAAAACATTAATATCTTCTCCAGATGCCAAAACATGGTCAAGTCCACCATATCCAATGTCATAGGCCCATCCATCTCCACCAATAATCCATTGGCTCTTCTTAATTAAGAATCTTTCAAGACCTTGTAATGTATCAATTATTTCGTCAGCTTTATCATTTCCAAATTTTTTGTCAAGAACCTTAAGAACTTTTGCACTTGCTGCCTTTGAAGTCTTGTAATCATCTTTTCCTTCGATCCAAGCTTTAAATGCTTCATTTGCATCATTATCTACATTAAGTTCAATAAATTCATTCATTAGTTTTTCAATTCTATCTCTTGTTTGACCTTGAGATATCGCCATTCCATATCCATATTCAGCATTATCTTCAAATAATGAATTTGCCCAAGATGGTCCATTTCCACATTCATCTGTACAATATGGCATTGAAGGAGCAGATCCACCCCAAATTGAAGAGCATCCTGTTGCATTAGCAATACTCATTCTATCTCCAAATAATTGAGTTACAAGTTTTACATAAGGTGTTTCTCCACAACCTGCACATGCTCCAGAAAATTCAAGATATGGAGTTTGGAATTGACTGTTTTTAAAATTGTTAGGTTCGATATTTTCTTCCTTAGATTTTATATTTTCAGATGCATATTCCCAATTAACTGCTTGTGTGTCAATTTCATCTTCATAAGGACTCATAACTAAAGCTTTTTCTTTAGCTGGACAAACTTGAGCACAATTTCCACATCCAGTACAATCTAATGGAGAAATTTGAATTCTATATTCATAATCTTCAAATCCCTTGCCATTTGCTTTTTTAGTTTCAAAACTTTCAGGTGCATTTTTCTTTTCATCTTTATCGACTAAGAAAGGTCTAATTACAGCATGAGGACAAACAAGTGAACATTGGTTACACTCTATACAATTTTCAATCTTCCAGTGAGGAACATTTACTGCAATACCTCTCTTTTCATAACGACTTGTTCCAGCTGGAAATGTTCCATCTGGCATATCAACAAACGCAGATACAGGAAGATCATTTCCCTCTTGTCTATTCATTGGAATAAGCATATTATTAATAAATTCTGGTGCTCCATTTATATTGAAATCTCTAGTTGTGTCTGAATCCTTCCAAGAATCTTTTACTTCGATTTTCTTTATGGCATCAATTCCACGATCAACGGCATCATAGTTCATTCTAACTATGTCATCACCTTTTGCACCATAATCTTTTACAATTGCTTCTTTTAAAAGTTTTACTGCTTGATCAATTGGAAGCACTTGAGAAAGATTAAAAAATGCTGCTTGCATTACCATATTAGTTCTTCCACCAAGCCCAACTTCTGCTGCAATTTTTGTAGCATTAATTGTATAAAATTCAATTTCATTATCAGCGATATATTTCTTCATATATCCTGGTAGATGCTCGTCAAGTTCATCTTCATCCCAAATAGTATTTAGTAAGAACTTTCCACCTTTTTTAAGACCTCTAAGTAGGTCATAAGAATATACATAGGATTGTTTTGAGCAAGAAATAAAATCAGTTTCAGTTAATAGATAAGTTGACGTAATCTTATTTTTACCAAATCTCAAGTGAGACATTGTGACTCCGCCAGATTTCTTAGAGTCATAGTCAAAATAACCTTGAGCATACATATCTGTATTATCACCTATAATTTTTATCGCTGATTTATTTGCTCCAACTGTACCATCAGATCCAAATCCCCAAAATTTACATCTGATAGTTCCTTCTGGTTCAGTTGTAATAGTTTCTTTAATTGGAAGTGATTTGTTAGTTACATCATCTACAATTCCAATTGTAAAATCATTTTTAGGGTTTTCGTCTTTAAGATTATCAAATACTGAAAGAATATCTGTTGGATTAGTATCTTTCGAACCCAATCCATAAATTCCTCCAACTATAAGTGGCTTTTTGTCAGATTCATAAAAAGCATCTCTTATATCTAAATATAGAGGTTGTCCCACTGCTCCTTTTTCCTTAGTTCTATCAAGAACAGCAATTCTTTCCACTGTTTTTGGAATTGCTTCCATTAAGTGTTTAATAGAAAAAGGTCTGTAAAGATGAACTTTTATAAGACCAGTTTTTTCTCCTTTTGCATTTAAATAATCTACAACTTCTTCAATAGTTTCTGTTACTGAACCCATTGCTACAATAATATCTGTGGCATCTTTAGCTCCATAATAATTAAATAAATTATACTCTCTTCCTGTTAATTTAGAGATATCTTTCATATAGCCTTCTGTCACATCAATTATGTCTGTGTAATAATTATTTGAAGCTTCTACTTCTTGAAAATAAATATCAGGATTTTGTGCAGTACCCCTAACTTTAGGTCCATTAGGATTTAGAGCTCTTTCTTTAAATTCTTTTACTGCATCTTTATCAACTAATTTTTCTAAATCATCATAATTAAGTACTTCTATTTTTTGAACTTCATGAGATGTTCTAAATCCATCAAAAAAATGAAGAAAAGGAACTCTTCCTTTAATTGAGGATAAATGAGCAACTCCTGCCAAGTCCATTGATTCTTGAACTGAACCTGATGCTAAAAGAGCAAATCCTGAAGCTCTTGCTGCCATAACATCTTGATGATCTCCAAAGATTGAAAGTGCATGAGATGCTAATGCTCTTGCTGCTACATGGAACACACCAGGAAGCAATTCTCCAGCTATCTTATACATGTTAGGTAACATAAGTAATAAACCTTGAGAAGCTGTGTAAGTTGATGTAAGTGATCCAGCTTGAAGTGCTCCGTGAACAGCTCCTGCAGCTCCCCCTTCTGATTGTAACTCCTTAACCATTACTTCTTGTCCAAAAATATTTTTTCTTCCATGAGAAGCCCAAGCATCAATGTGTTCGGCCATTGGTGAAGATGGAGTTATGGGATAGATACAAGCAACATCAGAAAAGGCATAAGCCACATGAGCGGCTGCTTCATTACCATCCATAGTTTTAAATGTTTTTGACATATTAGCCTCCTATTATTAATAATATAAATATAAATTAATCATACTGTTTATATTATATGACTTTATTTAATAAATTTCAATAATATTGTTAATAAACATTGTTTGAATATTTGAAAATAGCGAACTACGAAAGGCGTTTCATATAATGGAATGCAAATTTTGAATAAATTTATTTTATAACCATTCATAAAAATAAATAAACAAATTATTGGGATCTCGATTTTTTATTCTTAATCATTCTTTCATTTAGAGCTAATGCCGGATTATAACCCAATTCTTTTTGTTTGTAATTCTTCGTAGCCACTTCTACAATAAGTGCAGTATGTCTGCCAGGTTTTACGGGAATATCAAATTTTGCAACATTTATTCCTAATATTTCTTGATAGTTATTTTCTAACCCAAGCCTTTCATATTCCTTTGACTCATCCCAATCTTCTAAATTTATAATTATCTCAATAGATTTTTCTTCCATTACAAACCCAATACCAAACATTTTTTGTATATCAATTATTCCGACGCCTCTTATTTCCATAAAATATTTTGTTATATCAGGAGATTTTCCAATTAATTTATTATCAATATTTTTTATTATTATAGAGTCATCTGAGATGAGTCTTGCTCCATTTGATATTAAATCTAGTGCAGTTTCACTTTTACCTATTCCACTTCTTCCTGTTATTAATACTCCAATTCCTGAAATATCTAAAAGAACTCCGTGCATTCTTGTAGTAGGAGCAAGAGCTTCATCTACTAAAGAAATAATTTTGCTGAAAATTTTAGAAGTTGAATCTGGGCTTCTTATAATTGTCACATTGTGCTTCTCTGCCAAAACTTTAGCCTGTGGAAAAATTTCATTATTCCTTGAGAAAACTACTACTGGAATATCGTATTTAAATAATTTCTCTAAAGATTCATATCTTTCTTTTCCGCTTAAGGAGTTTATATAATGCCATTCTTGTGTTCCAATTAATTGTATTCTGTCTTTTACAAATTTTGAATAATACCCGCAAAGTTGAAGACCTGGTCTATTTATATCACTACTATTAATTTCTATATTTTCAAAATCCGTGGACTTGTGAACTATCTCAAACTCTAATTCTTCAACTATATATTCTAACTTAACTGCCATTTTTTACACCTCTAAAATGCTTATAAAGAGAATTAGCACTTGCTTCATTCATTGACTCTACTTCCATAAGTTCTTCTACACTTGCTTTTTTTATCTTATCTATGGACTTAAAATGTTTTAATAAACTTTCCTTTCTTTTTGGTCCAATTAATTTAATATCGTCAAGTTCAGATTTAAACATGGTTTTTGATCTTAAATTTCTGTGATAATTTATTGCAAATCTGTGAGCTTCTTCTTGAATTTTATAAATCATTTTGTAAGCTCGTGAATTTAATTCAACATTATACTCCTTATTATTGTAAATAATTCCACGAGTTCTATGAAAATCATCTTTTACAAGACCACAAATTTCTAAATTCAAATTTAACTTATTTAAAATTTCCTTTGCAGCATTTACTTGACCTTTTCCTCCATCCATCATTATTAAATCAGGAAAGCTTGAAAAAGAAGTATTTTTATTAGCTTTCTTCTCCTCCACTCCCCTAATAAATCTTCTTTCAATAACTTCTTTCAAGCTTGAATAATCATCTGGTCCAACTACGCTTTTGATTCTGAATTTTCTATAATCGCTTTTCTTTGAGTCCCCATTTTCAAATACAACCATAGACCCAACAGATTCAACTCCAGAAATATTAGAAATATCGTAAGCTTCAATTCTTCTTGGCATTTCACTCAAACCAATTAGATCTCTTATTTCTTCAAGAGCAAGTTTATTTGACTCTGCACGTTTTTTATACTTATCTCCATATTTTTCAATCATATCAAGAGCATTTTTCTTAACCATTCTAACTAATTCTTTTTTATTTCCCTTTACTGGGACAGTTATAGTGACTTTACCTTCTCTTTTTTCAGATAACCACTTTTCTAAAAGTTCTATATCACTTGGTTTTTCTTCTATTATTATTTCTTTGGGTATATAACTTGCTCCAATATAAAACTGTTTTATAAATGACGAAAATATTTCTTCATAGCTGTCGTTGTAATAATCTCTAATTATATAATGTTCACGACCAATAATTTTTCCATTTCTAAAAAAGAAAATTTGAATCAAAACTTCATCTATACCTTTAGCTAGTGCAATAATATCTTTGTCATCATGTGCCTCAGGATCACTTATCAATTGCCTTTCTTTTAAATATTCAAGATTTTTTATTCTATCTCTAATATCTGCAGCATTTTCATAGTCAAGTTTTCTTGAATAACCCAACATTTTACTATGAAGTTTATCTATTAATCTTTCATCAGAACTAGAAAGAAAATTTAAAACTTCTTTTACCATCTCATTGTAATCATCATCAGAAACATTGCCAATACAAGGGCCTACACACTTTCCAATATAATAATTTAAACAAGGTCTATAACTTTTCTCTTCTACATTTTCTAAATTTAAATTGCAAGTCCTAAGTGGGTAAACTCTTTCAAAAGTTTCAATTGAATCATTTACTGCAAAAACATCGGGATAGGGCCCAAAATATTTTGCCCCGTCTTTTAAAATTCTTCTAGTCTTCATGACTCTTGGGTATCTTTCATTTACTTTAACTTTAATGTAAGGATATTGTTTGTCGTCACGTAGTAAAATATTATATTTTGGAAGATTATCCTTTATCAAGTTTGATTCAAGAACAAGGGACTCCACTTCGTTTTCAACAATAATATATTCAAAGTCGTGAATTTTAGATACCATGTTGGAAACTTTTTTCGAACTCTTTCCGTAAGACCCAAAGTACTGTCTAACTCTTTTTCTAAGAGATTTAGCTTTCCCAACATAAATTATCTCATCTAATTCATTTTTCATAATATAAACTCCTGGTTTATCTGGGAGTTTATCAAGCCTTTCTCTTAAATCTATCAATTATCTTCTAACCTCTCTCGTAGAATTTTTAAGATCTTCTAAGATTTCTCCTTCAAAATAAGGACTTAACTTTTCATAAACTTCTTTGTGATAAGAATTTAAAACTTGAAGTTCCCTGTCAGTGAGTAAACTTATATCAATTGCGTCTAACTCAAAAGGGCAAAAACTAATTGTTTTAAATTTATAAAAAACTGAATCCACAGTTTCAGAGTCAAACACAACTCTTAAAATATTTTCAATTCTTATACCATGTTTACATTCTTTGTAAACACCTGGTTCATTAGAAACAATCATATTAATCTCCATCTCTGTAGCAGGAAGGCCACGTGATATCCTATGAGGTCCTTCGTGAACTGATAAAACAAAACCAATTCCATGACCTGTTCCACATTTGTAATCTTGTCTGTCTTGCCACAAAGCATATCTGGCAATCCCATCAAGTGTAATATCATAAGTTCCTTTTAAAAACACAGTATCCATTAAATCTAAATGAGATTTTAAAGTTAAAGTATAATCTCTAATCTCTTCATCTGTAAGTTCTCCCATGGCAATAGTTCTTGTTATATCTGTTGTTCCAGAAAAATATTGTCCACCAGAGTCAACTAAATAAAATCCCTTCGTTTTTATCTTTGCATTTTGTTCTTTTGTTGCATTATAATGCATCATAGCAGCATTTTCCCCATAGGCAGAAATTGTTTCAAAAGAATTGGAAATATAAAGAGGATCCTCTGCCCTAAAACTGTCGAGTTTCATTGCAGCCTCATATTCATTTATCTCTTTCTTTTTAACATTTCCCTTTAACCAGTGAATGTATTTAAAAAGATAAGCTCCATCTCTTATATGAGTCTTTTCAATATTTTTTATTTCAATATCATTTTTAACAGCTTTTAATTTTTCAGAAATATTTTCTCCGAAAACTATTTTATTTTTTTCGTAAACACTTTTATAAATTCTTTCATTAATAGAATTTCCATCCAAATAAATTTTTTTATCTTTGTAATTTTCTAAATAATCATAAAATTCAAAGTAATCCCTTATCTCAATAAAATCACAGATTTCATCTTCAATATTTTTAATTTTTGATTTATCAATAAATAAAATTACTTTCTCGCTTTCAATAATCATAAAAGAAATTAAAACTGGTGTGTCCTTTATATCCATACCTCTAATATTTAAAGTCCAAGCAATATCAACAAGCGAAGAAACTATTGTCATATCAGCCCTTTTGTCCTTTAAAACCTTTCTAATTTCAGAAACTTTATCTTCACGAGATTTACCAGCATACTTCACATCAAGAATAAAGGCATCTTCACTTGGAAGAGGATATCTATCTTCCCAAAAATCTTTTATTAAATCTACATCTAAAATTTTTACATTTTTATCTTCTACTTTTTGTGATAGAGAATTATAACTATTATGGGAAAAATATTCTGTGTTTAAAGCCAAATTCATATTTTCCTTTATATTTTCTTTTATCCATTCATCATAATTTAAAACTCCAGCAAGTCCTTGTTTTTTTAATTTAAAACCAAAATCTTTTATTTGGTTTTCAGCCTGAATAAAATATCTTCCATCAGTCCAAAGATAAGCCTCATCCATTGTAATAACGGCAGTCCCTTGTGAACCAGTAAAACCAGTTACAAACTCTCTTTCTTTAAAATAATCTGGGAGATATTCCGAACCATGAGGATCATTAGTTGGAACAATATAAAAATCAATATTTCTTTCTTTCATTTTTTCTCTAATTTTATTTAAAATCACATAATCACATCCTAAAGATATATTATCACAAGGATAAAATAGAGCAAAGAAAAAAGTCCGGCAAAATAAATTTTTAACCGAACCTTCTTATATTTTTAAATTTTCTTATTTATCTGATTTAGTATAAATTTGTGTAGGTCCATTAGCCCCACCAATCATTTCTACATCACCATCTTGAGTCATTTCATTCCACTCCTCTTTGGAAATTTCTCTATTAAGTAATTTTTCCATTTGAGTTTTTGTCAAGCCCTGATTTTTCTTTGCAATAGTATTATTTACGAAAAATCCAGCAAAAAATGACAAACATATAAGAAAAATAGCTAAACCTTTCTTCAAAATTTCACCTCCCTTTATGGAATTCTAGCACTAGTAGTCATTCTAAATTATCTGATTTTTCTACAATATTTTTAAAATAAAAAATAATATGCAATACCCCACCACGTGTAACTAATATATACTAAAAAAAGTAATAGTATCAGCAGGATAATTTTAATAATTAAAGCTTGATTGTCCTTGAAATTTTTCTTAATAACATAAAAATCTATAGTTTTATATCCTCCAAATAAAATAGGAATATTAATTATAATGCACATTAACTTTAGATAAGTATTTATAAATTTATCGGAACCTAAAAAGTCAATATTATATTTACTGCCTAAGTATTTAAGCCCAACTAATAATATTAAACTTATTATTGAAATTCCATACATAGTTCTTTTTTATTTGTGCGTCTATTTAATAAATAAACTAAAATTAAGTATATTATTATACTTATAATATATATTAAAAGCTGTTTTGTCCTCAACTTATATCTCCCTTTAATATCTATTAATCAGTCCACATTCTTCCATCACTGACATATAAGGAAACACTGTATCCACTATGGTTAGCTGTATATTGTGTTGATGAAGTTGTAGTAAAATAACCACCTCTTTTCCTATTCAAAGTAATATCATATCCTCTTAAAATTTTGCTTCCATTTCCACACTTCGGATCTACCAAAGCGACATCCGCTGTGAATTGTATTCTGTTGCCATCAATCTCTTTGTACACATAAAGACCTCTTACATTAGAATAACATGCCCCAGAATCCCAGCTACCTCCACTGTAATCATAAGACTGTATTTCAGGAAGCAGAATAGCGCCTGATTCAACTATTGTTCCATCATTTAATGTATCTTGCTTAACAAATTTATTTTCATTTTCTTCTAATATTATAGTTTCTACTACTTCTGAATTATCATAGTTTGAATAGTTTGAACATTTTTTGCTAAAGTTATGCTTGGAATTAATACAAAAACTAATAATAAACTTACAATTTTTTTCACATCAATCACTCCTACATTTAAAATTTTTTTTTATATTTGCTTTCATTAATATTAATTACAAAAAATTAACTTAGCGGCTCTTGCATAATTAACCTTTAGAGTTCCACTTCCAAAATTAATTATTTCCTCCAATGCATTACAAAATCTTTCATTGCAAATAGTATTATCTCCTCCCCAGACATAACACCTATCATGGTTTTGGCATGCTGCATCTAACTCATCAATTGGAGTTTTATCCCAGCCATCATTACCTTTACCGCAATAATGACCATATCTACCTAATCCACTTAAATTCTTAGAAGAATATTCTCTTAACCCATTTCTATTATAGCTAAAATTATTGTTTTTATAGCTTTCGGTAATTTCATTTACTATTTTTCCAACTTCTATTACATCTTTAGAAACTCTATCTTTTTGAGCTTTTTGTATATCAAAGTATACATATCCTTCCTTATCCTTTAAAATATAGTTCTTAGCTTGCTTAATAATTAAATCTTCTTGGTCATAAAGATCAGCATTTGTAGAAGATGCAAATACCATGTTATTAAAAATAAATATGAAGCTGATTAAGAACATCAAGTTTATTAATAATATTAATTTTCTCTTATTTGATAAAATATATTTAATTTCATATAGCATAATTTTAACTCCTTATAATTACTTTATTTTCAAATATCATCAAAAAACATCGAATTATTGAAAAATCCTAAAATATCATCACTTCCTACTATGATATTTTCAATATCATTATCGGAAATTACGAACGCAGTAGGTACATAATTTCCATTAAATGCTTTGAAAGTTTCCTTTTTTGGATCATTCATAGCTATAAAATGATTGGATTTTTGAGGGATACTATCAATACTAATAGTAATTATTTTTATATTACTCATATCTTTAATATTATGATTTTCTAAATAATTTATTACTTCATCACAATTTGGACACCAAGAAGCCCAAAATATTATTATTGTTTTGTTATTTTTATCCAATATATCGTAAAGATCATGGATTTCATTATCTTTTACATATATAAAATTTGGCACTCTACTACCTTTTTTTAAATTTAAAAATCTTTTATCTTTGTAAGCTATTTGAATCTCCCTATTAAGATCCATATTACTAATAAACTTACTTTTTTTTAAATCTTTCAAATTAAAGTATGCTTTGTTACCTAATAAAATAATATTATTTTTAGAAGTTTCTTTTCCAAAAACAAATATTACATTTTCTTTTTCATCTATAATATAAACATCTTTTGTTTTAGCATTCCATCTAACTTCATAACCACTTTTTTCAAAAAAATCTCTAACTGGTACTAATACCTCTTTATTGTTAATAGTATCATTTGCAAAAACATTAGCACCAATAAAAAGACAACAAAATATAGTGATAATAAATAAGCATATTTTTTTTATAAAATCTCCTCCTTAAAATAAAATATCAATTGTATGACCAATATTTTGGGTTATTATATAACATCCTAATAGTAATCTTTCTAATCTCCATTCTTATACCTCTGTGGATTCAAATATCTCATATACTCCTCCTATCTTACATAACTACTTATGTTTATTTTATAAGTCAATGGATTCTCAGACTCATTATCTATAATAACTCTATAACTACTTCCAACAAAGGCTTTAATTTTTAAATTTACTCCTTGATAATATCTTGATTCATATATTATGTTTCCATTTTCTTTTATTACTATTCTATAATCTACACCGCCTCTACAATACATTTCACTCGTTCTTATAGTAAATCCATTATGGTCTTTTCCAAAAATTGAATTCATGTTGAATGTATAAAAATCACTTGAAGCTCCTGCTAATTTTCTATTTTCATCTATGTTAGCTGATCTTAAACCATTAGTTGGGATTTCATATAAATCTAACTTCTCATACTCTTCATCTGTTATTTCTTTAACTCTATTGTCCACATTTACATAAACTTCTTCTATTCCTTTTGTATCTGATATAACTTCATTTTCGTCTACTACTACGGCATTTGTAATTACTGGTATGTATAACATTAATAAAAATACTAAAGTAAATGTACCTGACATTGTTTTTTTCCAATTTTTCATCGTCAACATCCTTTCCTTAGTTGGACTTAAATTTAAGACAAATTTATCATTTTCTCTTTGCCTTTCTATCAATTTAAGCAGTGACTGGCAATAATTTTTCCTATTTTCTAAGCTATCTCCTATTTTTCCTATAACTATTTGGTCGCAGTTTATCTCTATATCTTCTTCAAAATATCTTAAACTAATTATTAAAAAAGGATTATACCAGTAAAGACATATTATTAAATTTTTTAAGTGACTAAGTAAAATATGATATTTTTCTATATGTACTAGCTCGTGAGTTAATACATGGTCTAATAAATCCCAGTCTTTCAAAATGCTTTTTTGTAAAATTATTTTAGGTCTAAATATTCCATAAGTTATAGGGGTGTCTATTTCATCATTAATATAAACTTTCACTTCTCTTTTTATATTAAATTTTTTTAGAGATTCATTTAAATGAGTCCTGTCTTTTAGTTCAATAGAATTGCTTATAACTCTTTTAAATTTTATAAATTGATATACTGTATAAATAATAACTAAAATTGAGCCTACTATCCTATTAATCCATGATAATGATGGAAATTTATATGTAATATTTATTACTGCTTGATTTATCAAAATTGATGGTGCAAAAATTATTTTTATAAATTTTGATCCTTCATAGGTTTCTAAACTGAATAGTATATCTTTTGGAAATATTAAATATATTAAGAGAAGAGTCCATAATATGGTATTGGCACCTTTAATACTTTTTAAATTTAATCTCTTTCTAAAAATTAAAATTATAAATATTATTAAAATAGACTTTAAACTTTTATAAAGAAGTGCTGAACTTACTAGACCTATTCTCATTTTTCTAACTTTTCAAAATCTTTAATTATATTTTTCATCTCTTGAACTTCTTCTTTACTTATTTTTTTATCCTTTAAAAATGTTTTACAAAAACTTATAAAAGAATTTTGAAATAATTTATCTATGGCTTCTTCTCTTTGTTTTTCCAAAGCTTCTTCCCTTGTGACAATTGGTTTTATTGTGTATTTAGGATATCTTCTGGTTATTGCTCCCTTTTCTAAGAGCCTCCCAAAAAAAGTGTAGCAAGATGTTTTACCCAAGTCATATTTTTCCTTTAATACTTTTGATAATTCTAGAGCTTGGATTTCTCCATTTTCATCTAAGCATTCACCTTCCCATAAAACTTCCATTACCATTAATTCTCCATTTGATAGTTCCATTTTTCTCACCTCTTATTATTTATTATTGCTGGCATTTATATTTTCGCCTTGAGTATATAGTATCGTTTTACCTTTGTCAAGTTTTAATAAATAGAAAAAAGTCCGGCAAAATAAATTTTTAACCGAACTTTCCTTTAAATCTTGTTAAATTTTAAAATTCTATTATTACTTTAAACAAATCTCCATCAATATTTATATCAAAACTTGCTCCATGAGCTCTTACAAAGGAAGATGCTATTGATAGGCCAAGTCCTGAACCAGATGTAGTCCTAGACTTTTCTCCACGAGTAAATCTTTCCATTAATTCCTCTGAGGAAATATTTAGCGGATATTTAGAAATATTTTTTATAGTTAATTTTATATTTTCACCATTTTTTAATTCCACATATACTCTTGAGTTTTCAAGTGCATACTTTGATATATTTGAAAATAAATTGTCCAAAACTCTTGAAAATTTTTGTCCATCTATATCAAGAATTACTTTTTCCTGTGGAAGATTTTGAATTATTTCTATATTCTTTTCTGCAATTTTATCTTCCCACTCTCCAACAGATTGTGCTACAAGAGAATTAAAATCCAATTCTTGTCTATTTAATTCAATATTATTTGATGCTGCCTTTGACACTTCAAATAAATCTTCTATTAAAATTTTTAGTTTATTAGACTTTTCGTTTATTATTTTTGAATATTCTTCTATTTCATCCTTTGTATTATTTTTCTTTGAAAGTAAATCAGAATAATTAATTATTGAAGTAAGTGGAGTTTTTAAATCATGACTCACATTTGTGATTAGTTCCGTCTTTAATTTTTCAGATTTTATTGCTTCTTCAACTGCCACATTTAAATTTGATCCTATGTTATTAAAGTTATTAACTATTCCTTCATAAAGCCCCTCACTTCTTGATATTTCATGAGAATAATTTCCCTTCACAATTTCACTAGATTCTATATTAATTCTTGCAACTTCATTAATGTTTTTAAGAAGTATATAGTAAATAAAAATTCCAAATAATATCATTGGGAATATTATTCCTTTATTTGTAGAACTAGGGATGCTTGCCAAGAATAAAAATAATATAAAAAGTACTAAACAAATCCCAAAATAAATCATGGTAAATTTAGTTTTTGCATTTTTTATTTTTTTATAAGATTCATCACCTAATTCATTTTCTGAAAATTCCGCAAGTAAACCTTTAAAAATCCTATTAATTATAGAATTTTTCACTAAATAATTATCAGTATCTTTATTAAATATACTTTTTAGTAAAATTATGAAATAAGAAACTGTAAGAGATATTATACATAGTCCTATGAAGTACAATGAATAAAATAAATATAAATTTGAGTAAAGAAGATTTATATCAAGCACCCTTAGGCCAAAAATTAAAAATATTATTAGAAGTAAAATTACAGCCTCTATTGGAAATTTGAAAACTTTTTTTAATTTCTCAACTTTATCTATCTCTTCGACTTTTAAGAAAAGTGAAAATACTAATGACAATATTGACGCAAAAACTATGCTTATTAAAATTTCTTTAAAAGAATTATCTCTAAATATATCTCTATCAATACTGTTAAAAACTTCATCATCTAGAGATGTGTAGTAAGCAAACTTCATATTTTTAATATTGTATTTTCCATTTATATTTCTAAGATTTTCATTTAATTTATTTACAAAAGATTTATCTAAAAATTTGTACTCACTGTCTTTAAGAGCTTGACTCTTTTCCACCTTATCAATTTTTACTTTATTATCTTTTACAGTTCCTGTTATTAAAAGATCATTATCTCCAAGTTTTAAATCCAAGGGTTCAAATTCACTTTTTTCATAATTATTTGTAAGATAAAAAGTCTTATATTCAGATTTTATTTCTGGATTAGATACCATCCAATCTTCCAAATACTTTTCGGGATCAAGTCCTCTTTCCCTTAAGTCATCTTTTTTCTTTTGTACTTCAATGCTATCTGGGTCTGTGACAACATTTCCGTCTTTATCAAAATATTTTAACTTGTATGACTTAATGGCATAATTAAAAATTTCATTATATCCATAATCATCTCCAATTAATGAACTATCAATAGTTTGATAAATAATATTCTCTGTATAGTTTTTACGATACACTGAATCTTGTTTTTCTGGAGATAAAAATGCAACAACAAGAATTGATATTAAAGAAATTAATGCAATTGCCAAAACAAAATAACTAAGTTTGTAAGAATTTTTTTTCATCATTTTCGCCTCAAATCTTCAAATTTGTAACCCAAACCCCACTGAACTTTTAGATACATTGGCTTTTTAGGGTTAACTTCTATTTTTTCTCTTATTCTTCTAATGTGAACTGTGACAGTCTTTGCCTCCATTGCAGGCTCATTCCACACGCTTTCATAAATTTCTTCAATAGAAAAAACTCTATTTGGATTTTTCATCAAAAGTTCCAAAATTTTAAATTCGATAGAAGTTAAAGTGACAGGCTTCTCATCTACGTAGACCATTTTTTCTGAAAGGTCTAATCTTATATTTCCTATTTCAATAAAATTTCTTTCATTTTTTAAATCATAGGCATAGAATCTTCTAATATTGCTCTTAACACGAGCAATAAGTTCCATGGGACTAAATGGCTTTTGAATGTAGTCATCAGCTCCAATATTAAGTCCAAAAATTTTGTCAGTGTCCTCTGATTTTGCAGATAAAATAATTATTGGGACAACAGAAATTTCTCTAAGTTTTACAATCGCCTCTTCCCCAGTTAATTTTGGCATCATAAGATCCATTATAATTAGGTCAATTTTTTCACTTTTAAAAACTTCTATTGCTTCTAGTCCATCATATGCATAGAAAATATTAAAATTTTCATTTTTTAAGTAAATTCCAATAGATCTGGCAATTTCTTTGTCATCTTCTGCAACTAAGATATTATAATTTTCCACTTCATCCCTCCTTGTGTAAATATAATAACAAACAAAAATTACAAAAAACCGAACAAAATTCTTACAAACTTATTAAATTAAAATCTTCCAAAAATAATATATTTTGCAAGATAAATTAAAATAATTGAGAAAATTATACTTGCAAGGGGATAAAAAATTGTAAAAAATATATTTCCATTCTTCTCTAAATTAAATATTTCAAAAGCAAATGTAGAAAATGTTGTAAATCCTCCACAAAATCCAACTTTTAAAAATAAAACTAATCTGCTGTCTATTTTATTTTTTTCTACATAAAATGAAATAAGTGCAATTAAAAATGCTCCAAACAAATTTATGATAAAAGTTGGAAGCGGAAAATTTCCTCCATCTTTTATATTACTACTTAGAAAGTATCTAAACATTGAGCCTAAAGCTCCTCCTAATGCTACAAATAAATACATTATACCTCCATTAAATTTATCGTCAGTGATTTTTATATATACTAAAATTTATTTACTATAATTATAGTAGATAAATTGACATTAGAAAAGGAGTTTGCTTTGAAAAAGTACAATACAATGAAACTTGAATATAATGAGTTTTTGTCCAAAACTTGAAACTCTAGTTTCAATTATGCCTACATCAATACTTGGTGGTGCAGGAATTTTAATGTTTGGAACAATTTTGGCATCTGGAGTTCAATCTTTAAGTCGTGCAAAATTTTATACAAAAAATATTATAATAATCTGAAGGAATTGGAGTTGGAATTGGAATCACAATGCGACCAGATATTATTTCAAAACTTCCAACAATTATAACTTCACTTCTTTCTTCGGGCATTTCTGGAGGAACAATATTAGCCGTAATTTTAAATATACTGCTTGTTGAAAAAGAATATTAATTTATGACTTCCTTTTGGCAGTTTTTATTTTTTAAATTTTTGTATTCTTCAATGTGATATAATGTTTAAAGATTATAAACAAAGAATGGAAAGGAAATTAAAATGAAAGATTTTCTAACAAGACCAGCATGGATTGAAATAGATCTTGATGCTTTTGAAAACAATATGAGAGAAATTTTAAATAAATTAAGTCCAAATACAGAAATTATGAGTGTAGTAAAAAGTGATTCTTATAAATTGGGTGCAAATCCTTTAAGCCATGTATCTTGCGACCTAGGAATAAAATATTATGCAGTTGCAACTTTAAATGAAGCTTTAGTTTTTAGAAAAGAGTTCCCTAATGTAAATATACTAATCCTTGGATACACTCCTCCATATTTATTTGAAGATTCAATTAATAACAATATAACTCTTACAATTTATTCTCTCGAAGATGCTCTTAAACTAAATGAAACTGCAAAAAAATTAAACAAAAAAGCTACAATTCACATTGCAGTTGACAGTGGAATGTCTAGAATAGGATTTTTTCCAAAGGACGAGTCAATAGACGAAATTTTAAATATTTTTAAATTAGAAAATATTTATACAGAAGGAATTTTTTCTCATTTCGCAGCTTGTCACTCTGATAAAGAATTTACTAAAAAACAATTTGAAATCTTTAAATCTTTTACAGATCAACTTATAAAGAATGGTTGCTACTTTAAATATAGACACATAGCAAATTCTCTTTCTATTTTATTTCACAGAGAATACGATCTCGATATGGTAAGACCTGGTATAATCCAGTATGGCTGTACAGATGTCGAAAATCTTCCAGAAGAATTTAATTTAAAAGAAATACTTTCAATAAAAGCACAAATTGCTTCAATAAGATATGTAAAAAGTGGAGAAACCGTTGGTTATGAAAGATATTATAAATGCGAAAAAGATACAAAAGTTGTAACCCTTCCCCTTGGATATGCTGATGCATTTCCAAGAATTTTGTCAGGGAAAATTGAAGTTTTGATTAATGGCAAAAAGTGCAAGCAGATTGGTTTAATATGTATGGATCAGATGATGGTTGATGCCACTGGAGTAGATTGTGAAATTGGCGATGAAGTAGTTTTAATTGGTAAACAAGGTAGTGAAGAAATAAAAGTTCGAGATATTTGTGAATACTCTGGTGATTGCGAAACATCTTTTATAAGTCATTTTAATAGACGACTTCCTAAATATTATTACAAAAACAATGAAATAGTTTTTGTTAGTGATATAAATTAAAATTTAATTAAAGAATTTTTTAAAGGTTAAGAAAAAACTTCAATTCTTAACCTTTTTTAATTAAAAAGAGAGAGATAAACTCCCTCTACGCCTTTAAACATACTATTAAATTAATTCTTCTTTTTTTTCGGGAATGCTTTCCTCAAATTTTTCTTCTTCAGAATCTAGCTTTTCTTTTACTTCATAATATTCTTTGAAAATTGCATCTTCAAGTTCTTTTCTTGCTTCAGAATTAATAGGGTGTGCGATATCTCTGTATTCTCCATTTGAAAGTCTTCTACTTGGCATTGCTAAAAATAAAGATTCATTACCCTCAATTATTTTTATGTCATGAAGCACAAATTCGTCATTAAAGGTTACAGATACTATTGCTTTAAGCTTCCCTTCTGTTGGTAATTTGCGAAGTCTAACATCTGTTATGTTCATACAAGTATCATCCTCTCTTTCTTTATCATATTATAGCACAAAATAAATATATATTAAATATATTAGTTAAAAATCTAACCTTATTTTACTTAATTTTTGAGATTTATTATTTATTTTCTTTATGAAATTTATGTTATAATTATAAAGAATTGGAGGAAGTAAATTGTTTGAAATAAATATAGATAAAAGTACTTATAAAAATATATTTTTTATAGGAATTGGTGGAATAAGTATGTCTGCCCTTGCAGAACTAATGCTTGAAAAAGGCTACAATATTTTTGGAAGCGACAGAAGTCCTTCCGTTAATACAGAAAAATTAGAAAAAAATGGAGCTACCATTTATTATGAACATAAAAAAGAACACATAAAGGGAATGGATTTAGTTATCTTTACAGATGCAATTAGTTTTGACAATGAAGAATATAGAGAAGCTGTAAAAGAAAAAATTGATCTTGTAGACAGGGCCACTTTTCTAGGTGCTATAATGAAAAATTATAAAAAATCTATTGCTGTTTCTGGAACTCATGGCAAAACTACTACGACTTCAATGATTACAGAGATTATAAAAGATCTTGAAATAAATCCGACTATTATGCTAGGTGGTCAATTAAAAGATATAAATGGAAATATAAAAATTGGCGATTCAAATCTATTTTTAACAGAAGCCTGTGAATATAAGGCAAATATTTCGAAATACTTTCCAACTACAGAAATTATTTTAAATATTGATGAAGATCACCTCGACTTCTTTGACAATATTGATCATATAATTCGAACTTTTAAAACTTATGTTGATAATCTTAAAAAAGACGACTATGTAATTTTAAATATTGACGATGAAAATGTAAATACTCTTTTTCCGATAAATAATTGTAAAGTTGTAAGTTTTGGTATAAATAATGATGCCGATTTTATGGCAAAAAATATTAAATTTGATAAATTTGGTTTTCCTTCTTATGACTTATACCTAAAGGGTGAAAAAGTTAATCGTGTTGAACTTTCTGTTCTTGGAAAGCATAATATTCTAAATTCTCTAGCAGCAATTGCCGCAACTTATGTAAATAATATTTCATTGGAGGATACAATCATAGGAATAAAAAATTATAAAGGCGTAGAGCGAAGACTAGAAGAAAAAGGTTTCTATAATGGTGTTAAAATAATGGACGACTATGCACATCATCCAACTGAAATCAAATCATCTGTTCACGCAATTAAAAGAAGTTGCAAGGGCAAATTATATGTAGTTTTCCAACCTCATACTTTTACAAGAACTAAACTTTTATTAGACGCATTTGCTAATTCATTTGATGAATCAGATGTTATTATAATAACAGATATATATGCAGCTCGAGAAAAAGATTATGGAGATATACATTCAAAAACATTGAGAGATGCGATTTCTTCCCACAGAGAAAATGTCTTTTATATTTCAGGATTCGAAGATATTTTAAAATTTTTAAAAGAAAATACTAAAAAAGATGATACCATTGTCACAATGGGTGCTGGCGATGTTTATAAAATTGGTGAAATGATATTAGAAAATTAAAAAGAGAAACTACTTTAGAGTTTCTAAGTTTAATAATAGACCCAGGAAATTTTCCTGAGTCTATTTATTTTGCTATTATGTTCTATCTACTTTTTTAGCATATTATAGTAAGATCTACCAAAAGAATGTCCTTAGTTAAATGAAATCACATTATTAGAATCATTATCTTCATTAACTAATTTATCATTATTTTTTCCATCATTATTTAAATTATTTTTAGAATTAACCTCTACATTCTCAACTACATTTTGGTTTTCTTCCACTTGATTTTGGTTTACACTATTTTTATTTTCTAATTTATTCTCTTCTTGATTCATATCTAAGACATCAACTTCATTTTTGGTTCCGTAAGAAGATATCTCAATTTCACGAGTTTCATTTATATAATTTACACTCATATCCAAATTTTCTGCAATAAATCTAATTGGAACATAAGTCCTGTCGCCCTTAATTATGGCAGGTTGATCTATTTTAAAGCTTTTGCCATTAATTTTTATTTCATTTGAATCAATTGTAAGTTCAATAACTTTTCCATTATTATTAACTGTAACGACTCTGCTTTCGCCATTCCAATTAACTTCTCCGCCAATTGCTTCTACAATAAATCTAAGTGGAACTAAAGTCCTTGAATTTCTTATAAAAGGTTTGGCATCCATTTTTTTAGAGATTCCGTTTATTTTATAATTCACATCATCAACTTTCATCTTTATTAATTTTGTATTTTCATCATATAGTGAAAGAGTTGAAACTTTATTTCCAATTTTTGCAATTATTTTTGGATTTTTACCATAATCTTTTATATTGATATTAAAATTATTAGGATCGACACTTGCGTTTAAATCTTCAAAGGAATAATTTATTACTCTTGGAGAAATATTTACCTTTCTGCCATTATATTCTCCAGTAGCATTAATTTTTAAATTCATTCCCCTTTTTATAATGTTATTTTCTGTTGTAATATCAAATTTACTATAATTTGAAGCATCAGCTACATTTATTTCTTTTGTGAAACTTTCTCCTTTATTTGTTTTAAGAGTAATAGGATATTTTCCTGGGACTTTTGATAAATAAGTAGATCCATTTAAAATATTTTCACTTTTTTGATTTTCAGAGATACTATACGTTCGATCTTTAATACCAATTGGATTTAAAAATTCATCCCATGCTGATTTTAATTTTAAGTTAATTTGTTCTCCAACAATTGCATTTAAATCGCCTTCAAATTTTCCATCTACAATTATTCCTGTATTATTTGTAGTATTAAAAACTCCAAGACCATTTACAACTTTTCTCTCTGTCCCATTTTTTTCAGGGTTTGTTACTCTAGTTCTTTTAATATCACCTAAATTTCTAACAGACATCGCAGTTGAACCGCCACCATCTAAATTCATAGCTTTATATGAACCAAGTTCTAACATGAATTGTGATAGTTCATCTAGCGAAAGTCCTGCTGATCTACTAGTCCTTCCTTCCGAGGTAACAATATAAACAGTTTTTCCATCTTGACTAATTCCTACTGCAGTCCTAGCTCTAACTCCGCCAATTGATGTAACATCTTTTGTATATTTTTTTATGGCACCGTTATCGACTAAAAGAGCATGTCCGCCTATCATCATTTTCCAATTTCTATTGGGCTCAATATTAGTTTTTATTTCTAATTTATCTCCAACTTTCACATTATCTCTCATAAATCTTTCAGATCCACCGCTTACCTGTAAAATTTTCTTTCCATTAGGTATTTTCATATCTAAATTTTTTCTATATACAATTTGTTCTACAACATTATTTTCTGAAAGGAGAATTTCTCCAGCAGTGCTATCTCCCCTTGATTTAGATGTCCAAAAAGAATCATACATTTGAATTTTTGATTCATGAGAGTATTCCTTTGATGGTTGATACCAATAATATGTCTTATTGAGTCCATCAATTGGATAAGATTTTCCATTTGGTGCAGTAACTACTCCAACAAATTTTGTACTATCTATAAAAGCTGTATTGTTTGAATCAATTCCAAAAGACCAAATATCAGTTAAAACTGCAGGAGAAGATTTGATTTCTCCATCAATTATAGAAGCACCAAGAGGCACTCCTTGAAGCTGCATAGTAAAAAAATCTCCATTTACAAGAGCAACTGCATTAGTTCTATCTGCCATTTGTGAAACAGTTGCTCTGTTTGTATAAGTCCCTCCTCCTGCAACTGTATTTATTTTTATATGTGGATTATTTAAATCTACTGTAACTACATTTGCCTGAGCACTTTTTTTATTTTTATGAATTTCATATTTATACCTGACAACTCCTGGAGCAATTGGCTCTTGAAATAATAAGCTATTATCCGCAAAAACCTCTGTCATAAGAGTTAGCATAAATAAAATCATAATAAGACTAATTCTTTTTTTATTCATTTTATCAACCTCACTTACTTAAAAAGTATAAATCATGTGAAAACTTTTCTCAAAGCCTTTTTACATTTGTAATAAAAACTTAATTATAAAGTACTATACTATTAAGAATAAAAATTATTTATAAAAAACTCTGCACAAATTTATATTGCACAGAGTCATTAAATTAATATTTTAATTTTGCAAAAATCATTTTACCTGCAGAAGTTTGAAGTGCACTTGTTACAATAACACTTACACTTTGACCAATAAAGTCCTTTGCATCTTCAACAACAATCATAGTTCCGTCATCTAAATAAGCAAGACCTTGATTTTGTTCTTTACCTTC
Organism: Peptoniphilus rhinitidis 1-13; assembly: GCF_000246925.1. Classification (NCBI taxonomy): domain Bacteria; kingdom Bacillati; phylum Bacillota; class Tissierellia; order Tissierellales; family Peptoniphilaceae; genus Peptoniphilus; species Peptoniphilus lacydonensis. Next base: position 124,203 of record NZ_BAEW01000001.1, on the reverse strand, counting down.
CTTAACAATTAAAATATTCATTTCTTCGCCTGGAAGATATAGTGGTTTAACCGCATTTGCAAGTTCATTTACATTTAAAACTTCTAAATTTTGTACTTTAGCAACTTTATTTAAATTAAAATCATTAGTAACAATCTTCCCACCTAAATCAGTCGCAAGTTTTAAAAGTTTCGAATCAACTTCTGGAATTTCTTCTATTTTTCCTTTATATATAATAACTTCCACATTTTTAAGCGCTTGTATTTCTGCAACTGTATCGAGTCCTCTTCTACCTCGATTTCTCTTTAAACCATCAGCAGAATCTGCAATATGTTGAAGTTCTTCTAAAACAAAAACTGGAACAACAAGAGGTCCTTCAATAAATCCAATCTTAGCAATATCTAAAATCCTTCCATCAATAATAACAGAAGTATCGAGTACTTTTGGAATGCCTTCACCTGTTTTTATAACTTCTTTGGCTTTATTATTTCTTTTAACTGCCAAAGAATTTAAATCTTTTACCTTTTCTGAAATAGTGTCCCTGTTAGACATTCCAATACTTAGACCTAAATATCCAAGCATTCCATATAAAAGTATAGAAATTATTGCACCTACATAGGGAATTGGAATCTTGTATATAGGTTGAGAAATTAAAAACGCTATTATAAGTCCAAGAATAAGGCCTACCGCACCAAGGATAATTTCTGTAATAGATTTCTTTTGAATTCGTCTTTCCCAAAAAGCCAAAAGATCTTCCAAAGCCTTAAAAACTTTTGAAGATAGTAAAAAAAATATAAATCCAAATGATAATATAACAACAGTATTTATTGCTGTAACAAATCTTTGACTTCCAATGTTCTTTACAAATTCAATTTCTGATAAAATCGATACTACAAAAACACCTAATAATGCTCCCAATAAAGTAAATAGCACTTTAAATATTCTGGACACAATTCTTTGGTTCTTGCTAATAAAAATCCCTCCTTAACCAAAAATGGCATTATCAACTAATTTAGTTACTTCTTCCACCTCTTTATCAAAAACAAGTGCCATTTCTGAAATAATAATTTGCCTTGCTTCTGTCAAAATTTTTCTTTCTCCTGTCGATAAGGATTTTTTGCTATCCAAACTTTCTAAGCATTTTATAACATGAGCAATTTCTATCAAATCTCCTGATTTAATTTTTCCCAAATTAAATCTATATCTCCTGTTCCAATTTTTGGGCATAGAAACTTTTTCATCAGAAGAAAGCACTTCTAATATATTTTCCATAGTTTCTGTATCAGAAATTTCTCTTACTCCTATTTCTTCTGCATTTTTTACAGGTACCATAACCTTAAGTTCGTTAATTGGAAGACGCATTATGTAGTATTTGTGAACATTGCCAAGAATTTCTCTTTCCTCTATCGCAATTATTTCACCTGCACCATGCATAGGATATACAATCTTATCACCAATATTAAACATATTTTACCTCCTATTGTCCCTATTATTAGTATATCAAACAATTTTTAGAAAGTAAAATATTTTACTATATCATAGATTTTTATATTATGCAAAGACTTTTTTTAGAAAATCTTTATTTTTCAATTTATTAATTTAGTATAAAATTATATTGTGAAATCTAATAAAGATTTATGTGAAATTTTTAATCAAAATTATAAATTTATAATATTTTTAAATACTAAAAATAAATAAACCGAAGCAATGCTCCGGCTAAATAATTTATAAATCTCTTATTCTATCAACTAACGATTCTTTTGTATTCTTCTTATAAAAATATATTGTAAATAAAACTCCGATTAATATATTTGCTATATTTACTATAACAAGTGGCATTATAGTAAATTTATATTCAGCCCAATTAAAAGAGTTGAATAAATATCTCAGAATAAAAGAGTCAATTAAAATCATTAAAATAATTGAAAATACAAAGGAACTAATAGAGTAAATAAAACTTTTTTTAATCAGATATTTTTCAATATCTCTACTAGTCATACCAATAGATTCTAAAATCGAAAGATTAATTTTATTCTTCAAAATTTCTGTAGAAATAATATTTATAAAATTTAAAATTGATATTAAAAATAAAATTGACGAAATACTTAAACCAACAAACTCTACTAAATTTTTCATATTTTCAAAGGAATTTATCTGCCTATCTCTTGAATCATACGAAAAATCTGGATTATTTTCCAAACTGCTTAATAGTGAATTAAATTTCTTCTTATCTGACTCTTTCACATCAAATCCAAAACTCATTATATTATTATTTTTCATAAAATTTTTATAATTTTCTGGAGAAATATATACATATAATTCTTCTAACTTTTTATTTTTCTCAGTTATCTCTGATGTTCCATCCTCTCCTATTATTAAGAAATATCTAAGTCCATTGGCAAAATTGTAATTCATCTTTCCCATTACTTTTAAAATAATTTCATTTCCCGAATAATTTAATTTAATCTCGTCCCCGACTTTACATTTAGATTTTTTATTTTCAAGTTCCCCTATTAATGCATAATTTCCACTATTCCATTTCTCTTTGTCAAATTCTCCTTCAACAAAGTTTTCCTTTTCGATTAAATAATCATCAATTCCAAATACTATTGGAGAAAGTTTTTTCTTTTCTATTTTTATTTTAGGATAATTGATTTCACTTCCAGCTGAATATATTAAACCTCCGCCAATATAACCCTCTTCATTTTTAATCTCTTCAATATATTTTTTATCTAACTTACCCTCACTATCATAATACATATATCTAAAATATCTAGGAGTCGCAACATTATAATCAGTAATTATTACATCAGAAAGTCCTTTTTTTATATTTATGTTACTTGTGTATGAAATAACACTATTTAAAATAATTGATGAAAGTGCCATTGATAAAATTATGGAAACAAATCGAAACTTGTTTGAAAAAATCTGCCTTCTTACAAGTTTATTAATAGAAATATTCTTACTTTTTATATTTTTTATTTTCACATTCTCTGCACTTCTGCTTGCTTCTATTGGACTTATCTTCTCAGCTTTTTTTGCAGGTCTATTTGAAGAAATAAGAACTGTAATAACTGAAAATAAAATTGAAAAAATTATTACCAATAAATAAATTTTTAAATCAAAATTTATACTTGCTAACATAAAATTATTTTCAAAAACTTTTTTCAAAATAATTTTTCCTAACAAAAATCCCGCTAAATTCCCAATTACAACAGAAGGAACTAATAAAATGACACCCTGTAATTTTACAAGTTCTTTGGTCTGTTCTCTTGTCATTCCAATAGTTTTTAAAAGTCCATAAAATTTAATATCTTCATTAATTGAAATCTCAAAAATATTATTTATTATTAAATATCCTGATAAAAATACAATAAAAACAAAGAATAAGATTGGCAAAAATATTTTATAATCAAAATTATCATCATTAGAAAAATATGCAAAATTTACACCAATTTTTAATTCCTTTTTATTATCATCTGACATATCATTCACAACATTATATCCACAATTATTTGCAATTTTTGTAAGTTTTTCTCTTATTCTAAAAGAATTTTTTAACATAACTTGCATATCTTTTGAGTTGCTCGGCAAATTTAATGAATCTGCGTAATCTTTTGAAACATAAAATTGTCCAACACCAACATTTGAATCAATAGAATTTTCAAAAATTCCCGAAACTATAAACTCATCAGATTTTTTCTCCAATACTTCAAATCTATTAGGTTCTAAAATTTCATAATTTAATTTTATTTTTTCTCCAATTTCCCCTTTATATCCCAATTTTTTCAAGGTATTTTTATCTGCAAAGATCTCTTTAAAATTTTTAGGAGGTCTACCCTCTACATTTTCTATTAAATCCCATTTAAATCCCAAATCATCTTGATTTGAAATTTCTGCCATAATTTTATTATCATCAATTATTCCAACTTTAGTCCTAATAGAATAATTTTTTATATCAGAATTTTTTGAAATAATTTTTATATCTTCATCTCTTAAATTTTTAAAAGATCCATGGCTAATTGTGCCAACAGATTTCATAGTTTCAAATTCCATGCTCTTTAAAATTCCAAATACGACTGCAAAGATAGTTGTAAATAAAATTGAAGTTAAGATAATAGCAATCATTAATATATTTCTTCTAATCTTATTTTCCTTCAAAATATTCTTCGCAATTTTTCTTATAAAACTTTTATTATTTACTTTCATAACAACTTACCATCTTCAATTCTTAAAATTTTTTCCGCCGATTGAGCTACTTCATCATCATGAGTAATCATTAAAATTGTATTTCCTAGTTCTTTGTTTATTTTTTTAAGAAGGAATACAACTTGTGAAGACGACTTTGAATCAAGGTTTCCTGTAGGCTCATCTGCCAAAATAACTGATGGTTTAGTAACTAGTGCCCTTGCAATTGCCACTCTTTGCTGTTGCCCTCCTGAAAGTTCATTTGGCATTTTATAAATTTGATCTTTTATCTCCAAAATATTAATTACATAATCAACATAATTTTCATCAATCTTTTCTCCATCAAGTCCAAATGGCAAAACGATATTTTCATAAACATTCATCATTGGAAGTAAGTTATAATTTTGAAATACAAAACCAATATTTCTTCTTCTAAAAATTGTTCTCTCGTCATCTTTTAAATTATAAATATCTACATCATCAATAAAAACTTTTCCACTTGTAGGATAATCAAGTCCCCCAATTAAATGAAGTAGTGTCGATTTACCTGAACCTGATGCCCCAATTATAGAAATAAATTCACCATTTTTAACTTCAAAAGAAACTCCATCTAATGCCTTTGTGATCACTTTATTTTTTTCATAATATCTCTTTAAATTTTCTACCTTTAACATATTTCACCTCACTTTTATTCTAGCAACCATTTCTTACAAAACTCTTTCAAAATTTCTTACAAAATTGTAAGAAAAAAGACTTCTCACAAAGGGAAGTCCACTTCAAATTTTATTTTATTACTATCTAATATCGACTTTATAGTTCCACCTTGTTTTTCAATTATTTCTCTTGTGATAAAAAGCCCAAGACCAAGTCCATCTTTTCCAATTGAATTTTTTCCTCTGTAAAATCTTCCAAAAATTTTTGCACTATCATCTTCATTTAATTTATCACAATAATTTTCTATATCAAGATTATAATTTAAATAGGATTTATAAATTTTTATATCAATTTCAGAATTTTCTGGTGTATATTTAATCGCATTTTCAATTAAATTGTGTATAGCTTCCTTCATCCATCTCTTGTCGACATTTAACCTTAACTCTTCAAAATAAAAATTAATTTTTAAATTTTTTTCATCAGTAAAAGCTTTTAATTCATCTATGACCTCTGCAACCAAATTAGCAAAATCCTCTTCCCTCTTGCACAAATTTATAATATTTGACTCAAGCCTCGAAGACTTAACTAAACTTTCAATTAAAAATTCTAATTTCCTCAACTCTTCATCCATGATTTCCATATACTCAAGTTTATTTTCTTTTTTCATTAAATTATTATACAAAACTAAATTTGCTATTGGTGTTTTTGTCTGATGTGAAATATCAGAAATCAATTTATTAGTTTTTTCTTTTTCATCATTAATTCTACTTTCCCGAACTGCATTTGCTCTTAAAAATTTAAGCACTTTGCTCTTTAATTTTGAAATTTCTTTTTCATCAAATCCAAAAAAATCAAAATTATCACCTTCAATATCGTCAATAAACTTAGAGAAGTCTTTTAATTCTCTTCTAAGTTTTAAGTCATCAAAGGTTAAAAATAAAACTGTAAACATTAAAATAACAATCAAAATTTCCACTTGTAACCAACTCCAAATATAGTTTCTATGGGATTTAATGGTTTTAATTTTGATCTGATTCTACTAATATTCACACTAAGAGTATTTTCATCTACAAAATTAAAATCACTATCCCATATTTTTTCAACTAAAATTTCCTTAGCGATTATTATATTTTCATTTATAATTAAGTAATAAATTAAACTTCTTTCTATTGGAGTAAATTCAATTTTCTTATTATCTTTCATAAAAATGTTTTTAGAAAAGTCAAAATAAAGAGATTTCTTGCTATAAACTTTTTCGTCAAAAGTCTTATTTTTCTCTATTAATCTTGCAATCTTTGCCTGTAAAATTCCCAGAGAAAATGGCTTTGTCATATAATCGTCTGCGCCAAAATTAATTGCAGATATTATATGTGTTTCAAAATCAATTGCAGACAAAACAATAATAGGTGTACTTGAAAATGTCCTCATATATCTTATAAATTCGAGCCCATCTCCATCAGGTAAATTTAAATCAAGCAAAATCAAATGAACTTCATTTAAAAAATTTTTCGCATCTGCAACTGTAAAAACAGACTCTACATCATAACTTTCTTTTAAAGCAATTGAAAGCCCTCTATTTAAATTCTTGTCATCTTCAATAATTAAAATCTTTTCCATAATCTCACTTCTTTTATTATCTATAAAACAATTATAACATTATAATCTTAGATAAATTTTTAAAATTCATATTTTATATTTAGGCTTGACAAATTTTAAAAACTTATTTATAATCCAATCATAGACTTTGAAGAGGAGAGTACATTGTAAAAGTTTCTACAGAGAGGTTTCGTTTGGTGAGAGAAATCGAAATGGATACTTTGGAACATGGCCTTGGAGTCTTCGCACCGAGACTTTTGTTTAGACTGCGATAGGTACGCCTGTTATAGCGTTCGGAGTATGTTGGTACTCTATGAGGTTATTTTAGCGATAAAATAATAAAAAAAGGTGGTAACACGAAGTTTAGCTTTCGTCCTTTGTTGGACGGAAGCTTTTTTTATTTCAATAAAATTTTTCACCTTAAATATTTTTTTAATCCTCTTTGAGATGCCGATATAGTTTTATAATTAAACTTTAGGAGGAAAACTATGACAAAGAAAAATTTAGGAACAATATGTGTTCAAGCAGGATATGAACCTAAAAATGGAGAACCAAGAGTTCTTCCAATAATTCAATCTACAACTTTTAAATACGATTCATCAGAACAAATGGGAAATTTATTTGATCTAAAAGAATCCGGTTATTTTTACACAAGACTTGCAAACCCAACAAATGACGCAGTTGCAAATAAAATCGTAGCACTTGAAGGCGGAGTTGCAGGAATTTTGACATCTTCAGGACAAGCCGCAAACTTTTATGCACTTTTAAATATTTTAAAATCAGGCGACCACATTATTTCTTCTTCAGCAATTTATGGTGGCTCTTACAATTTAATTGCCCACACTATGAAGGATATGGGAATTGAATCAACTTTTGTTGATCCAAACATTTCTCTAGAAGATTTAAATAAAGAATTTAAAGAAAATACAAAAGCTGTATTTGGAGAAACTCTTTCCAATCCATCATTAAAAGTTTTAGACATAGAAACTTTTGCAAAGGCAGCACATGAACATGGAGTTCCTCTTATTGTGGACAATACTTTCCCTACACCAATATTTTTAAGACCTATTGAATGGGGTGCTGATATTGTAACTCACTCTACTACAAAATATATGAACGGTTTTGCAAATTCAGTTGGTGGAGCAGTAATAGATTCTGGCAATTTTGATTGGTCAAAATATAAAGAAAAATATCCTGGACTAACTGAACCAGATGAAACTTATCATGGAGTCACTTACACTGAAACTTTTGGAAAAGCTTCATACATTACAAAAATGACTACAACATTAATGAGAGATCTTGGAAGTATTCCATCTCCTCAAAATTCTTTTTATTTAGGAATTGGACTTGAAACACTTCATCTAAGAATGCCAAAACATTTTGAAAATGCCCTTGTTGTTGCTAGATTCTTGGAAAAAAGCGAAAAAATTTCTTGGGTTTCTTTCTCTGGTTTAGAAAATGATTCACAATATAAATTGGCTCAAAAATATCTTCCAGATGGATCTTGTGGTGTAATTTCCTTTGGAGTAAAAGGTGGTAGAGATGTAGCTACAAAATTTATGGACAACTTAAAACTTGCATCAGTTGTAACTCATGTTGCTGATTCAAGAACCTGTGTACTTCATCCTGCAAGTACAACTCACCGACAAATGAATGATGAAGAACTTTTACAAGCAGGAGTAAAACCTGATTTAATTAGATTGAGCGTTGGTATAGAAGATGCAGAAGATATAATAAGAGATATAAAACAGGCACTAGAAGTACTTTAATTAGATTTAATAATTTAAAAATTATAAGCTTTCTTCGACTATAATAAAATTACTAAAAAATAATAATATTTGTATTTTTACAGATTTTAAGATAAAAATCTGTAATTAAGTAAAACTTTGAAATCAAAAAAAGACGGACTATAATTCTTTTTTATAAACTATAGCCCGCTTTTTATTTTTTATATTTTAACTATTTTTTTCCTCTTCAAGTTCTTCTTTTACAGCTTTCTTTATTTTTTCATTATCTATTATTGAAGATTCTGCAAGCTTGTCTAATTTTTCTTTCTCCTTTTTACCAAAATTTTCATCATCATCTAACTTTTTTCTAGTTAAATCACTTATCTTAGACCTCTTTTTATTCTCATGCTTTATTTCATCTCTTTCTTTTGACCATTCTATTACAAGAATAATTATTAGAACAAGACCTAAATATCCAAGTATAGGATATAAAATTGACATTAATTTTTTAAATCCGAAAAAAGAAAGACCAAAACCTAAAAGAGTAAATATAATTAAATTTCTTTTGAACTTTTCTTCTGTTAACGAAAGCCTTCTAGCAGCTGAATAAAAAAGCGAAATAGATGTGTTAAATATCATCCCAAAAATAATAAAAGACATTGCTATTCCCATATAGGGATTGACTTTATTTAGTATAATTTGCATTGGAATGTCTGCATCTTTTACGTCGTTAATTGAAAGAAAAAGTGTAATTCCAACAAGTCCAGTTAGGATTGATACTAAAGCACCGCCTAACATTCCTCCAACTCTTGCTTGAGAGGAATCTGTTTTGCTACCGCCTAATACAAATGCCATAGAAACGCTGCTTATCATGCAAAGTCCAAAGTAATTTATAGTAGATAATACTACATTTGGAAGTGGTGAACTTACACTTTTACATATAGCATCTAAATTTTCAAAATTTGGATTCGAATTTACAATTGTAAAAATCGCACCAATTAATGTGAATACTAATACTAATGGAGTGAAAGATCCAATGACTTTAGTCACTTTATCGAAATCAAGCATACCAACTACAATAATTAAAATTGTACATATTAATGAACCTACCCATGGCTCTAATCCAAATTGTTGATTAAGATTTGAACCTGCTCCTGCAAGCATTACAAATCCCATTAAAAAGCAATTTAGAATTAGTGAAAAATCCATAAACTTTGTAAATGATTTTCTAGAAACTTCTTCTAGTACATCAATATGACTTTTTGCTATAAAATGACTTCCAAGTTGCAAAATAATTCCACCAACAAATATGTGAAGTATGGCAATGCCAACTAATCCAAAAAATCCTGACTTTCCAAAAGATGTAAAATACTGCATAATTTCTTGGCCACTGGCTAGTCCTGCTCCTGTTAGAACTCCTACATAGGCAAATATTATGCTAATTGTTTTTTTATTCATGAATTCTCCTTAATTTTTCATTTGCATTTAACTTAACTTTTACATATTATCACAAATTTAATATTTTACAAACTTTTGTCAATTTTAAAGCAATATAATAAACATACTTATATTTTTAAGCTAATTTATTTCATCCAAAATTATTTTTCTTATGTCTTTTATCAAATAAAGTGAACCACACCAAAGAATTAAATCTCCTTTTTCTGCAATTTCAAAAGTTTTTTTCACTGCCTCTCCTCTATTTTTAATAGCAAATACTTCTTTATCTGAAATCTTTTCAAATTCACTATAAAGAGATTCTACATCTGTAAATCTTTCATTATCTATCTCTGTCAGAACTATTTTATCTGCAATATTCTCAACTTTCTTTAATATATTCAAATGGTCCTTATCTTTTAAAAGACTAAATCCTAAAATTAACTTATTGTACTTAAACTTTTTTATATTTTCTACCAATTTTTCAATTGAATCTAAATTATGCGAGCCATCAATAACAATTAGTGGGTTTTTTGAAAGACATTCGATTCTACCTAAATTTTTTGCTTTTTTTATACCCAATTTTATTTTTTCATCATTTAAATTATATTTTTCTTTTAATGAATCTAGAACCATTAAAGCAAGAGATGCATTGTAAACTTGATGCTCTCCAACTAAACTTATTTCTACATTTTTATAATCTCTAAAGTTAAATTTACTTCCAAACTCATCAGAACTTAAAATTTCAATTTCATTTTCTTTGAATTCATTAAAAATAGAATTTTTTTCTCTACATATTTTTTGAAGTTCTTCCTTTGCTTTCTGATCTTGGGGGTAACTAAACACATTTGAATTTTCTTTTATTATTCCCCCCTTCTCGCGGGCAATTTTTCCAACTGTATCTCCTAATATGTTTGCATGATCAAGAGAAATATGAGCAAAAACTGGAATTGATTTTTTCATTACATTAGTGGCATCAACTCTACCGCCCATTCCAACTTCCATTATAGCAAAATCAACGTCTTTTCTTACAAAATAAATATATGCAATTGTAGTTAGTATTTCAAATCCACTTACAAAAATTTTTTTCTTATCTAATAATTCAACTTTTTCTTTTACTTCCTCTGCTATTTTTGCAAAATCCTTCTCTGAAATTTCTTCACCATTTATTTCTATTTCTTCACAAATATTTGTAATATAAGGAGATGTAAATTTACCAACTTTATAATCATTTTCTTTTAAAGAAGATGATATAAAACTTGCAACTGAACCCTTCCCATTAGTTCCTGTTATGTGAATAATATTTAATTTATCTTGAGGTTTTTGAAAAAATTTCAAAAGTGTCCTAATATTATCAGTAGTAAATTCACCAAGAGGTATATTTCTGTTTTCTAACCAATCAACTAATTTCTTGTAATCCATTAATACCTTCCTTTCATTATAAAAATATTATCAAAATTTTTAATAGTAATCAATATTTTAGTGTGTCAAATTCTCTTTAAATGTGGTAGAATGTTAAAAATAACTAAATGGAGGTAAAAAGATGAACAAAGAAATTCGTGCGAAAGATTTATTTGTAATTGGCTTTGCACTTTTTGCAATGTTTTTTGGAGCCGGCAATTTAATCTTTCCACCTTACTTAGGTTTAATATCAGGTCACCAATGGTGGGTTGGATTTTTGGGATTTACAATAACAGATGCAGGTCTTGGACTTCTAGCAATTATTGCTCTTTCTAAATATGATGGTAATTTAAATGCCTTGGCATCAAGAATCAATAAAACTTTTGCAATTATTATTTCAACTGCTATTATTTTATGTATTGGACCTTTTTTGGCAACACCAAGAACTGCTGCTACTACTTATGAAGTTGGAATCCTTCCAATTTTTGGAGAATCTGTTAATAGATATTTATTTTCTGTAATATTTTTTATCGTAGTTTTTCTTTTAAGTATTAGGTCAAGTAAAGTAGTTGACATCATTGGCACATTTTTGACTCCATCTTTACTTATTTGCATGATAATACTTATCATAAAAGGAATTATAAGTCCAATAGGAAAAATTTCTGAAACTTCAATGATAGATAATGTTTTGCAAAGAGGTATCACTGATGGATATCAAACTATGGATGCTTTAGCTGGATGCATGTTTGCACTTGTAGTTATAAATGCTGTAAAAACAAGAAATTATTCTTCACAAAAAACGGAAATAAAAGCAACTATACTATCTGGTATAATTGCTGCTGTGTTTTTAGCACTTATTTACGGAGGACTTCTATACTTAGGTGCACAAACTTCTACACTTGGAATTTATGATGTGAGTACTGATAAAACTAGTCTTCTTGTAGACATCACGAATACAACTTTAGGTGGCGTTGGTGTTTATATTTTAGGAATTATAACTGCTCTTGCATGCCTTACAACTGCAATTGGATTAATATCTGCTACCGGAAATTTCTTCCACGATTTAAGTAAAGGAAAAATTTCCTATGAGGCTGTTGTAATTATCTGTTCAATTGTATCTTGTATAATTTCTATGCTTGGAGTTAACCAAATTATAAATATATCCGCTCCAATACTTGAAGTTCTCTATCCTTGTACTATGACAATTGTGCTTTTAGGATTATTCAATGAAAAAATAAAAGATGATATAGTTTTTAAAATCCCTTCATTAGTTTCACTAATTTTTGGTTTTTTATTTGTACTTCAAGAAAAGGAACTTCTTGGAAAATTTGGTCAAACTTTAGAATCTTTTCCACTTCAACAATTTGGATTAGGATGGGTTTTCCCAATGCTAATTGGGCTCTTAGTTTCAATAATTATAGCCAAATCTAAAGAACTTTAATAATTTTAATAAAAAAGATCTGTTATAGTTTTTTTTCTACAACAGATCTTTTTTTAGCTTAAAAAATCTTTTGAATTAATTCAGAAATATTTGATACTTGTATAATTTGTAAATTTTTATAATTTTCTTTTTTTACATTTGCATATTTAGAAATATAAGCTTTTCTAAAACCCATTCTCTCAGCTTCTCTAAGTCTAATATCTAGAGCTGGAATATTTTTAAGTTCTCCTGTAAGGCCAACGTCTGCAACAAAAACTGTGTTAGACTCAACTGGCTTATTAAAAGTTGATGATACAATAGATACCATTACAGATAAATTTGATGCTTGTTCTTTTAATTTTATTCCACCTGTGGATTTAACTACAATATTCTTATCTAAGAATTTAATTCCTGCTCTTTCTTCTAAAATCGAAACTAAAGTATTCAAATGTTCTCGTCTTATACATTCAGAAATTCTAGATGGATATGGCAAAAAAGTTTTTGATGCCAAAGCCTCAGTTTCAAGTATAATTGGTCTTGTTCCCTCTCTTATCACTGAAAGTGATGACCCTGCAACTTGTTCATTTGTTGCTCTTTTTGTCATAAAATATTCAGAAGGATTGTCAATTGAAATCATTCCTTTTTCTGTCATAGAAAAAAATCCAATTTCTCCAGTAGAACCATATCTATTCTTTGTAGCCATAAGAGATCTCAAATCTTCTGAAGAATCCCCTTCAATTAATAAGACTGTATCCACTAAATGTTCTAGACTTCTAACTCCAGCAAGTTCATCTTGTTTTGTCATTTGTCCCACTAAAAAAACCATCCTAGGTTTATCTATATTTTTTGCAACTTCAGTCATCTTATAAGCACATTCCATAGTTTGAGTTGGTGTACCAGGCCTTTGGGAAAACTCATCGAGAGTAAATGTTTGTATTGAATCAATAATTATAAACTGAGGGTCAATCTTTTCAACTTGATCTAACACTGAATTTAGAGAATTTACAGAATAAACCCAAATATTATCTGAAAGTTTATTCAAAATTCTTTCAGCTCGCATTTTTATTTGAGTTTCAGACTCTTCTCCAGAGGCATAAAGCACTCTTATTCCCTTCTCTGCAAGATCATTTGCAACTTGCATAAGTAAAGTTGATTTACCTGATCCAGGCTTTGCAGTCAAAATACTAACAGAATCATGGACAATTCCACCGCCCATGACTCTATTAAACTCCTCAATACTTGTTACAACTCTTTCATCTGAAGAAGACTTAACAGACTTTAATTTAAGAGCATCTTTTTTTATTTTTTTATTTCTAACTGAATCTTTCTCATCTTCTTTTTCTTCTAGGGTATTCCAAGAATTACAGTTTGGGCATTTGCCAAAAAATCCTTGTGAAATATATCCGCATTTACTGCACTGATACACTATTTTCTTTTTCATTTTTAGATTTTTTATTCCTCTTTACTTTATTTATCTGAATTTTTTTGTACTTGACATCTACTGATATTTCATCGCCTGATTTTATATTTCCCTCTAAATATTCATCAGCAACCTTATCTTCAATTAATTTTGTAATAGTCCTTTTAAGTGGTCTTGCTCCAAATACTTTATCATAACCTTCTTCAACTAAGAAATTAATTAATTTATTTGTATAACTTGATTTAATTCCCATTTCAGATAATCTTACATTTAAATCTATAAGCATATTATTAACAATTTCTTTTATTTCAGTCTTTTCTAAAGTTTTAAATATTACTACATCGTCAACTCTATTTAAAAATTCTGGTCTAAACTTTTCCTTTAAAGACTCATTTATAATATTTTTCATATTCTCAAATTCACTTTTCTTTTCAGATGAATCAGAAGTAGAAAAACCGAGCACTGAATTTTTAGCAAGTAAATTTGCACCAGCATTAGAAGTCATAATTATAACCGTATCTTTAAAACTAACTGTCCTGCCCTTTGAATCAGTAAGTCTTCCTTCGTCTAAAATTTGCAAAAGTATGTTGAAAATATCTGGATGAGCTTTTTCAATCTCATCAAGTAATATTACTGAATAAGGATTAGTTCTCACTGCTTCAGTTAATTCTCCACCCTCATCATATCCAACATATCCAGGAGGAGATCCAACAAGTCTTGATACCGTAAACTTTTCCATATATTCAGACATATCAAATCTGATCATATTTTCTTCCCTTCCAAATAAATTTTTAGCAAGACTTTTTGCCAAGAAAGTTTTACCCACACCTGTTGGCCCAACAAAAATAAAAGAGCCAATTGGTTTATTTGGATCTTTAAGTCCAATTCTTGAACGTTTAATTGCTTTAGCAAGAGTTTTTACAGCATCATCTTGTCCCTTTACATCTTCTAAAAGTTTTTTGTCCAAATCTCTTAACTTTTCTGTTTCTTCTTCAGTCATATCTGTAACTGGAACTTTTGACCACTCTGAAACAATATTTGCAATGAGATCAGGTGTAACTTCCTTTTTAGATTCTTTTTCTTTAAACTTTTCTATTTCTTCTTTATATTTTTCTTCAACTTTTCTTTGCTCATCTCTTAAATTAGCAGCAAGTTCATAATCTTGATTTTTTACAGCTTCTGATTTTTTATTTTCAATTTCTTGAAGTTCTTCTCTAAACTCATCTTCAAATTCTGGAACTTTAAAAGATTCAATTTTTAATTTAGAACTTGCTTCATCAATTAAATCAATAGCTTTATCAGGTAAAAATCTATCATTTAAATATCTATCAGAATATTTTACAGCAGCTTCTATAGTTTCCTTTGGTATAATAACATGATGATGCTCTTCATATATATCCTTTAGCCCTTCTAAAATTTTTATAGAATCAGATACACTTGGCTCATCTACCATAATTGGCATAAGTCTTCTTTCAAAGGCAGTATCCTTTTCAATTTTTTGTCTATATTCAGAAATTGTTGTGGCACCAATGACTTGTAAAATTGACTTAGTTAGCATTGGCTTTAAAATATTTGAAGCATCCAAAGAACCTTCTGCTGAACCTGCCCCAATAATAACGTGCATTTCATCAATAAATAAAATTATATTTTTATTTTTGCTGGCTTCATTTGTTACATTCTTAAGTCTTTCTTCAAAATCTCCTCTATATTTTGAACCTGCAATAAGAGCAGAAATATCTAAAGTTAAAATAACTTTATTTTTCATAACTTCTGGAACATTTCCTGCCACAATTTCTGCAGCAAGTCCTTCTGCTATGGCAGTCTTACCAACACCAGGTTCTCCAATTAAAACAGGATTATTTTTAGTTCTCCTAGATAAAACTTGAATAATTCTTTTTATCTCTTTATCTCTACCTATGACTGGATCAATTTTTCCTTCTTCAGCTTTTTTGTTTAGATTCGTAGTATATTTTTCAAGTTCTTCAGAAGAAAATCCTAAATCCTCTTCATAATCATCATAATCTTCCATATTATTTAAAATATCATTTTCAAGACTCATTATATCTATACCAAGTCTTTTTAAAACTAATATAGCAACACCTTGTCCTTCACGCAAAATTCCAAGCAAAAGATGTTCTGTTGAAACTGTAACTTCTCCCAAATCCTTTGAAATGTCAAATGCTAATTCAAATATTCTCTTAGTTCTAGGCGTATATGCTATACTTGAAACAACAGGACCTTGACCACTACTAACTATATCAAGAGTCGCTTCCTTTGCCTTTTTATAATCAATTCCCAACTTTGAAAGTATATGAGCTCCATTGTCAGTCCCTTCTCTGATAATTCCAAGAAGGATGTGCTCAGACCCTATATATGAATGTTTTTGCTCTCTTGCCTCCTGTTGTGCAAATAAAATAGCTTTTTGGGACTTCTCACTAAATCTACCAAACATACTCATTTGAAAACCTCCTTCATGAGAGCTCTCGATTTATTTGCCCTTAAAATATCTCTAGACTTCAGGTCTAAAATCGAGCCTCTCTCAATTTGCAAATGTCCATTTCTAAGTTTCATAATCTCATCATAAAAATCAAAATCTTTCTTTGATTTTAATATTGAAAGCTCAATTCCAAGATTAATCATACTCATGGACTGCATCATCTCTTCTTCCGATAAAACTCTTGCATTTGCAAGAACTCCAAAGGATCTATTTACCATATCCTCAAGAGTAATAATATGATCTAAATAAAGTTTTTTCCTATTTTCCATTTCAACATCTGAAATTTCTTTTGTTATAACTTTTAATTTTTCTATATAAGACTTTTCTTCTTCTCCAAAAGTGGATTCAAAAGACAAAGTATAGATACTTGCCAAGGCTCTATTAGAACTATCTCTATAAGAACCTAAAACATATCCAAGTCTTGAAAGTCCTCTTGCCATTTCATTTATTCCAAAATAATTTATTGCCGGCAAATACATTATAGTAATTGGTTTAAATCCAGTGCCAGAATTTAAGACGTTTGAACTTAAATACCCAAAATTTGAATCAAAAGAAAAATCAATATCATCTTCTAGTTCAGATTCCAAATCATCAATTTCTTTATACAAATCATCAATAGAATCAGTCCTCGAAAATTTAGAAATTTCAATATGTTCCTCAGAATTAACTAAAATATCAGGAAAATCTTCTTTTTCATAGAATCCAATATTCTTACCATCAACAAAATTTTTACTAAATCTTCCTTCTTCAATATATTCTAATTTTTTTAGCGAAGATGCACTTTCTATTTCAGTTTTTTTATATCCTTGTTTTTGAATAATAGGATCTAAAAAATCCAAGTTTCCTTTTAATTCATCCTCATTCATCTTATTAACAAACTTCTTGCCATGTATATTTCTGTATAACTTTATCTTGTTTCCTAAAATAATTTTAGACACTTACATCTTCCTTTAATTTTTTTATTTCATCTCTTAACTCTGCAGCTTTTTCATACTCTTCCAAATTAATTGCAAGTTCTAGTTTAGATTTTAAATCATCTAACTTTCTGTTGTAAATTATATAAGATTCTGCATTCTTAGGTATCTTTCCTCTATATCTAAAATCTATATTAATTGTTTTTAAATATTTCTTTATTTCTTCGCCAAAAGATTCATAGCACTTTGGGCATCCTAAAGTTCCAGTATTTTTCAATTCTGAAAATTTAGTTCCACAAAATTCACAAGCTATATCTTCTTCATCATAATAATTGGCAGTAAACTTAAATATATTTTTAAGAGCATTTTCTAGTTGTGGAATAATATTCTTATACCCTTGAAACTCCTTTTTTAATTTCTCTTCAGCGCAAACCTCGCATAGATGCACCTCTTCAATTTCATTATCATTTATCTTTGTATAAGAAATAACTGATTCTCTCTCTTTACAATTGTCACATAACATAAAAATTCCTCCTAACTGAAAATAACAAGCAGCATATTTTTTAACAAATCTGCTCTAATCTTATTTTTATTTTCACATTGACTAAGTGCTCTATCTGAAAGTGCAACTTTCATAAGCTCAAATTCTTTCTCAGTCACTTTCTTAAGTCTTAAAAGCTCTTTCAAAAGGTCATCAGAATTATTTTTTGTAATTGAATCGCCTATAAAATTTAAAAAAGTATCTAAAGTGTCATCATCATCTTCAAATTTTACTTTTACTATTCTAATATATCCACCCCCACCTCGCCTGGACTCAACATAATATCCCTTTAAAGGTGTAAATCTAGTAGTTAAAACATAATTTATCTGTGAGGGAGCACAATTAAAATGATCTGAAATTTTCGATCTCTGTATCTCAACTACTCCACCAGATTCAAAAATAAGTTCATTTAAAAAATCTTCAATGGAGTTAGAAAGTTTTGCCATAGTACCATTCCTTTGACTATCTTTGTCTTTTACTTTATAAAAGTTTGACTATCTTTTACTAATTACAGTTTAATATAAATCACCCTTTTTGTAAAGTATTTAGTTTCTAAGTTTGCGCAAGTGAATCTTTCAATCAAAAAACAAAATATTAATAATAAGTTAATCCTATTTATATAATAAATGATACAATAATTTTAAAACTCAAAATTAAAAATATTTAAAAATTTAAAAGTAATTATAAAAAAGACTGAGCTATGCCCAGTCGAAAAATTTATTTAAATTTATTTTTCTGATTTTCTTTCTTCAACAATCTTTTCTGCAATATTTTGTGGAACATCTTCATACCTTACAAATTCCATACTAAATGTTCCTCTACCTTGAGTAAGAGATCTAAGGTCAATGGAATAAGTGAAAAGTTCTGCTTGTGGTGCTTCGGCAATTAAAACTTGTGTGCCATCATTTTGTTGATCCATTCCAAGAATTCTGCCACGTCTTTTGTTCATATCACCCATTACATCTCCGAGATATGCTTCAGGAATAGTTACTTCAACTTTCATTATTGGTTCAAGTAAAACAGGATTTGCTTCTTGCATTCCCTTTTTGAAAGCTAAATTTGCAGCAAGTTTAAAACTCATCTCATTGGAATCTACATCGTGATAAGATCCATCGTATAAAACTGCCTTAAAATTAGTCACAGGATATCCTGCGAGCACTCCTTTTTCTTTAGATTCTATAATTCCCTTCTCTACTGCAGGAAAATAATTTTTAGGAACTGCTCCACCAAATACTTCTTCGTCAAATTCGAAATCTTTTTCAGATGGTTCAAATCTAATCCAAACATCTCCATATTGACCTGCACCGCCTGATTGTTTCTTATGTTTTCCCTGTACACTTGCTGTCTTTCTAATTGTTTCTCTATAAGGAATTATAAATGGAACAATTTCTACTTCAACTCCATAAGTGTTCTTTAATTTTTCAAGAATTACATCAAGTTGAACTTTTCCTTGTCCACCAATTGTCATTTGTTTAGTTTCTGAATTTCTTTCTATTGAAAATGTTGGATCTTCTTCAGCAATTTTTTTAAGTGATTGAGATAATTTTTCTTCATCACCCTTAGTCTTAGGTTCAATTGCGTAATATAAAACTGGAGTAGAATATTTTAATTTTTTATACTCAACTATATGATTTTTGTCGCATAAAGTATCTCCTGTAATTGTCCTTACAAGTTTAGTTGTAGCACCAATATCTCCAGCGTGAATCTCATCTATTTCAATTTGTTCTTTACCTCTCATTCCATAAAGACCGCCAAGTTTTTCACTTTCTTCTGAATTTACATTATATATAGGTGTATCTTTCTTTAAAATGCCAGATATAACTTTAAATATTGAAATTTTTCCAAGGAATGGATCAGAAATAGTTTTAAATACTACTGCTGCAAGAGGATCTTTTTCAGAAACTTTTCTTTCTTCTCCATCTTTATATCTAAATCCTAAATGCGCACGAGTATCATCTGGTGATGGCATATAGTTTACAATTGTATTTAATAAAATATCAATGCCAATTCCCTTTTCACCACTTCCAACAAGTAGAGGAACTGCATCACCTTCAAGAAGAGCAGTTGTAACTCCTCTCAAAAGATCTTCTCTTGTAAATTTTTCTCCAGAAAAATATTTTTCCATTAAAACTTCATCAGATCCTGCAACAACTTCTGCAATTTCCTCATACATCCTTTCAGTTGCCTTTACTTGATCATGATTTAATTCTGTTTCTTGCGGAGCTGAATCGACATATTTATAACCTTTTTGAAAAATAACATCAGTTACGCCTACAAAATTTTCTCCTTCACCAATTGGAACAGAAAAAGGAATTACTTTTTTACCAAAAGCAGCTTCAAGTTCATCCATTAACTTTCTAAAGTTGACATTTTCACCATCAATTTTATTTATAAAAATAATTCTTGGAAGTCCAATTTTTTCTGTATACTTCCAAGTTCTTTCAGTACCGACTTCAATTCCCTTTGTTGCATCTATAACCATTATTGCTGCTTCACTTGCTCTTAATGCACCATGAGCTTCTCCAACAAAATCTAGAAATCCTGGAGTATCTATTACATTAACTTTGTAATTTCTCCATTCAATAGGAATTATTGATGTTCCAATTGATGTTCCTCTTTCCTTTTCTTCTTTTGAAAAGTCTGAAACTGTATTCTTATTAGAAACATTTCCAAGTTTTTTAGTTGCTCCACTCTGGAATAACATAGCCTCAGTTAGGTTAGTCTTTCCAGAGCCAGAATGCCCCACAAGAGCAAGATTTCTTACCTTATCTGTTGTATAAACTTTCATTGTTCTCCTCCTAATATGTAAATTTTTTGAAATCGTTTCTATAAATAAATTATAACACAGATTTTACTATTTGAAAACTGTGTAAAAATATCAATTTAGGGTATTAAACTTTTGAAATTATTATTTATTAAATAGAAGTGTGATATAAATGAATTTTAAATTTTTTAAAAAAGATAATATTGTTTACATAATTATTATTGTTTTATTTTTAATAATTGGATATCAATATTACGAAAATAAAAACTATGAGAAATCAGAATTTCTAGATATTAATACTGCTGAATTGTCTTCTAATAAAATTAAAAGTAAAAATTCTAATGAAGTTCTAATTGGAAAAGAAGAAGAAGAAAATAAGGAAATAATAATTCATATTTCTGGTGCAGTAAAAAATCCTGGCATATTAAAAATGGACTCTTCTAAAAGAATAGTAGATGCAGTCGAACTTGCTGGAGGAGCAACTAACGATGCAGACCTAGATAGAGTTAATCTTGCTGCTAAACTTCACGACGAAGAAAAAGTTTATATACCAAAAGTTGGAGAAGAAAATAGTAATAATTTAGTACCAACAACGTCAAGTGTGAATTCAAATCATAATGGCACAGAAAAAATAAACATTAACAGTGCCGATTCATCAGAACTTCAAAAGATTCCTGGAATTGGCGAAAAAACTGCCCAAAAAATTATAGATTATAGATCTAACAATCCTTTTTCATCAATAGAGGATATTAAAAATATTGATGGCATTGGAGATAAAAAATTTGAATCTATGAAAGAATATATCTCTATATACTAAATTTATCTTACTTTTAAACTCAAGATATTAAATAAAAAAGAAGCACAAAGTGCCTCTTAAAAATTAAATAATCTTGAGTTTATTTTTTTCTATTATTTTTTGGATATCTATTTTTGTCTGAACTTGCAACTCCAATAATAAGAGCAAAAATAAGTGATACAAGACCAGATGAAACCCCAACTACAAAAACTATAATATTATCAAGACTACCTGGATCGAAAAGTTTATTTATCACCATAAATAGAGAAATTATCCCTACAAATACTAGAGCAAGTCCTGGTAAATACTTAATAAACTTTAAATCTTTTGCTGCAAAATTTACTATAAATGTTAGAAAAATTCCTATTAAAATTGCACCAACAGTTAGGAGCAAATAAGTTGAATTTTCCATCACTATTTCCATAATTTTATTCATTCTACACCTCGTTTATTTAGATGACAATTCTTTTTGCCAAATATTTGAATAGCGACCTGTCGCCCATTCTGTCATAATAGTTGAAGCTTCATTTCCAATTTCTCTTTCAAAAATTGGTTTAGGTAAAATTTTGTTGTCCTCTATATTATATATTCTAATGAAATTATTTTCCAATGTTATTAAAAAATTACTGTCAGGAGATACAAATCCATCTTTGATATTTGATTTAAAATTTTTAATATCTGACATGGGAATATTTATCTCATTGTATTTATTAACTTCATATGGTAGAACTAAATTTAAATCAAAATCGTTAAATTTATTATTTTCTAAATTTACTCTACCTTTTAATTTCCAAAATCCATTGTTTCTATAAATACCAACATTATAGGGATCTTTCTTTAAAGCTTCAATTTTTTTGCCTTCATGTTCTAGAGTTTCTTCATTTAAAAAGTCCATATAACTTAATGGCTTGTTATCTTCTAAATTATCTACCCTATAAATTCTAAGATTTCTTTCATTTGTATCCCTATTTAAGCTTTCTATATTGATAAAATTATTAGTAATAAAATTTATTGTCTTTAAAGTATTATCTTCTTTTAATTCTTCAGTATCTTCTTTTACAATATCTAAATCCTTATTTTTTACTTTGGAATTATTAAAATCTTTTACTATAACTCTATCGGAAGTTTCATCACCTTTAGATTCTCTTTGAACGCTTATCTCCGAAAATCTATCTTTTCTTGGCAAAATTATATTGTTCATTTCATACACATTTTCCAATTTTAAATCAGAAAATTTTATATATAGAGTTTTGTAATTCCAATTTGGTACAGTTAAATCATTTCTAATTTTAAAGCCAATTAAAAATCCTTTATCGCCAGTGTAATCAAATAAATTTCCCCTAGATAATACATCGTCTTTTTTTGAAAGAATATAATTATTAATTTCATCATTTTTTATCTTATTATCAACAAGTTTAATCTCAAGCATTATTCCATTGTCAAATAAAAGAGCTGTATTATCACTTGTCTTTATAACTTCATAATACACATCGCCATTTAAATTTGAATCATATATATATGTCGTATATACATTTCCATCTTCTATACCCAAATTTTTGTAATCTATATTAAATTTTTTGTATAAATATTCTGAGAGCTTTACATATTTAGTCTTATAACTTACATCTTCAATATAATCATTCGCAAGAAGAACCTTATCATTACTAAAATACAAGTCTTCTCCTATTATATCTTTAAATAAAAAATTGTCTTGATTGATTTTTTTATTGTAAATAAATTTTGTAATTGTCCACTTTCCATAAAGAGAAGGTTGCCCTACCTCTGGTCTTTCAATATTAGTCCCTTGAGGGGTTAAAAAAGAGCAGCCTGTCAAAAAAATAATTAAAATTAAAACTATAATTTTTTTATTCAACTTTTTCACCCTCTCCCTTAGGAATTTCTATTGGTATTGAAACTTTTACAGTAGTCCCTATTTTTTCCTCAGAAAATATTTCTAGACTTCCATTGTGAAGTTTAGTTATTTCATCGCTAATAGAAAGACCAATACCACTGTGGCTCTTGGAATGCTTTCCCTTATAAAATTTTTCTTTTACATGAGCAATTTCTTCTTTTGTCATTCCCATTCCATTGTCAGAAACTAACATGATGACATTTTGATCTTCGCAATACATTTGAAATTTAACCCATCCCTTATCTGATGTGAACTTTATAGCATTATCCAATAAATTTATTAAAAGTTGTTTTATTCTGTTTTCATCAGCATACAAAAGTACAACCTCTTCTGGAAATTCAGTTATAAATTCAATATTATTTGACTTTGCCCGAGGTTTCATCTGTTTTGAAATATCTATACATGTTTGTGAAATGTCAAAAACATCTTTGTCTAAAGTTATTCTTCCAGAAATATATCTAGAGAAATCCAACAATTCTTCAACCATTTTTGCAAGTCTATCTACTTCATTTTCAATTATATTTAGTCCATCTTCGATTAAATCCTTTTCATCATCTTTTGCATCTTTTAAAACAACGGCCCAACCTTTTATTGATGTCAAAGGAGTTCTAAGTTCATGTGAGATAGATGAAATAAAATCATTTTTTATCCTATCTTTATTAATTATTTCATCACTCATAGCATTTAAAGTTTCTGCCAACTCTCCAATTTCGTCATCTCTATAAATTTTTGCCTTTTCTTCATAATTTCCTTTTAACATCTTTTTAGCTACCTCAGTAAGTTCCAAAATTGGTTTTACTATTGATTTAGAAATTAAAAGAGATACCATTGCAGTTATAAATGCAACAAATAAAGTAAAAATAAGAAGAGTTATAACAGTTTTTAAAATAGCTTTATTTGCTTTTTCCATTGAAGAAATAAATCTAAGGTACCCAACATTTTCTCCTTTATTATTTTTTATAGGACCAGTAACTGCCATTATAGACTCTCCAGTTTGAGAATCTTCACCACGCCAAGTCTTTATCTCACCCTTCTCTGCTGCTAAAATATCTGACGTATTGATTTCATTTGGTGATACTCTTCCAATAGAATCTAAAAGAATTACTCCATCATTATCTAAAATTTGGACTTCTGCATTTGTGTTGGAAAAAAATATATCACTGTCTTCGTAGATTAAATCTTCAATTGATTTATCAGAATAATCTCTTCTATAAATTTCTAGAGATAATTCCATTCGAGAAATAAGTTCCTTAGAAATATTATTGTAATAATAATAACTAAAAACAAAGAGCAAAAATATATCTATAATTGAAATTGTAATTAAAATAACTATTAAAAAGCTTTTAACTAGCCTTTTCCCAATTTTATTTTTCAATTATAGACACCTCTTATTTCCATCTATATCCTGTTCCCCAAACTGTTTCAATATAATCTGGCTTTGCTGTATTACCTTCTATTTTTGATCTGAGTCTTCTAATATTTACATCAACTATTTTCGAATCCCCCAAGAACTCATCGCCCCAAACAAGTTTTAAAATTTCATCTCTTGTCATTGCTTTGCCTGGATTAGTCATAAAAATTTTTATTATTTGATACTCTGTTGGTGTTAGTTCAAGTTCTTCATTATCTTTATAAAATTTCCTTGAATAAGAATCAATTTTAAAAGGTGGATCTATTATTAGATTTCCTTCTTTTTCTTCTTCCGGTTCAAGTCTTCTCTCGATTGATTTTATTCTAAGCGTAAGCTCTGTTGGATTAAAAGGTTTTGTAAGATAATCATCTGTTCCATATTGTAAACCCATTATCTTGTCATAATCTTCTGCTTTAGCAGTAAGCATTATAATTCCAAGAGATGGAAACTCTCCTCTTAAAGCTTTGCAAACTTCAAAACCATCAATTCCAGGAAGCATTATGTCTAAAACTACAATATCAGGTTTTTCACTTCTTGCAATATCTATTCCTTCTTCTCCACTTCCAGCTTCAAAAATTATGTATCCTTCTCTTTCTAAATTTATTTTTACAAATTTTCTTATCGATTCTTCATCTTCAACTAGTAACACTTTAGTTTTCAAAATATCACCTCTCAATGTTAATTATAAATAAAATCCACTTCAAATTCAATTGAAGTGGATTTATCATTAATAATAATTTGGAGCTTCTCTTGTAATTGTTATATTGTGAGGATGTGACTCTGTAAGTGAGGCTTGAGTAATCTTAACATATTTTGCAGTAGCTCTTAATGTTTCTAAATCCTTGGACCCAAGATAACCCATAGCGGATTTTACTCCTCCAACAAGTTGGAATACAATGTCCCCAACAAAACCTTTATATGGCACCCTACCTTCTACTCCTTCAGGTACATATTTAGTAGTTCCACTTTGGAAATATCTATCAGATGAACCTGCACTCATAGCACCAAGAGAACCCATTCCTCTATACGCCTTAAATCTTCTTCCTTCAACAAAAATTTCTTCTCCAGGAGATTCATCAGTTCCTGCAAAAAGTGAGCCCATCATAACAACATTTCCTCCAGCTGCAAGTGCCTTTGCAACATCACCAGAGAATTTAATGCCCCCGTCTGCAATAATTGGCACTCCATATTTTTGAGCAGCTCTATAAGCTTCCATAATTGCAGTAATTTGTGGAACACCAATACCTGTTACAACTCTTGTAGTACAAATTGAACCAGGTCCAATACCAATTTTTACACAATCAGCACCAGCCTTAATTAAATCTTCTGTGCCTTCATAAGTTGCAACATTTCCTGCAATCAATTGAATATCAGGAAAAGCATCTTTAATATTTTTTATTGTATTTAGAACATTTTTTGATTGACCATGTGCTGTATCAATTACAAAAACATCAGCCTTTGCCTTTACAAGAGCTTCGATCCTATCAAGTACATCCTTTGTTGCACCAACTGCTGCTCCAGCAAGAAGTCTTCCAGAATTATCTCTAGCAGAATTAGGATACTGTTCATGTTTTTCAATATCTTTAATTGTAATAAGACCTTTTAATACATTATCTCTATCTACTAATGGCAGTTTTTCTATTTTATATCTTTTCAAAATTTTAAGAGCTTCATCGAGGGAAATATCAGGAGAACCTGTTATTAATTTTTCAGAAGTCATTACTTCACTTATTCTCTTAGAAAGATCAGTTTCAAACCTAATATCTCTATTAGTTATAATACCTTCTAAAACTCCCTTTTCAGTTACCACAGGAACACCGCTAATTCTATATCTTTCCATGAGTTCTGAAGCATCCTTAATTGAGTGATCTTTAGTTAAGGAAAATGGATCAGTGATAACTCCATGTTCTGATCTTTTAACTCTATCAACCTCAAGAGCCTGATCTTCTATGGACATATTCTTGTGAATAATACCAATACCACCTTCCCTAGCCATAGCTATTGACATTCTGTGCTCTGTAACTGTATCCATGCCTGCAGACATTAAAGGTATGTTTAACTTAATCTTTTCTGTTAAATTTGTAGACAAATCAACTTCGTTAGGCAAAATTTCTGATTTTGCTGGCACAAGTAAAATATCATCAAATGTTAATCCTTCTCCAAAAAATTCCATATTACCTCCTGATTTTTAAATACACTATTATTCATTAGTTCTTTCTTTTTCTTTTAACTTAAAAATTGTATTTTCATCGACTAATGTAACCCTATCTGGCAAATTTAATTTAACTTCATATACACCACTTTTTATATTGTTGAAATTAATAGGCTTAGTTTCAATAAAGTCTATAGATTCAATCACATCAGAATTTCCTCTAATTGTAACAGAAGATGGCTCAATTGAAAAGTCATTTGGCACAATATTTTCTATTGTTTTTTCATTATATACTACCTTAATAGGAACAGTCTTGCTTTTTAAAATTGGAATATTTACTTTTATATTGCTAGGATCTATTTTAACGCCCTGAACAACCTTCCCATCATCATCATATGCTAAAACTTCAACATCTAAAGTAGAAGACTCTGTAATATCGGAAATATCAATATGAGATTCAACATTACTTATCTTGTTCAAAATTGTACTTGGTCCTGAAACACTAACATTAAAATCTCTATCAATATCCCCCACAGATAACCCTTTTAAAGGTTTATTTTTTATAATTACATTTGCTTTCATATCCTCTTTAATTAATTTATCAATTCTAAAGGGAATTCTTCTAGGTGAAGTATTAGTAACAGTTATACCTAAATCCACATAAGAAACATTTACAGGTACAGAATGCTCTCCTTCTTTAAGTCTACTTAAATCAACTTTTGCCACAATACCATCTTTAGTCACATTTCTCATATAAGAATTATATCCTTGAAGCTTTACATCAACTGTTGCTTCCTTTGGCGATATAACCACTAAATTATTTTCTTTTAAATCAGAAAGACCTTCATAAGTAACTTCAACATTTTTAAAATTAGTTGAAGTAATAAAATTTGCTTCTTCTTTTACATATGACCACAATATAATTGCAAAAATAAGAGATGTAATTTTCATAATGATATTTTTATCATCTTTAAAATTTATCTTTTTCATTTTTACCTCCAAATTTTTTCAAAATTTGTTTCTCTTTATATTCTGGACTATATATTTCAAGGAGTTTTGCTTCAAGAGTTTCTATATCTAAATATCTAGAAAGCACTCCATTTTCAGCAGTCGATATTGTTCCATTTTCTTCTGAAACCATTATACTTAAAGAATCTGCTCTTTCAGAAATTCCAATACCTGCTCTATGTCTAGTTCCAAGTTCCTTAGATATTTTTTGATTATCTGATAAAGGTAAGAAACAAGCCGCTGCTTTTATTTTAGATCCTTTAATTACAACGGCACCATCGTGAAGTGGGGTGTTTGGTATAAAAATATTTATAAGAAGTCCACTGCTTACATTTCCATTTATTTCTGTTCCAGTTTCAATTATTTCATTTAATCCAACTTCATTTTCAATAATGATAAGTGCACCTATTTTTTGTCTAGCAAGAGATGCCACAGCAGAAATAATTTCCTCAACTGTTTCAGGAACATTTTCTTTATTTTGATTAAAACTATTTTTAATATTTGATGTGAGTCCTAAATATTGAAGTCCTCTTCTAATTTCAGGTTGAAACAAAACAATTATAGCTACAATGCCGTCATTTATAAAACGGGCAAAAATCCAATTAACCGTATAAAGTTGAAAGAATTGAGAAATTTTTATAAATAATAAAATTAAAAGTATTCCCTTAAAAACTTGTTCTGCTCTAGTATTTCTTATTAACTTTAAAATGTAATAAATTAAAACTGTAACTATTAGTATGTCAACAACATCTCTAAAATTTATAACATTAAGTAAATTCCCAAAATTTTCCAATCTATGCACCTCTCTTCTTTGCTATAATTATAACTCCCCAAATTAATCCCAACGATATAATAATATCACCAATACTTACAACTGTTGAACTTCCTATTAACTTATAGAAAGGAATAATATCTGATAAAAAATAAAATTTAGGATTTTCAAAAATTCCATGACTTAAACTTTTATTATTTAATAAAATATAAATTACTCTTTTATTTTGTGTCTTAATAAGAGCATTTAAACTCACAGGCATTTTTCCATTTGCTATAACAGGAATTATGTTTAAAAATGTTCCAACACCACTTAATAAAAGACCCTTATTATAGAAATTAGATAAAAAAGAAACCCCAATAAGAGAAATAGAAACAATATGGAAAATCATAAAATTTTTTATAAAAAAATCTGTAATCTTTCCAAAATCTTTTTCTGTTATAAAATTTATAAATAACATTAAAAAAATTCCAAGAAAAGCCCAAAATATATTATTAAACTTAAAATTTATTAAATTATTTAAATTTTTATCTTTTATAAAAAATAAAATAATTGCAGCAATAATGCCTGTTTCCAAAATCATTTTACCACCATAATTTATAATATCACAAATAATTTACATTGACATTAAAATTATAAAATTGTAATAAAAAAAGATCCAAACCTAAGTCTGAATCTTTTCCTATTTAATTTTTAATTATTCTTCTGTATCTTCTTCAGATTCTTCTTTTTCTTCGCTATATGAAATTTCTTTTTCATCTGCGATAATTTCAGAATCTAAATTTGCATCAGAAAAATTAAGTCCTAGCATTTCTCCAATAGTCATGTTAAAGTCATCTTGTTTAGGTTCTTCGATTCTCTTTTCTCTTTTTGGAGCTTTTCTTTCTCTTCTAGGTTTTCTTTCTTTTGGTTTAGATTCTTCTTTTTCTTTTTCTTCAGGTTCAATAAGAGCCTTTATAGAAAGAGAAATCTTTTGGTTTTCTTCATCAATATCAGTTACTTTAACTGTAACTTCTTCGCCAATAGAAAGTTTATCTTGTGGTTTTTCAACATGTTCTCTTGAAATTTGAGAAACGTGAAGAAGACCATCTACACCTTGTTCAAGTCTTACAAAAGCACCAAAGTCAAGAAGATTTACAACTTTACCTTTAACAACATCTCCAACTTTAACTTCTTTAGTAAATACATCCCATGGTTTTTCCATAGTTTGTTTTAGTCCAAGTGCAATTCTGTTTTTTCTTTATCAACATTAAGAACTTGTACATTAACTACATCTCCAGGTGATACTACATCTTGTGGATGTTTTACTCTATTCCAAGAAAGTTCAGAAATGTGGATAAGGCCATCTACGCCTCCAACATCTACAAACGCACCAAAATTAGTAAGTCTTTGTACAGTTCCTTCAATTACATCTCCTTCGTGAAGATTTTCATATACTTCATCACGTACTCTATCTAACTCTTCTTGAAGTACATTTTTTCTTGAAAGAACAATTCTTTTCTTTCTTTTATCAAAATCAATTATTTCAGTTTCAAATTCTTCACCAATGAATTTGCTCAAATCTTTTTGGAATCTAACAGAAACATGAGAAGCTGGAATAAAAGCATTTAACCCATTGTAATCTGCAGTAAGCCCACCTTTAACTTGATTTTTAACAGTTACAGTTACAGTTATATTTTCTTTGTTGTTATAAAGTTCTTCAACTTCATCCCAAACTTTCATATCTGCAACTCTCTTTGTTGAAAGGACTACATTGCCATCTCCATCATCCATCTTTAGAACATAAACTTCAATTTCTTGTCCTTGTTCATAAAGATCTTGAGGATTTACATCAGGTCCTCCTGCAAGTTCATCTTTTGAAATGATACCATCTGATCTATATCCAAGATTCACCATTACCTCTGAATCAGTTATATATAAAACTTCTCCAGTTACTACTTCGCCCTTTCTAATTCTTTTAAAAGAATTATCAATGGCTTCCATCATCTCACCTTTGTCAAAATTTTCCATCCTACTAACAGCCTCCTTGATTACCGAATCCGGTGTGGATGCTCCGGCGGTAATACCTATTTTATTAAATTTTTTAAATATATTTAAATCAATATCATTGATTGACTCAATTAAAAATACATTTTTACAATTTAATTTTGCAATTTCTGCAAGCTTTTTTGTATTAGAACTTTTTTTTCCACCAAGTACAATTATGGCGTCAACTTTTTTTGATAAATTTCTAACACTTTCTTGTCTTTTGAAAGTTGCATTACATATAGTATTATAAACTAAAACTTCATCTTTGGAAATATCTTTTATAACATTTATTGCATTTTCAAAAAAATCTACATTGCTTGTAGTTTGTGAAACCACTACAATTTTTCCATCTGGAATCTTAATATCTTTTAAGCTAGATATTATTGTCGCAGAATCATTGCATCTGGAATTAATTCCTATTACTTCAGGGTGTCTATTATTCCCAATAATTACTATATTATAACCTTTTTCGTAAAAATTATCTACTATATTATAAATATTTTCAACTTTCGGACATACACAATTTATAATTTCATTATTTCTTTTTTTTAAATCATCTAAAATATTTTTGTGAACTCCATGGCTCCTTATTATAACTTTAGAATTTTCAATATTTGTGTCATCAATTTCTTCTACACCTTTTCTTTGTAATTCATCTACAACAAATTCATTGTGTACCAAATCTCCATAAGAGTAAACGCCTTTATCTGCATTATCAAAAGCCATCTTTACGGCTCTTTTCACTCCACCACAAAATCCATATACATCAGCTACAATAATTTCCATTTTACTTCTTCACCATATACTATTCTCATAACATCTTGAGAGATGTTTTCTAGATCTTCATTTGAATATTTTATTTCTTTATTTATCTTTACAGGTTCTCTAAAATAGATTTTATTCTTTCTAAATAATTTATAGTTACCTTCAATAAAAACAGGTAAAATCTCTGAATCAGTTTTTTGTGCAATAAGTGCCACTCCTGATTTTACTCTATTATAATCAATTTCTTTAACTCTTGCTGCCTCTGGAAATATTCCAAGAACTTTTTCACTTTTTAAAATTCTAAGAGCTTTTTTCACTGCCTTCAAGTCATTATTTCCTCTGTCAACTGGAAATGTTCCAAGTTTTGTGAAAAATGCGGCAGATAACTTATTGTTAAAAAGTTCTTTTTTTGCCATCCAACAAATTTGTCTTTCAAAAACAGCGGATATTGCAACGGGATCTAAATTGCTTTTATGATTTGCACATATTATAAGTCTTTTCTTTTCAGCAGGTATATTTTCTTCTCCAATAACTTCAATTCTATAAAAAATTTTCACAAAGACGCTAACAATAACTTTTACAAAATTATACAATATAAATCACCTTTTTATATAACTTAAAATTTTATCAATTGTTTCTTCAGCATCCATATTAGTGCTGTCAATTAATATAGCATCGTCCATCTTTATAAGTGGAGAGTTTTCTCTGTGACTATCGTTATAATCTCTTTTTTTGAGATCTTCTAATATTTCATCAAAATTATCTTTTCCACTATCAATCTGTTTAAATCTTCTCATGGCACGAGTCTTAACATCAGCTGTCAAAAAAAATTTATATTCTGCATCAGGAAGAACTACTGAACCTATATCTCTTCCTTCCATAACCACATCTTCTTCCTTTGCAATTTCTCTTTGCATCTTAACTAAATAATCTCTTATAATCTTTTTCTTTGAAAACTCTGACGTCTTGTTGGATATTTCATTTTCTCTAATCTTTTCCGAAACATCCTCTCCATCTAAATAAACTTTATCATCTTTAAAACTTACCTCTGTTTTTTTTAAAACATCTTCAAAATCTTTTTCATTAATATTTAAGAGTTTAAGAGTAATTGCACGATACATTGCACCAGTATCTACATATAGAATCTCAAGTCTATTTGCAACTTCTCTTGCCAAAGAACTCTTGCCTGATCCTGCTGGACCATCTATTGCAATTTTCATTTTTTACCTCCAAAAAAAATCACTACCATCGTAGTGATTAGTATAATTATATTTTAATTTCTCTAATAAGTAAAGCTAAAGGAATTACAAATTAATCCCACAATTATATCCTGTAGAGTTTGCAATTTGAATATTAAAGCCACCTGTAAGTGCATCAACATCTAATACTTCGCCAATAAAATACAATCCAGAAACTTTTTTGGATTCCATTGTCTTTGGATCAATTTCATCTATACTAACTCCACCACTAGTTATTATTGCCCTATTTATATCATCCAAAGAATCAAATAAAAGTTTAAAATTTTTAATACTCTTAATTAAAATATCTCTTTCCTCTTTTGTAATTTGATTTACTTTTTTATCTCCCCTAATATTAGCATAATTTAAAATATAAAAGATTAAATCTTGTGGAAGAAGTAATTTCAAAACATTTTCTATATTTTTATTTTGATTATTATTAAAATCTCTAAGAATCCTGTTGTCAAGTTTTTCATAAGTCAAAGCTGGCTTTAAATCAAGATACATTTGAAAATCGCTTAATCTATTAATTTTACTAGACGTAGTTAAAACAATTGGTCCGCTAATTCCTTTATGAGTAAAAATCATTTCACCAAATTCACTTGAAATTATTTTTTTATTTTTCATAATCTTTAATTCTACATTTTTTAAGCTTAATCCTGCTAACTCAAAATTATTTAAAAGATTTATCCCTATAAGTCCAGGCTTTAAATCAATAACTTTGTGCCCAAAATTTCTAGCAAATTTATATCCATCTCCTGTTGAACCTGTTAACTTATAAGAAATACCACCAGTTGCAATTACTACTTTATCAAACTTATCTTTATCATTTAAAATAAAAAAGTTTCCTTCCTTTTTTATACTTTTTATTTCTGTATTGAGTTTTATATTTACATTATTTTCCCTAAGCTTTTTTTCATAAATTTTTATAACATCAGAAGATTTGTCGCTCTTGGGAAAAACTCTGTTTCCCCTTTCTACCTTTAGTCTAAGACCCTCTTCTTCAAAATAATAATAAGTCATAAAAGGTGAAAAAGTGTAAATTGATGAATACATAAAACTTTTATTTCCTACTACATTTTTTAAGACTTCGTTTTCATCAGTATAATTTGTGAGATTACATCTACCCTTACCTGTTATAAAAAGTTTTTTCCCTAGTTTTTCATTTTTTTCAAATAAAAATACTTCATGATTCTCTGCTGCCTTTATAGCACACATCATGCCAGCAGGTCCTGCTCCAATTATTGCAATTCTCATTTTTTCACCTTTTTTCGATTAAATAAACTATTGGCGGGTTGTGCTTTTGATTGTAAAATTCTCTTTTTTCAACTCTAAAAATTCTTTGATCAAGCTCTTTTAAAAATTCATCCACAGCAACTCTTTCTTCAAAAGAATTTTCATGGCCCAAATAGGACACCACAATAATAATTCCGCCTTTATTTAAAATTTTTGTAGATTTTTCTAGCGAAATAATCGTAGATTCTTTTAAAGTAGTAATTTTTTTATCAGAACCTGGAAGAAAACCCAAGTTGTAAATAATTAAATCTGCTGCACCAATTTTATCTATATGTTCGTGACTTTCTAAAAAAAGTTTATAATTATTAAAATCCTTTAATAAAACCCTCGTCTTTTCTATTGCATCTTCTTGAACATCAAATCCATAGACAAAACCATTCTCACCTACAACTTTTAAAAGTTTTAAAGTATCGTTTCCTTTTCCAATTGTAGCATCTACTGCAACTTTACCTAAAAAATTATGAGATAGCACTTCATCTACTATCTCAAAATATTTTTCTTTAACAATCATTTTAATCCCTTTAAATATTTTATCTCTTTCTCACTCAGATATCTATAATTTCCAACATCAAGATTTAAAAGTTCAATCTCTCCCATAGAAATCCTCTTTAGTTTCTTTACTTTGTGACCTATATAGTCAAACATTCTCTTGATTTGATGATTTTGACCTTCAAAAATTTCAATTTCTATAATAGAATCTTGTTTAAAACTTTTTAGGATTTTTACATTTGCAGGAGAAGTTTTTAAATCTCTAATATCAAGACCTTCTCTTAAAATTGAAAGTTCTCTTGCATTAGGAGTTCCCTCTACTGTGGCGATATACTTTTTACCAATTTTATATTTTGGATGCATCAAAATATTGGCAAGTTCTCCATCATTAGTTAAAAATACTAAACCAGTAGTATCAATATCAAGTCTTCCAACTGGATAAACTCTATAATCATCAGGAACAAGATCTGTAACAGTTTTTCTATCTTTTTCATCACTAGCACTTGTTACAACTCCTATTGGCTTATTTAAAATAATATAAATTTTTTTATTTTCAAGAGTTAGCCTTTTTCCATTTAAATAAACTCTATCTACATTGGGATCAATTTTTGTACCAAGCTCTGTAACAATTTTATCATTTACCTTTACTAAACCAGATTTTATAAACTCTTCACACTTTCTTCTAGATGCAGCTCCACAGTGAGCCATATATTTCTGTAATCTCAATTAGATTCCTCCTCTAATCCTTTTAAATCAGGCAACTCCTCTAAACTTTTCATTCCAAATTTTTGCAAAAATTTATCTGTGGTACTGTACAAATTTGGATGGCCGATTCTATCTAATTTCCCAGAAACTTCAATTAAATTAAAATCAAGAAGTCCCTTTATTGTACTATCACAATTTACCCCTCTTAATTCCTCAACTTCTATTTTCGTTACAGGCTGTTTGTATGCAATTATAGAAAGAGTTTCAAGAGCCGGTTTAGATAAATTTTTTTCATTTTTTTCTTTAATTAAATTTTTTAGATAGGGTTCATTTTCCTGTTTAGTTCCTATTTGAAATTTTCCATCAATTTCTCTAAGTCGAAGACCTGATGTATCACATTTATAATTTTCTTTCATTTCTAAAAGAATTTCTCTAGTATAGTCTTTTTTAAGTTCAAGAGTATTTGCAATATCTTCTAAGCTTATAGGATCTCCCCAAATAAAAAGTATGGATTCAATTATTGATTTTAACCTGTTCTTGTCCATTGTATTTTCGTTTTTCAATTAATATATCACCAAAATTATCCCTTTGATTTGCAATTACAAATTCATTTTTAATAAGTTCAAGCATTCCCAAAAAATAAGTTATAACATCTACCTTATATACAATATCTATCAATAATTCACTAAATTTTAGCTTTTCATTTTTAATAATTTCTTGCTTTATTTTTCTAGAGGCATCTTCAACTTTAAAGTATTCTCTATCAATATCTACTATTTCCTTATCTTTATACTTTTTTAAAATATTAAAAAAGGCTAGAGAAAGTTTATCCACACTAGATTCCTTCAAAAAATCCATTTCATTCATAGAAAATATTTCTGTTTTTAACTTGTAAAAAGATTTTGACTCATAATCCTCTTGAATTTTTAAAATTTCAGAGGCTTCTTTATATTTTTTATACTCCAACAAACTTTCTACTAAATCTTTTCTAGGATCCTCTTCGTCTTTATCTTCATTACTTAATTTTTTTGTTTTAGGTAGAAGCATCTTTGATTTTATCTCAAGAAGAGTTGACGCCATCAATATAAAATCTGAAGTTAAAGTTAAATTTAACTTTTTCATATTTTCGATATATCTTAAAAATTCTTCAGTAATAGTAAAAATTGGAATATCATATATATCTATCTCGTTTTCTTTAATTAAATCTAAAAGAAGATCCATAGGACCTTCATAAGTTTTTAAAACAATATTGTATTCCATAATTTAATTCCCAAAGAAAAAATCCAATTTATAATATTTACAATTATTGGTTCTATAAATTTATTTACTGCACCAGAAAAAATCATAATGACAAGTACAAAATAAAAGTATTTCTCGTATTTATAAAATTTCATTTCTAAGCTTTCTGGCAAAAGTGTAGCCAAAACTTTTGAACCATCAAGAGGAGGTAATGGCACGAGATTAAACACTCCAAGCATCACATTATACCAGAAAATTGAAGAAAATAATGATATTAGATTTGAAGATTTATATTCTAAATAAACTAAAATAATTCCTGAGATAATTCCCAGTATAAAATTTGTAAAAACTCCTGCAAGAGATACTAAAAGAGAATCTACTTTTCTATTTCCTTTAAATCTATTAGGATTAATTGGGACAGCTTTAGCCCACCCAAATTTAAAAATAATCATAGAAATTAAACCCACAGGGTCAATATGATTTAGTGGGTTTAAACTAAGTCTTCCATCGTCTTTTGCAGTTGTATCTCCACACAAATAGGCAACATAACCATGAGCAATTTCATGTGGTATAATCGCTATTAAAAGTGCAACTATATTAATTGCAATTGATGCAATATCTAAATTATTCATCTCAATCAATCTCTTCTATAATTAATTTATAATCTTGCCTTTTATCGGAAAAAGAATAAGCTTTTGTAATCTTTTCTATTACACCTTCTACTTCATTTTCTTTTTCAGTGTAGATTGTGGCAATTTTTTCTCCCTTTTCTACAAAATCTCCAACTTTTTTGTGCAGATAAACTCCTGCATTTAAATCCAAGACATCATCTTTTTTATGTCTGCCTGCACCTAAATCTCTTGAAGCTATTCCTATTTCAATTGCCTCAATTGATTTCACATAACCAGATTCTTTTGAATAAATATCTTTTATTATGCTCGACCTTTTAAACTTATTTGTATCATCTATATAGGTCGCATCTCCACCTTGTAGAGTTACCATTTCTTTAAATTTTTCTATTGCAGAACCATCTCTAATTTTTTCTTCTAAAATAGACATGGCTTCTTTTTCACTGCTTACCATATTTTCCATTATCATAAATTTTGATGCAATTTTAAATGAAATTTCTTTTAAATGCCTTGAACCATTTCCCTTTAAAACATTTATAGCTTCTATCACTTCAAGACTATTACCCACAGCATCTCCAAGAGGTTCGTTCATACTCGTTATCATAGCTTTGGTTTTTCTTCCAAATTTTTTCCCAAGGCTTACCATTAACTTTGAAAGATTAACTGCAGACTCTACATCTTTCATAAAAGCACCGTTTCCAACTTTTACATCAAGAACTAAGGCATCTGTTCCAAGTGCTATTTTTTTTGAAAGAATGGAAGATGCAATTAAGCTAACATTATCTACTGTTGCAGTTGCATCTCTAAGTGAATACAAAAGTTTATCAGCTGGAACAATATTTTCACTTTGACCTATAACCGCAATATTGGATTTGTTTAGAATTTTAATAAAATTTTCGCTATCTATATTTATATTAAATCCTGGAATGGATTCAAGTTTGTCAAGGGTTCCTCCTGTGTGACCAAGTCCTCGTCCACTCATTTTGGCAAATATAAATCCAACAGATGCGAGAAGAGGTCCCAATATAAGTGTAACTGTATCACCAACTCCACCAGTTGAATGTTTATCAACTTTTATACCTGAAACCTCTGATAAATCAATTACATTTCCTGATTTAATCATAGCCCTTGTAAGATAATAAGTTTCATCTAAATTTAATTTATTAAAATAAATGGCCATCAAAAACGCAGAAACTTGATAGTCTGGAATCTTTCCATTTACATAATTTTTTATAAAATAATTTATTTCTTCTTCTGTTAAGATTCTATTTTCTTTTTTCTTTTGTATGATATCTAAAAATTTCATACAATCTCCTCAATTATTTTATCTAATAGTTCCTTAAATTTTTCAGAAACTTCTTTCCCAACTTCCATAACTTCTTTATGGTCAAGTGGCTTGTCCAAAATTCCTGTTGCCATATTTGTCATTGTAGAAATGCCTAGAATCTTAAGACCTCTGTGCCTTGCAGCAATTACTTCTGGAACTGTACTCATACCAACAGCATCAGCACCAAGCACGCCTGCCATTCTAACTTCTGCTGCAGTTTCATAACTTGGTCCTGTAAAATACATATAGACACCTTCTCTAATATTAATATTTAATTTTTTTGCACTTTTCTTTGCAACTTCAATTAAATCTCTGTCATATAAATTTGTCATGTCTAAAAATCTTGGACCAAGATTGTCATCATTTGGACCTATAAGTGGATTTTTACCCATTAAATTTATATGATCAGTTATTACCATAAGATCTGCTGGGTTAAAATCTTTATTAACAGCACCAGCTGCATTTGTTACAATTAAAGTTTTTATTCCAAGAGAAGCCATTACATTTATTGGGTAAACGACATCAGAAATATCATATCCTTCGTAATAATGAATTCTACCTTTCATTATACAAATATTTTTAGAATGAATTTTCCCAAAAACTAATTTCCCATCATGACCTTTTACAGTTGAAACTGGAAAGCCTGGAATATCTTTGTAATAAATTTCAATTTGGTCTTCTACTGAATCCGCAAAATCTCCTAAGCCCGACCCTAGAATAATTCCAATCTCAGGCGTATCTTTTATTTTTTCCTTAATATAATTTATTGATTTATCCATTTTTTCTCCTAAAACTATTGTAATATAAAATCCCAGCAACTGATTTTGAATCAATAATTTCTCCAAGACTAATTAACTTTATAGCTTCATCAAATTTTATTTTTTCAACTGAAAGATTTTCAAATTCATCTAAATCTTGTTCACCCAAAATTAAATCTTCAGCATAAAAAATAAATATTTTTTCATTTGTAAAACCTGGAGAAGAATAAGTTTCCAATAAATATTCTGATTTCTTTGCGTCAAAACCAGTTTCTTCTTTCAATTCACGAAGAGCTGCTTTTTGAGGTTCCTCTCCAAAATCAATCATACCTGCTGGAATTTCGTAAATTTCTTTGTCTATAGCTTTTCTATATTGCTTAATCAAAATAATTTCATCATCTTGAGTTATTGCAACAATCCCAACAGAAGAAGTCCTTTCTACAATTTCTCTTTTTGTGTACTTCTGACCTTCCATCTCAACTGTATCAACTCTAAGTTTTAGAACTTTTCCATCAAAAATTTTTGTCGACTTCATAGTTCTCTCTTCATAATTTTGCATTTAATCACCAATCATTTCTTTTGCTGTTTCTATTGCAACTTCGCTTAAATTCATTCCACCAATTAATCTTGCCACTTCTTCTACTCTCTTATCATAGCTTAATTTATCTATTGTAGATATTGTACTATTGTTTACAAAATCTTTTTTTATTGCAAAGTGAGTATCCGCAAGTGCCACAATTTGTGGCAAGTGAGAAATTACTATTACTTGCCTATCTTTTGCCAGTTCTTTTATCTTGTTACCAACAATTTGTGCCGTCTTTCCACTTATACCTGTATCAATTTCATCAAAAACAAGAGTTGGAATATTATCTTTTTCTGCAATAATACTCTTAAAACCAAGCATTATTCTGCTCATTTCACCACCAGATGCAACCTTTGCTAAGGGCATTAAATCTTGGCCGAGGTTTGGAGCAATTAAAAATTCTATACTGTCTACTCCATTTGCACTAAGACTTTTTTCATTTATTTCTATTTTAAATTTTGCATCTCTTATATTTAAATTATTTATTTCATCTTCTACTCTTTTTTCCAAAATTTTCGCAGTGGCTTTTCTATTTTTACTAATTTTTCTAGCAATTGTCAAAGCTTCTTCTTCTAGCGATTTAATCTTTCCAGAAAGTTTATTTAAATTATCCTCATAATTCTTTAAAAAAGAAAGTCTATTACTTATATCTTCGTAAAAAGAATTAATTTTAGAAACATTATTTCCATATTTTAACTTTAAGTTATTTACTAAATCAATTCTCTCTTTTAAATAAACGAGTTTCTCCTCGTCTACTTCAGAAGAGTTAATATATCTATCTAAATCAGAGGCAATATCAGAAAGTCTGAATCTTATATCTTCTAAATCTTCTTCTTTTTCTTTTAAATCCTTATTGTATTTTGTAACATCTACAATATTTGCTATAATTTTATCTAAAATATCTTCCACAGAGTTATTTTCATATCCCTCATTGATAAGAGATTTAGATTCAGATAATTTTATTATTGTGTCTGTCATATTATTTAAAATATTAAAATCATCATAAAGTTCTTCATTGTCATAATCACTTAAACCAGCATCTTCAATTTCATTAATTTGATATTCTAAAAGATCTATTTCTCTATCTTTATTTTTTTCAAGCATAGATTTTTCTTCATATTCTTTTTTTAAGTCATTAATATTGGAAACAATCTCTTTTAATTTTAAAATAAGAATTTTGTGATCCCTTCCAGAAAAATCATCAATTAAGTTCATCTGATTTTTATTGTTCATAAGTGCAGTTGACTCGTGTTGTGCAAAAA
This sequence comes from Peptoniphilus rhinitidis 1-13, assembly GCF_000246925.1. Taxonomy (NCBI): domain Bacteria; kingdom Bacillati; phylum Bacillota; class Tissierellia; order Tissierellales; family Peptoniphilaceae; genus Peptoniphilus; species Peptoniphilus lacydonensis. The sequence continues at coordinate 83,298 of NZ_BAEW01000001.1, read as the reverse complement.
TATCTATCAAATGAGTGGAAATTTTTGATAAAATTTGAGATGTAACAGTCCTATTGTTTATCCTAGTTATGGAAGGCCCCTTTTCTTTAATTTCTTTGGATATTATAATTAAATCTCCCGTTTCAATTCCATATTCTTTGAGAAATTCTTTAGTTTCTTCATCGTATGAACTAAATACTGCCTCTATAAAGGCTCTGTCCTTTCCTTTTTTTATTACATCTTTGTTAACTCTTTGACCGAGAACAAGTCCAAGAGAATCTATGATAATTGACTTACCAGAACCAGTTTCACCTGTCAGAACATTTAAACCACTTTCAAACTCAATCTTCATATTTTCAATTATTGCAAAATTTTCTATATTTAACTCCAAAAGCATATTTCACCTATTCACTTAAATTTTTATAAGTATTTTCTACAATTTTCTTAGAATCAAAATTACTTGAAACTCTACTTTCCTTTGATAAATAAATTAAAAACTCAATATTTCCACTTGTTCCCTTTATAGGAGAATTTGTTATTGCGATAATATTAAAATTTAAATCTCTTGCAAGATTTATTATTTTATCTATAACTTCAATATGTACTTTTTCATCTCTAACAATACCGCCCTTTCCAACTTTTCCCTTGCCAGCTTCAAATTGTGGTTTTATTAGTGCAACAATTTTTCCTTCCCTACTTAAAATCTCTTTGGCAACAGGAAGAACAAGTTCAAGAGAAATAAAAGAAACGTCAATAGAAATAAAATCCACATCTTCTAAAATTAAATCGGTATCAAAATACCTAATATTCGTTCTTTCAAGAGATACAACTCTATCATCAGTCCTCAATTTATAATCAAGTTGATTATATCCAACATCAATGGCATAAACTTTTTTTGCTCCATATTTTAGCATACACTCAGTAAATCCACCAGTAGAAGCACCAATGTCGACACAAACAGAATCTCTCAAATCAATATCATAATCTTTTATCATTTTTTCAAGCTTGTGCCCGCCTCTTGAAACAAAAGTATTTTCAATTCCCTTTATATAAATTTTTACATCTTCTTTTAATTGTTCCCCTGGCTTTGCAACTCGATTAGTTCCAATAAAAACTTTTCCTTCCATTATAAGTCTTTTGGCTTTTTCTCTAGAATCTATTAAACCTTTTTCAACTAACAATACATCTGCTCTTTTTTTTGCCATTAATTGCTCCTATTTATTAATTTTGCAACAAAATTTTTTAGTAAATTTTCTTTTAATAAAAGACTATCAATTGTTTCATACCCCGAATTTGTAAGTTCAATAATTTCTTCTCTAAGTTCATCTTTATTTTTAAACATCAACATATTGACTTCACCACTATCTGGGTCTTTATCTTCATCTAAAAGATCATCCTCAAGTTGATATGCAACACCAATAGATTCAGCAAACTTGGAAAGTTTTGTTATAACATCGGCTGGTGCTTTGGCAATTATCGCACCAGAAACAACAGACGCTTTTATTAAATCTGCTGTCTTTAACTTATACATTGATTCGCAGATTTCCTCGCTATAACAAGACACATCAAAATCTATATCAATAGCTTGTCCACCAATCATTCCTCCAACTCCAGTTGCATTATAAATATATTTCATTGCCTTAACTGCAAATTTTAAATCTTCAGGATCTTCAATAGTTTCAATATGTCTTAGTAAAACTTCCATGGACATATTCAAAAGACCATCTCCTGCTAAAATTGCAATTCCTTCAGAATAAACCTTGTGATTAGTTGGCTTTCCTCTTCTAAAATTATCATCGTCCATAGCTGGAAGGTCATCATGGATGAGTGAATAAGTGTGTATCATCTCAATTGCAGCAGCAAAGGGAAGAACTTTTTTTATATCCTCATCAGAAAATTCACAAAACGTTATTAGGCATAAAAGAGGTCTAATTCTCTTTCCCCCAGAAAATAATGAATACTTCATAGAATCAATAACCTTTCTTTGTGCACTATCTGTATACTCAAGAAGGGAACTCAAATAGGCATTGAATTTTTCTAATAAACTATCTATATTTTCCATCTTTATCGTCCTCTAAAAAATCAGAATTTTCTTCTGCAATAGTTTTTATCTTGCCTTCATAAGCCTTCAAAGTTTTATTTAAATATTTATAAAGCTCAATTCCCTCTTCATATTTTTTTATGGAATCTTCCAGACTAATGTCCTTAGACTCAAGTTCCCTTATAATTTTTTCAAGCTCTCTAAAAGAACTTTCATAATCTTTATCCATCTAATCCCTCATTTTCACATCAAAAATCTTAGATTTTATATTTCCATCTTTTAATCTTAAGGAAATAATATCCCCAATATTTACATCTTTAATGGATTCTAATTTCTTTCCATCATGTGTAATTATCTCAATCTTATTTATTTTATCAAAAGCAGAGCCTAATCTTATATTTAAATATTCTAATTTTCTTTTTTCCAACAAAATTTTATTTTTCAAATCATAAGACTCTAAAAATTTACCAAATTTATTAAGATTTGAAACTTTTTCATCAATAAATAAATTAAAATAATAGTTTAAAAATTTATTTTGAAGGTCTAAATTATTAAAATATCTATCTAATTTTCTATTTGAATTTAATTCAATATTTTTAAGTCTATATCCAAAACTATCCAATTCTCTAGATTTATTTAATTTAAAATTTGTCAGATAAAACTTACTTTTGCTTAAATAACTTCTATTATCTTCCAAAATTTTTTTCATAGAATTGTTTAACAAATTTTCATAATAAATAAGTTCACGAGTCATAGAATTAATTTTATAAACTTGATTTTTAATGGAAATACTTTTGTAGAGATTAAATAATTTTAGTTTTTCCAAATCAACTTTTCTCTCGATTAAATTATTTAATGAGTTTTTCTTATTTAAAAGCTCCCCAAAAATCTCATCTTCACTTGTTGTAGCAAGTTCAGCTGCATTAGTCGGTGTCGCCGCTCTAAGATCACTTACAAAATCACAAATAGTGTAATCAATTTCATGCCCAACAGCAGAAATAATTGGAATATTAGAATTAAAAATTTCTCTTGCAAGACTTTCGTCATTAAAAACAAAGAGATCCTCAAAACTACCTCCACCTCTTGCAATAATAATGGTGTCAACATTTTGGGACTCATTAAAATATTTTATACCCTTAATTAAATTTTCACTTGCCATATTACCTTGCACAAAGCTTGGAAATACATAAATATCACAAATTCTATTTCTCTTTCTAAAAAGATTAATGACATCCTTTATAGCAGCACCACTTGTCGATGTAATAAGTCCAATTGAACCAGGAAACTTTTTGATTTTCTTTTTATGGGAAAGATCAAAAAGGCCTTCCCTTTCAAGTTCATCTTTTAGATCTAAAAACTTTTGATACAAATTTCCCTTTCCATCAAGTTCAATTTCACTGACATATAGAAAAATTCTGCCACTTCTATCATAATAAGTAACAGTTCCCTTTGCCATGATACTTGCCCCATCAAATAGTTTTACATTGACATCTTTAGCACTTATCATGGCATCAATTCTTGAAAAATTATCCTTTAACGAAAAATAAATATTTCCATTAGAATGAATATTTAAATTAGTAACTTCACCAGTTATACTAATATCTCTTAAAATATAATCCATGGAAACTAGCTTTTTGATGTAATTATTTAATTCACTTACATTAAAAGCATTGCTCTTCAAATCAAAAACTCCTGTAAATACTTCCTAAAATCCCATTTATAAACTTGGGAGAATCATCAGATCCATAAATTCTCGCAATCTCAACAGCTTCATTAATAGAAACTTCAGGAGGTATATCATCTTTATATAAAAACTCATAGACGGCAATGCGCAGAATCTGTCTATCAACTTTAGCAAGCCTTTGAATAGTCCATCCCTTTAAATTCTTTTCAATAGTACTATCAACTACATCCATTTTGTCCAAAATATCAGGGACAACTCTATTTATATAATCGACTTCATCTCCTAGAAATAAATTATTTTCCATAAATAAATTTAGACTTTCAATAGAAAAGTCATCATTTATATCCATAGAGAATAAAGCTTGCATAGCGCCTATTCTTGCTTTCTTTCTGCTCATTTCACAATCGTCTTTTCAGAATCTTTTACAGCAATTCCACTTATATGAACATTTACTTCTACAACATCAAAATCAGTCATATTTTCAATAGCTTCCTTGACTTGTTCTTGAACTTTTTCAGAAACTTCTACAATTTTAATTCCATACTCAATAGTAATATAAACATCTACAATAGTTTCTTTTTCGCCAATATTAACCTTCACACCTCTAGCAAAATTTTTTGTATTTAAAATATCACTCATTTGAGATTTAAAATTAGTAGAAACTTTTACAACACCGTCAACACTTTCAGCTGCAACAGAAGCAACTGTAGCGATAACATCTTCAGAAATTTTTACCTTTCCTTCAGCTTCATTACCATTAACAAGATATTTATTATCCACTGTTCCACCTCCAAATTAACTAAAATAATTATACCAAAAACCATTTATATTATCAATTTATTGGATTTTCGCAAAATCCTAAAGTCTTTGAAATAAAAAATAATTTAAAGATTGCAAAATAAATTTTTAAAATAATTTTTACTGCAAAACCTGCCAATAAAAGTCAAGCTTAACCTGAAATTAATTTTAGGTTATTTGATTCTTTGAGTAATTAAATTAGTGCATGGCAAACAAACCGAACGTAATCAACTTATCTTTAATGCTTTTCTAAATGTTATGCTACTTTTAATTCTCTATTCTTAATTTTTAACTTCATGACTCTTGTATAGTATACTCTTAGGAATTTGTTTAATCCTGCAAATGTGCAAACTTTTTTCGTTTTTCCTTCTCTTTCTTTTTTTATCATGTACTTATATATTTCGTTTTCTTCGTCCTTCGCACTCATCATACATTTCATTGCCTGGTAGCCTACATTTCTTAGCATTGAGTTTCCTCTTTTGGTTATTTTTATCTGATCTGCTTTAAAGTTTCCTGATTCATAGGGTGTGGAGTCTATTCCTACAAAGGATATTAGAATTTTTTTGTTTTTAAATTTTGATAGGTTTCCAAATTCTGCTACTATTGGTACTGCTAGTTTGCTCAATATGCCTAAGAATTTTTTTACTTTTTTGATATTCTTCTAAGGTCTCGGATATTTCTATCATTCGTGTTAAAATTCTATTTAGAATCCGATTTATTTGTTTTATCAGTTCTATTCCTTCTCTGATATTCGTTTGTCATTTTTACTTCTTCTTTTAATTTTTCTAGTTTCTCTAAAAATTCCTTTACTTTGGTTTTATTTAGATATATATCAAAGGGCCTCCAAATTATTTTACTTTCTTATTCTAATGCACAGGCTGTAAACTTTTCTTTTGATATGTCTATACATATTGATATTATATTTTTCCTTCTTTCTTTTTATTTTGTAGTTTCTACCTGAACCATTACACTCTTTTTTAGCTCGTGACACGGACATTTTGTCCAACCTACTTAACCGAATATGAATAACGAAGACATAGTCGACAGCTTTTATCATGGATATTTTAACCTTAAAACAGACTTATCTTACTACTACTTCTTCATTATACAAAAATAGTGTAAGATAGGAATCATTTCCTATCTTACACTATTTTGGGTACTAAAAAGCACCTACCATTTTGTAATATAGTTGTCGAAATTCATTATTTAACTTTTTAATTTTTTAATAACCAATAATCCAATTAGAACAGTTAACCAATAACAAACCTCAGCTAAAAATATCATTAATAACATTTCTTTTGTATGAGTCTTATTTATATCATATTTCAAAAAATAAAAAACACCCATAATAAAAAGTCCAATGATATTATACATTAAGGCTCTTAAGAGCGCATTTTTCATTAATGATATCCCCTTTTACTCCAATGTAAACTCGTAATATATTCTCCGTCAGTGGTATAAAAATCTCCATAGAATCTTGTGTAATGTTTTCCTGTTCTATAAGGACTTGAATATACATCTACACTTGCTCGAACATTCAATGGCATAATACTACCTGCCCCTAGTAATCCAGCAGAAGTAGCTGCCGCTACAAATTCCCCCCCAAGCGAAATCCCGACCTCAGGGGCTATTGCAAAGACTCCAGCTAATATAGATCCTACTACAAGAGCTGTAGCTTTTTTCCCAGTTAGATTTATCGTATATTCTTCGTGTCTTAAAAATTTCCCACGATCATTGGAATAAGTAACAAATACATCATGTGTCTCTTCATCAGATTCTGTTAGTTCTAAAATTTGATCAAACCTATAGCTTTCTGAGTTTATAAGCTCTTGATCTGAATTCCTATTTTCAAAGTAAACAATACCAACTGATCTATCGACAGTTGTAATCTGAGTTTCTATTAATACTCCTTCATCAGTAAAAAAATTAGAAGTAGTTTTGATTTTATCTCCTCTAGATATCAAATCTTCTTCAACTTTATATTTTTTTCCATTTTCTACAAAAGTTGCCTCACTATGTTTAACATAATCTGAATACTCAGAGGCTTGAGCATAGCATGGAGACAAAATTGTAGCTACCATTACAAATGACATCAATAAACTTACTATTTTTTTCATTCAACTCTCCTTTCTTTTTTGTTGGTATTGGTTATCAATTTCATTCTAATGCTTCAAGCATTTATTTGTCAATATCTCTCTAAAATTTATCAAAGTCTTCTTGTGTTGCTACTTCCTTGTATTTATATTCATCATTATTTTTTTCTGTAAACATATCATTTACAATGCCAATCGTTAGAAGTTATAAATCAAAAACAAAAAGACCAAGTTCTACTGCCCTTAAAAGGAATAAGGGCGTAGTCATTGGTCTTTCTTTTTTTTAGGAACTTCTTCCGACTTTATGCTAAGCCCCCATAATTCAATTAGCTGAGATAAAATTTGGTAAATTGAAAAAGTAGAGAAATTATCTAACCATTCTTCTGGACTATAAGGGCGATTTCTAAATCTCTGTCATATCCCAATTGCTTGAAATAGTATAGTATTCAATTCCATCTGCGTAAAAGCTTTCTGGCTCTCCGTTTGTATCTAATTGAAATTGAAACAGCACCCCCAATATTTGAGGCATAGAGCCATAAAAAAAGCTCGAAGACTTAATATTTTACATCTACTAGATATAAACCACAAGCTGGGGCTGTTGGTCCTGCTGCTTTTCTATTTTTTTCCTCCAAGGCCTTTCTCATGTATTCAATTTCTCTTTGGCCTCGTCCTATTTCCAATGTTGTTCCTGCAACTATACGAATCATATTTTTTAGAAAACTTTTACCAACGAAATCAATGTATAAAAATTTTCCATCTTCTATTACATCAATACTATTTATCGTTCTTATTGAATCCTTTACTATTGCTCCCTTTCCCATAAATGAATTAAAATCGTGTTCACCTATTAAATAGTTTAGGGCTTCTTGCATTCTTTTTGGGTCAACTTCATATGGATATTCGTAGGCTCTATTGTATAAAAGGGAATTTCTATATCTTGATCTATAAATTACATAGCGATATTTTTTTGATTTTGCATCATATCTTGCGTGGAAGTCATCTGTTACATATTTTGCATCAACCACTGATACATCTTCTGGCAAATTAAAATTAATAACCTTTGGGAGATTTCCTATGTCAATTGTTGTATCAGAATAAAAATTTGCATACTGACCTAGTGCGTGAACTCCTTTGTCTGTTCTTCCTGCATAAAAAACTTTTACCTCTTCTTTTAACGTTTTTTTTAATGCTTTATTTAGTTCTCCTTCAACTGTTCTTTCATCTGGTTGAATTTGAAATCCATGAAATTTTGTACCATCGTAAGTTATTTTTATAAGTATATTCATATTTTTGAAATTATTATTACTATAGCAAAGAAAATTAAATTTCCAACAAAAATTACTACATCTTTTTTTACAATTTTTGTTGTGTTCATTTTCGTCCTTCCATCTCCACCTCTGTAACATCTTGCTTCCATTGCTGTTGCAAGTTCTTCTGCTCTTCTAAAAGAGTTTATAAAAAGTGGAACTAAAAGAGGTACTAAGTTTCTAGCACGCTTTGCTATATTTCCAGATTCAAAATCTGCTCCTCTCGCCATTTGTGCCTTCATTATCTTATCTGTTTCTTCAATAAGTGTTGGAATAAACCTAAGTGCAATTGTCATCATCATAGCTATTTCATGACTAGGCACTCCAATTTTTCTAAATGGCTTTAAAAGTGATTCTATTCCATCTGTAAGTTCAATTGGTGATGTTGTGTAAGTTAAAAGGCTTGTGCCTAAAACTAAAAGAACTAATCTTATTCCCATAAATACTGCTAAATCTATTCCTGCCTGAGAAATTTTTAAAAAACCTATAGTATATTTCACTTCTCCCGGTGTAAAAAATAAGTTTATTATAAATGTGACAAGAATTATCCATCTAAGAGGCTTTAATCCTCTAAGGACAAGTCCAACTGGTAGTTTTGCTACTTTTATTATTAAAAGTAAATAAATAACAATGGGAACATACATAAAAACTGAATGTACAAAAAACAATGATGCTATAAATAGAATCATTGTAAGCATTTTTAACTTTGGATCATATTTATGTACAAGTGTATCTCCTGGAAAATACTGTCCTATTGTAATATCTTTAAACATGAGAAACACCTCTCAAATACTTTTCCAAAGATTCTTTTGCTTCTTCTACTGTTATTGCATCTTCATTTATGTCAAGTCCCTTTTTCTTTAATGTCCTCATAAGTGAAGTTATTTGTGGGATACCAAGTCCTACTGAAAGAAGTTTATCCTCATTTCTAAAAATTTCTCTCGGATTTGAATCTAAAAATAATTTTCCTTTATCCATAACTATAATTCTTTCTGCAATCTTTGCCACATCTTCCATAGAATGGGAAACTAAAATTACAGTTATTTTTCTCTTCTCGTGAATACTTTTTATTTCACTTAATATTTCGTCACGACCTCTTGGATCAAGTCCTGCAGTTGGCTCATCAAGTATTAAAACTTTAGGTTCCATTGCTAGCACTCCTGCAATGGCAACTCTTCTCTTTAGCCCTCCTGATAAGTCAAAGGGAGATTTGTCTTTATATATTTCATAATCTAGACCAACTGAATCCATAGAATTTTTTACTCTTTTTAAGACTTCCTCTTCACTTAATTCTAAATTATTTGGTCCAAAGGCAATATCTTTTTCAATTGTTTCTTCAAACAATTGATATTCTGGATATTGAAATACAAGGCCAATTTTTTTTCTGAGTTCTGTCAAATTTGTTCCAGATTTGTCAATTTTCTTACCATCTATTATTATTTCTCCAGAACTTGGTTTTAATAGACCATTTAAATGCTGTATAAAAGTAGATTTGCCTGAACCTGTGTGACCTATAAGACCAATAAATTCGTTTTCTTCTATTTTTAAATTTAAATTATCAATTGCTCTTTTTTCAAAAGGCATACCTTCACTATAAATATGCGTCAAATTGTTAATCTCTATTAGCGACATATTTCTTTCACCATTTCTTCAATATTTAAAACTTCTGTTGAAATTTCAAAACCATCTTTTTTAAGTTCATTTGCAAGTTCCGTTACCTGTGGAACGTCAAGACCTAATTTTTTTATTTCATCCACATGAGAAAAAACTTCTCTAGGTTTTCCTGATAGTACAATATCTCCATCTTCCATTACAACTACCCTATCACTTATTGCAGCTTCTTCCATATAATGAGTTATCAAAATTATTGTCTTATGCTCTTCTCTATTTAATTTTATAAGAGTATCAATTACTTCACGTCTTCCACTTGGATCTAACATTGCAGTTGGCTCATCAAGTATTATATATTTTGGACTCATCGCAAGAATTCCTGCTATGGCAACTCTTTGTTTTTGTCCCCCAGAAAGAAGATGTGGTGCATTTCTTTTATAATCACTCATTCCAACATCTAAAAGAGCTTTGTCCACCCTCTTTCTAATTTCTGAGGGATCTATACCTAAATTTTCTGGTCCAAAAGCAACTTCATCTTCAACAACTGTTGCAACTAGTTGATTGTCAGGATTTTGAAAAACCATTCCTGCAGTTCTTCTTATATCCCAAATGCTCTCTTCATTTTTTGTGTTCATTCCATCTACTAAAATGTCACCTTCGCCTGGCTCTAAAAGTCCATTTATAAGTTTTGCAAGAGTGGACTTACCAGATCCATTGTGTCCAAGAAGAGCAATAAACTCACCTTCATAAATTTCTAAATCTATATTTTTTAAAATTTGCTTTGCATTTTCATCTTCATAATCATATTTAAAAGACAAATTTCTTATGCTAATCATCTTATCACCTGTTACATTAACCTATTATAAATCATAAGTTAACTAAAATCTATACTTATTTTTTAGATACAAATTTATTATCTCCTATATAAAATCTAAGAGGAAGTTCTGCATCTTCTCCTGCATAATCTATTCCTACTCTTTTATCCACAACAATTTTCTTTGGAACTTCAAAATCTTCAATATACAAATAATCTTTAGATAGAACTTTTCCATTTAAGTTTCTGTCAATTGCCATTCCCATTGTAAGTTTCCCAGGACCATTTGTAAGATTTTTCTTTTGATAATTTGAAAGATCTTCGTAATTTCTGTTAAACCTATTATTTGCAAATTTATCTAAATTATCAATAGGTTCAACTGCTCTTATAAGTACTGCTTCAGGTTCTTTTTCAGTCCTTGTCACTATATTTAAAAGATTATACATTCCATAAATTAAATATACATAGATGTAACCGCCGTCTTTATACAAAATTTCATTTCTTTTTGTAATATTGCCACCATAACTATGACAAGCCTTATCATCTAAGCCTAAATAAGCCTCAGTTTCAACTATTTTTGCACAGAAAAAATTACCAGAAATATTTCTGATAATTTTTTTCCCTAGCAAATTTTTTGCAACATCTGATGTATCTTTTTTAAAAAAATCACTTTTCAGCATTTCTTCTCCACTCATCATATTTTCCCAATTGTTTATCCAACTTCTTCACAATAAATTTAAGGACACTTAAATCATCAATAAATCCAAAAAATAAAATATAATCTGGTATTATATCTGCTGGGTTAAGAAGATAAAGTAAACCTGCAATTATCATTATAATGTCGGCTTTTTTTACATCTCTATAATTTCCTCTCATATAGTCTGTTAAAAGTCCAAACATAAGCTTCAGTTCACGAGAAATCTTTTTAAATAATTCTATTTTATCAGTCTTCTCAATTGATTGTTGAACAACTCTGTTAAATCTGTTTTTGTCTTTATAAACCTCATTAGCGTAAGGAATCATCCTTTTTAGAATTTTATAATAATTCAAAAACTCTCCCCCTAATTTAAATTACAATTCTTCTTTACCCAAAATTGTATTTAAACATTCATCCAACTTGCGTCCTTTGGATTTTCTCTAAATAACTTTAATTTTTCTATTTCATTTTTTTTAATATATTCCATTTCATGGGCAACTTCAATAAGCTCGTCAAAGTTTGTAAGAGATTCGTTAGAAAACCCTGCTTCTTTAAAACTATCATAAGCTTTTTTCATGTTATATGTGAAAATACTTATTATTCCAAGAACTTCATACCCTTCATCTTGCAATGCTTTTGCTGCTTCAATTGATGATCCCCCAGTTGAAAATAAATCTTCAATTACAACAACTTTTGCCCCAGATATTTTTGCTCCTTCAATTTTATTTTGTTTACCATGATCCTTATTAGAACTTCTAACAAACCCCATTGGAAGAGATAATTTGTCTGCAATTATTGCTGCATGAGGAATACCAGCCGTTGCTGTTCCCATAATATATTCTGCCTCAGAAAATTTTTTCTTAATTAAATTGACAAGACTATCTTCTACAAAATTTCTTTCTTTTGGGTAAGATAAAATAAGTCTGTTATCACAATATATTGGAGATTTTATCCCTGAAGCCCAAGTATATGGATCTTCTGGTGAAAGAGTTACAGCCTTTAATTCTAATAAAATTTTTGCAATTTCTTTCATTATTTACCTCCTAAAAATTCTCTTTTTATTTCCTTGTATTCTTTTAAAGGGTCTTCTGCCTTAGTAATAGGTCTTCCCACAACAATATAATCCGAACCTAAATCTCTCGCTTCGCTTGGCGTTACAACTCTCTTTTGATCGTCATTATTTTTAACTTTTCTAATTCCAGGAGTTACAGTAATAAAATCTTCACCAAGCTTTTCTTTTATCTTTGGCACTTCAAGTGCAGAACATACAATTCCTGATAAATTTGCATCTTGTGCAAGTTTTGCATAAGAAAAAACAACATCTTCCAATGATTTATCTTTATTTATTTGAAGTTCATCATACATGGTTTCTTCATCTGTTGAAGTTAACATTGTAACTCCAAGAGTTATCATCTCAGGCTTTTCTCTACTAACTATTTCACTTGCTTCACTTAACATTTTCTTGCCACCAGCACTATGAAAATTAATCATATCAACATCAAGTGAAATCAACGAATTTGTTGCTCCCTTACAAGTATTTGGAATATCGTGAATTTTAAGATCTAAAAATATCTTGTGCCCAAGTTTTTTTATCTCTCTTACAATACTGGGACCTTCTTTATAAAAAAGTTCCATTCCAATTTTTACATAAACACTTTCGCCTTCAAACTTTTTCAAGAAATCTAGTGCTATCTTTCCGCTTGGAAAATCAAGTGCAATTATTACATCCTTTGCCATTTTTACCTCAACTTTCTCCAGTTGCCTTATCTTGTAAATAGGCATTTATAAACACATCTAAATCTCCATCCATTACCTTTTCCACATCTCCAACATCTATATTTGTCCTATGATCTTTTACCATTGTGTAAGGTTGGAATACATAAGATCTAATTTGCGAACCCCATGCAATTTGTGAATAATTTCCTTGAAGATCTTCGATTTTTTCTTTTTTTTCCTCTTCAGCAAGGGCAATTAATTTTGCCTTTAACATATTCATTGCTTTTTCTCTATTTTGAATCTGGCTTCTTTCATTTTGACATTGAACTACAATCCCCGTTGGTATATGTGTAATTCTAACAGCCGAATCTGTTGTATTTACGTGTTGCCCACCTGCTCCAGAAGATCTATAAGTATCTATCTTTAGTTCTTCTTCTTTTATTTCAACATCTGTGTCATCGTCAAGCTCTGGAAAAACATCAACTGATGAAAAAGATGTGTGCCTTCTCTTATTTGAATCGAACGGAGAAATTCTTACAAGTCTGTGTACACCCTTTTCGCCCTTTAAATAACCATAGGCATTATCTCCAGAAATCTTAAGCGTAACAGACTTTATTCCTGCTTCATCTTCCTTTAGAATATCTAGAGTCTCGATTTTAAATCCCTTATTTTCTGCATACCTAGAATACATTCTTAAAAGCATGCTTGCCCAGTCTTGCGCTTCAGTTCCACCTGCACCTGCATGAATAGATAAAATTGCATTATGAGAATCATATTCTCCATTTAAAAGTGTATTTAATTTAAACTCAGTAGTTTTCTTTTCGATCTCTTCTACTAAATTTCTAAAATCATCATATGAAGAATAATCTTCTTCTATTTCCATAAGTTCTATTAAATCTTCTGCATCAGTAATTAGTTTATTAAGTTCATCATATTGATCTATCTTTTTTTGATATGAATTTGTTTCATTTATAATTTTTTGGGCACTGTCGTTATCATCCCAAAAACCTGGTTCCATTTGTTTTTTATTCAACTCTACAACTTTATCCTTAAGAGAACTTATCTCCAGTGAATCTCCCAAAGCTAATGTAGTATTTTTGGAATTTTCCAGACGCTCTTTATCTAAATAGATATTTTGCTCCATAAAAATCCTCCTTTGTTTTGCTTATTTTAGTATAACACAGTTGTTATTCATGTTCTAATATAATTTTTTGTAAAGAAAATTTATTTTGAAATTAAATAAATTCTTCTAAATTGCAACAATAAATCTAAAAATTTTTATAAAAAAATTCGGTCATATCAAAAGATACAACCGAATTTAACATCCACAATAAATTTTTTATTATTTGTCCTCAGATTTTTCTTTAACTTCTCTAATTTTTTCCATAGACTCAATAATTGAATCAGCAAGAGCTTCCATATCATTTTCATTAGCCTTGTTAAGTGAAGAATTAAGAGTTACTCTTTCTCCTAAAACGTCAAACATTTTAAGATTTTCGTCAATATATTCTTCAATCTTATCTCCAACTGTACAAGCCCAAGTTCCATTTTCAATAATACCAACAGTTCTATTTTGAACATTTAAAGCTTCAAGATCCATCAAAAAATTCTTCATTACTGGATAAATACCTAAATTATAAGTTACTGATGCAATTACAATGTGAGAATACTTAAATGTATCGGAAATTAGGTAAGACATGTGAGTATTACTTACATCGTGAACTACTACATTAGTCATTCCCTTGTCACAAAGTCTTGATGCAAGAGCTTGTGCAGCACGTTCAGTATTTCCATACATTGATGCATAAACAATCATTACGCCTTCTTCTTCTGGTTCATATCTTGACCATTTATCATATTTATCAATAAACCATCCAAGATTTTCTCTCCATACTGGTCCGTGAAGTGGACATATATATTTAATATCAACAGTTGAAGCTTTTCTTAAAATATCTTGTACGAATGGACCATATTTTCCTACAATATTAGTCAAATATCTTCTTGCACTATCTAGCCAATCTCTTTCAAAATCAACTTCGTCAGCAAAAAGTTTGCCATCTAGAGTTCCGAAAGTGCCAAATGCATCAGCAGCAAATAAAACTCCATCAGTTGTATCAAAACTTACAAGAACTTCTGGCCAGTGAACCATAGGTGCTTCTAAAAATACAAATTCGTGTTTCCCAAAGGATATAGTATCTCCTTCTGCAACTATAATTTGTTGTTCTTCGCTTACATGGAATCCATATTGATTCATGAATTCAAAGCCCTGTTCACTTGCAATTATTTTAACATCAGGGTATCTCAATGTTATCTCATCAATGGCAGCAGCATGGTCTGGTTCCAAGTGGTGAATTACTAAATAATCAAGGTCTTCACCATCAAGAACTTCAGAAACATTTTCTAAATAGTCTTTTACGATTGACCAGTCAACTGTATCAAATAAAACATTCTTTTCGTCTTTCAATAAATATGAATTATAAGTTACTCCCTCAGGAATAGGAAATATATTTTCAAATAATTCTAGTCTATGATCATTGCCACCAACATAGTAAAGATCATCTGTAACTTTTCTAACAGTATACATTATATCCTCCTTTATTTTCTATCAGCAGGGAAATCAGCTTCAATAAAGTTTTGTTTTTCTTCTTGACATTCTGGGCAAGTCCAATCATCTGGTAATTTTTCAAAATCAGTGCCAGGATCAATTTCGCCTTCTGGATCTCCATAGTTTGGATCATATTCGTATCCGCATCCTGGACATACCATAACTTTATAGTTTGGGGCTAATTTTCTAGGTTTAGATCTTCTTACTTTTTTCATTGGAGGTGCTGGTTCTTTTTCTCCAGTTCCAAATGCTTCTGCAAGTAGTGGCATAATTTCAAACATATCTCCAACTATTCCGTAATCGCAATTTTTAAATATAGGTGCACCAGCATTTTTATTTATTGCAACAATAGTTGATGCGTTCTTAATACCTTTCAAATGTTGATTTGCGCCTGAAATACCACAAGCAATATACAAGTTTCCGTTGAACTTTTGTCCAGACATACCAACATATCTTTCAAGAGGTACTAATTTCATTGTTTCAGCAACAGGTCTTGAACTACCTAATGCAGCACCAGCAGCATGAGCAAGATCTCTTGCAATATCCATGTTTTCTTCTCCGCCGATTCCTTTACCAACTGAAACTACTCTTTCTGCATCATAAATAGGAGTATCTATATCAATTCCTACTGAAAAGTCGTATCCGTCTTTTTTTAAATTTTTAACTAAAATATCAACAGCTTCTTCTGCTGTGTCAGCTTTAATTATTTCTCTTTTTCTATCTCCAGTTATGGGTCCTGACTTTTTATCTATTACAGCAGCTTTACCTTTTTTCTTAGGAGCTTTTCCAATAAGATTACTTGCAACAACAACTCTTTGAATTTCAGAAGTACCTTCATATATAGTTGTAATCTTAGCATCTCTGAAAAATCTTTCTACATCCATACCCTTTAGATATCCATTACCGCCATGGATTTGAAGAGCTTCGTTAACAACCCACATTGCAACTTCAGATGCAACAGTTTTTGCCATTGCAGCTTCCATTGAGTAATTTTCATGATTTTGTTTCATTTCAGCAGCAGAATAAACCATAAGTCTTGCGGCTCTAATTTTTGTAGCCATATCTGCAATCTTAAATGCAACAGCTTGTTGTTGAGCAATAGGTCTTCCAAATTGAATTCTTTCTTTTGCATAAGCAAGAGCAGCTTCATAAGCACCTTGTGCAATACCTAATGCTTGAGATGCTATACCAATTCTACCGCCATCAAGTGTTTGCATTGCAATTCTAAAACCTTGACCTTCTTTCCCAAGTAAATTTTCTTTAGGAACTTTTACATTGTTAAATTGAAGTTCAGCAGTAGTTGAAGATCTAATACCTAATTTGTCATAGTGATCTCCAAATGTAAATCCATCCCAACCTTTTTCTACAATGAAAGCAGAAATTCCATGAGTACCGATTCCTGGTGTAGTAACTGCATATACAACATAAGTATCTGCAGCAGGAGCATTTGTAATAAATATTTTATTACCATTTAAAATATAATAGTCACCATCAAGAACAGCAGTTGTTTCAGTTCCTCCAGCATCAGAACCTGCATTAGGTTCAGTAAGTCCAAAAGCACCAAGTTTCTTTCCTTGAGCAAGAGGTCTTAGATATTTTTCTTTTTGTTCTTTTGTACCAAAAGCTTGAATTGGATAAGATCCTAATGATGTATGTGCTGATAAAACAACGCCAACACCTGCATCTACTCTTGATAATTCTTCAACAGCAATTGCATAAGAAATAACGTCTTTACCTGCTCCACCTTCTTCTTCAGGATAAGGAAGCCCCATCCAACCATTTTCGCCAATTTTCTTAATGATTTCTTCTGGAAATTCATTGTTTTGATCAAGACCAAAAGATAATGGCTTAATCTCTGCTTCTGCAAATTCTCTCACAGCCTTACGAAGAGCTTCATGTTCAGCAGTAGTCTTATACATATTTGACATATTTTCCTCCTTTTTAATTAAAAATAATTACAAATATTTTCCATCGCAATAATGAAATATTAAATATACACCAAGGTGGTATACAATATCTAAAGTATACAACAACTTCTCTAAAGTGTCAAAACATTTTCATTAAAACAAAATAATTTTTTAAATTTTTTGCTCTTTAAATTATTATTTTCTTAACTAAGTTACTTATACCCATTTTTAAAAAAAATAATATATCTTATTAAATATTGTAAAATATTATTTTTATTATACAATATTAACAAATGAAAAATTGTACTTTGTATTTATGAATGGAGGTATTATGGAAGTTAAGAATTTATTAAATTGGCGAAGAAGTTACAGAAAATTTGACGAGTCTAAAAAAATTTCCAAAAAAGATAAAGACGAAATTTTAGATTCAATCAAATTTGCATCTTGTGCAAACAATAGACAGACCCTAAGATTTATTTCTGTGGAAAGTGAAGAAAAAGTTTTAGAAATTTTTGAAAATACAAAATGGGCTGCTTCCCTTTCCAATGAAATTGGCCGCCCTAAGATTGGTGAAAGACCAGTTTATTTTATTGCAGTTTTAACAAATGAAGATAAAAAATTGAAATTTAACGGAATTGATGAAGGTCTTGTTATATCAAATTTAACTTTAATAGCTGCAGAGAAAGGCATTGGTTCGTGCATAATTGGAAGTGTTAATGATAATAAAATGCGTAAAATCTTAAATTATGAAAATAACTTTTCTTGCGAAGTAGTCATCGCTTTTGGATATCCAAAAATTAAATCTACAATAAAAGAAATAAATACTAAAGAAGATCAATCTTATTATTTAGATGAAGACAAAAATTATATAGTTCCAAAATATAAAGTCGAAGACATAGTAAGGAGAATGTAGTGACAAAAGAAAGCTTTAACGAAAAATTAAAAAAGAAATCAAAGTTATATTTTATTGATGCTCTAGGTGCAATGGCTTTTGGTCTTTTTGCAACCTTATTAGTTGGAACAATTTTAAATACAATTGGAAAAACTTTTAATATTTCCTTTTTATCTGAGGTATTGTGGCCTCTTGCTCAAAAAGCTACGGGGCCAGCCATAGCTGTTGCAATAGCAAGCTCAATGTCTGCTCCAAGTCTTGTAGTTTATGCATCAACAGTAGTTGGGATCGCTGGTAATGAACTTGGTGGACCTATGGGAGTTTATATAGCTACAATTTTTGCAGTTGAATTTGGAAAACTCGTTAGTAAAAAGACAAAAATAGATATAATTGTAACTCCTGTAGTCACAGTTTTAGTTGGCGTTTTTATTGCAAATTTTGTTGGTCCTTATATAAGTGCCTTTATGAATTTCCTCGGCTTAATTATTATGAATGCAACAGAAAAAGCACCTTTCTTTATGGGAATAATTGTATCTGTAATCGTTGGAATAGTTTTGACACTACCAATATCATCTGCAGCACTGTGTATGATGCTATCACTTTCATCACTTGCAGGTGGAGCTGCAACTATTGGCTGTTGTTGTCAAATGATTGGATTTGCAGTTATGTCATATAGAGATAACAAAATGGAAGGTTTAGTTGCACAAGGTTTAGGAACAAGTATGCTTCAAATGCCAAATATTGTTAGAAAACCAATAATTATTTTGCCACCTATTATTTCTTCTGCGATATTAGGACCTGTTTCAACTATTATTTTTAAACTTGAAAATACTCCTTTAGGCTCTGGTATGGGAACAAGTGGACTTGTTGGTCAAATTTCTACTTTTACAGCAATGCCTCAAGTTCCTTTCACAAAACTTTTAGGAATAGTAATTTTAATGCATATTATTTTGCCAGCTATCTTAACTTTTTCAATCTATGAAATTTTTTATAGAAAAGGTCTTATTCAAGATGGTGACATGAAACTTTACTTTAATTAATTTTATTTATTGATTTTAAAAAAGACGAGGATTTTTATTTTCCTCGCCTTTTTTACTTTGATATTTTGAAATGTCCCTATTTCATTAATTTTATAGTTTTCAGCCTGCTCTAAAACCATGTTAAGCACTTCTTCGCTCCATTAAGGAAGATATCCCTCTTTTTCAACCAAGGTTTTGACTTTATCATATTCCTTGAATCTCATTAAGTTCTGCTATTTCTAATAGTTTTATAAGAAATTAATTTAAAATCTAACTCTTAAAATTTACATTAACTATTTTTAAAGCTAAGGGACAAAGCGAAAAGCCACTTACAAATAATCCGCCTTGTTTATAGGGGAAATTGACATTTAAAAATCGGCACAAAGGATAATACCCTTCATGTCGATTAAATTTTAAGGAAATAAATTCCTAATTATGCTCTAAGATCG
The DNA here is from genome assembly GCF_000246925.1 of Peptoniphilus rhinitidis 1-13. Classification (NCBI taxonomy): domain Bacteria; kingdom Bacillati; phylum Bacillota; class Tissierellia; order Tissierellales; family Peptoniphilaceae; genus Peptoniphilus; species Peptoniphilus lacydonensis. The sequence continues at coordinate 63,686 of NZ_BAEW01000001.1, read as the reverse complement.
TCAAACTTACTTGACGCAATTTTCTTTTCTACATAGGAGCAAGTTGCCTTAATTTTTTTATTGTTATCTCTTGCATCAGAAACAAGTTTATCTACAAGTTCTCCTGCAAGACCTTGTCCACCATACTCAGGTTTTACAATTGTGTGAAGTGCATCGATAATATCACCTTTATTTTCATATTGTAATATCCCTTTATAGTCTTCTTCGCTCTCTCCTATATAATAACAATTCTTTCCTTTTTTTACTTCCATTAATTGTAACCTCCTATCTTAATCTTTTTTATATTTTACCCAATTAAGATAGAATATTACATTTTTCATAGCTTAATTATTTTATTTTTTCAATAATTCTATACTTAGTGTCAAAACCTTCACTTGTACCTGTGAAAGAAGATTCTTCTTTAGCTAAATCAGACATAGTGTCCACAATTTCTTTGAATTCTGGAAGTTCTTCTGTCTTTTCATCAAGTTCATCTATACCTTTTTGTTTAAATTCTGCTAATTTTTCAGCAAAAGTCTTCATGTTAGAATCTATTAAATCCCCACCATCTTTTAATTCTACTGTTCCAGAATTTAATTCTTCAATTCCATCATTCAGCTTTCTAATTCCATCTCTCATAGGAGCAACACCTTCAGTTTTTAATCTTGGAAAATCTTTAAAAAGTTGTGACTTATCTCTAAATTCTAAAAGACCTTCAGATAAATCTGATGCTCCAGAATTTAATTTTGATGAATTTGAATCAAGTTCTTCTATTGCATCTGTAAACTTATTTACACCTTCTTCACTTTTTTCAGTTCCTTCTCTTAGTTTTGATGATCCGTCTTTTAATTTTCCAGTTGCATCATCAAGTTTAACTAAAGAATCTGAAAGTTTCATTAATTGTGAAGTATCCATTTTTGATGCTGCTTCTGACATTGCCTTTTCAAGAGAATTATAGATTTGATTTGAACCATTGTATAATTGTTCTGATCCTTGTTGTAATTGTTCAAGTCCACCAGGAAGTTGTGACATACCAGCGTTTATCTTTTCTGAATTTGTAGCTAATTTATTCATTCCTGCTTTTAACTCATCAAGTTGTCCTAATTGTTCAGAAATTCCACTTAATCCCTTTAATACTTGAAGTTGTGCTCCTACTTTTTGAGTTTTTGCTCCAATATTTTGTGCATCAGCTCCTAAATCTCCAGCAGAATCTTGTAAAACAGCTATGGCTTGTCTAACTAATTCATTGTCTGCTACTCCAGATTCTTGAAGCATTTTAATTGCTTGTCCAATATCTCTAGTTGATGCTGCAACTGATTGTGCACTTTGACCAATACTTTGAAGATCTCCTTCTACGTTAATATTTTCAAGTCCAGATAAATCTGGTTTTTTAATTTGTTGAACTTGTGCATTCATTTTTTGCATTCCGTCATTAAACTGATCTTCTCCTGCTGCAAGTTTACTTGCACTTTCATAAGCTTTTGTAGCACCATCATTTAATTTACTTGCTCCAGCAGATAGCTTGCCTATTCCTTCTTTTAATTCAAGCATTTTTGCCAAAGCTTGTTCCTTTAATTCGTCAATCTTACTTAATTTACTAGAACCTTCTCTAAGTTGAGCTGTTGCATCTTTTAATTTCCCTAGACCATCGTCAAGTTCAGCTGAACCATCTTTTAGTTTTTTTGCTCCATCTCTCATTTCGCCAGTTTTTTCGTTCATTTTTCCAACAGCTTCGGTGTAATCACTGATTCCAGAAGTTAACTTACTTCCACCTTCATACATTTCTTGTGCCGCTCCTGGAACTGGTTCAACCTTGTCTATTACTTCATCTAATTTATCTTCAAATTCGCCAGATTTGTCATAAAGTTCTTCTGAACCATCTTGTAACTTTTCTGTTCCATCACTAAGTTCTATAATCCCATCGTTTAATTCGTGTTGAGCATCAGAAAGTTTTACAGAAGCATCTACTAATTTTTCTGAATTGTCTTCCAATTCTCTAATTCCATCACGCATAGTATCAATTTTTTCTAAATCAGCTTCATTTTGGAAAAGTTCATTTGAAACTACTGAATAAGCTTCAATTGGTTCATAATCTTTTATATCCATTTCAATTATTACTTCATTTCTGAAATCTTCCATTTGTCTATCTTCTAGAATACTTTCAAAGTTTTCTTTAAGACCTGGAGTTAGCACTGAAGTTACAACTTCATTCTTACCATCTTTTGCAATTTTTGCATCATCTGATTCAATGTTTGATACATTTTCTTGTGGGAAAGACATTGCTGTTACAACAGTATAAGGTGCGTAAACTTTTGTATTTTTTCCGCTAATCTTTTTTATCACATATTTATTATTTTGTGCTGATAGTACAACTTTTAAATGCCCTGATTTCCCTTTAAGCTTACTGTTTTCTGTCTTTTTACCATCAAGATAATATTCAATTTTTACATCTACAGGTATATCTGCGTCACTTTTACCTTGATAATAAATATCTTTGACATTTTCATCCCAATAAATATATCCATTATTATTCTTTAATTTCTCATCTGTCTTTAAATTTTTAATATGTTTTAGATTTGTCTTGTCCTTACCCTTTATATTCTCTTCAGAATTTAGCCAAACAGAAACAGTCTTATCTTTAATATTTTCATCTTCTTTTAAAACATAAACTGTTTCACTTTTGTTTACTACATTTCCCGCAGCAAAAGCTGTATTAGTTAAAATCATTGAAGATAAAACAATCGATATTACTTTTTTCTCCATTTTTTTATTCATTTCTTATTCTCCTTTTAATCTAAACCTTTAGTAGTTTTCCTTACAAATGGAAAACTTATTGATATTATGGCTGGAAGCAAAAATATAATTACAGACATACTTATAATCGCTCCTCTAGCCAAGAAAATACAAATAGTAGATACAATTTCCATTTTTGAATATATACCTACACCAATAGTCGCTGCCATAAATGATAAGGCAGAAGTTACAATAGACTTTGAAGTTTCTTTTACAGAAACTCTTATTGATTGATCTACATCTTTTGTTTCTTTATATTCTAATAAAAATCTATCAGTCATTAATATTGAGTAGTCAATAGTTGACCCTAGCTGGATAACTCCAATTATTATAGATGTAATAAAAGGAATTGTGTGATTTAAATAGAATGGTATTCCCATATTAATTTGTATTGCAAGCTCAATTGCTGCTATCAACACAACTGGTATCCCAAAAGATTTAAATACAATTGCAATTATTAAAAATACAACTGAAATTGAAATTATATTTACAACTTTAAAGTCTCTATCTGAAATAACTGTAAGGTCATCAGTCAATACAGCTTCACCAGTTAAATATCCATTTTTGTCATATTTATTTACAACTTTTTTCAAAGTGTTTACTTGTTTTTTTACTTCAGGCGATGCAGTTTGGTATTTTGAATTCGCCATTATCATTTGATAACCGCCCTTTGAAAAATTATCTTGAACTTTATCCGGCAAGAATTCTGATGGAAAAGTAAATCCAGTCAACGAACTTACACTAAGAACTGAATTAATTCCATCAGTTCCCTTTACATCGTTAATCAACCCATCTAAATCAGAATTAGATAAATCATCTTTTACAACAATAAAATGAGTACTTGCCATGTCATAATCTTTTTTCATTTTATTTAAAGCTACAATTGAATCTAAGTCTTGTGGAAGAGATCTATCCAAATTGTAATAAAGTTTAGTATTTATTGAACCATACATAGATGGTAAAAATAACACAAGAAAAATTGTAAATAGTTTCTTTTTATTTTTTACAGTAAATTCAGCAACTTTATCAAATTCAGGAAGCAACACTCTGTGATTATATTTATTTACTAGCTTTTCAACAACCAAAAGCATTGCTGGAAGTACAGTTATAGTTGCAATAAGTCCTATTAAAACTCCCTTACTCATTACAAGACCAATATCCTTACCAAGTCCAAGTCTCATTGCTATAAGAACAATAAAACCTGCAAAAGTTGTAAGTGATGATGCAAACAAAGAAGATATTGTCTTTTGAACTGCAACATCCATAGCATCATACTTATTATCAAAATTTTTCTTTTCATCAACATATTTATGATACAAAAATATTGAGTAGTCCATGGTTACAGCAAGCTGTAATACAGCCGCTATTGCTTTTGTAATGTAAGAGATTTCTCCCAGAAATACATTCGTCCCAAAATTATATAAAACTGCATAACCAATTGTCAAAAGAAAAACAAATGGAACTATTGTAGATTCATTCGTAATAGATAAAACAATAAGACCAAGTACAACAGCAAGGACAACATAAATTGGAGTTTCCTCGTCTATTAAATCTTTTGTGTCTTTTACAAGTGAAGAAATACCACTTAAATATTTTGGTTTTGAACCAATATCTCTTATTTTATCAATAGCATTCATAGTAGTTAGTGAAGAAGAAGATTCACTAAATTTTACTATCATAAGGGTAGAACCATCTGCATAAAAAATATCTTTTATTTCATCTGGTAAAAATTCACTTGGAATCATATCTCCAACAGTAGATGATTTTGAAATTACATCTTCAACACCATCAATCTCTAGAATTTTTTCTCTCAGAACTTCTGCATCATGATCCGACCCCTCTAAAATAAGCATCCCTGTCGCTGCATTCTTAAATTCTTCATCAAGAATTTGTTGCCCTTGAGTTGACTTTAAATCATTTGGTAAGTAGGACAAAATATCATAATTTACTCCCGTTAGTTTATACCCTATTATTGATGGAAAAAGTAGAAAAGTCATTACAAGTAAAACAAATTTAGGTCTATGTGATATAAATTTTGTAAATTTTTTCATGGTTGCACTCTTCCTATTATCTTTTCCACAATTTTATAAAGAACTGGTTTCATTTCGTCTATTGTCAAAACAGAATCATCCATAAGTGCTGATTCACAGGTTGAAAGAACAATGTGAATAGTTAAAGACAAAATAAATAATCTCTCTGAATTAGAAAGCTTAATTGGAAATAAATTAGAATACCTATTTAGCACAAAATCAAGTGTCGTTTCAGCTTCCCTAAATCTGTCGTCATTTTCAATTTTTGCATATAATGCCCAATTTAAATCCTTAGAAATAAGTCTAAGTTCTAAGGGATCATTTACCAAGTAATCAATTATATAATTTATAAAAGAAATATATTTATCCTCTAAATCCTCTCCAGTACATTTGCTATTAGCTTTATAAAATAAATCTGTCATTATATCTAAAACTATTTTTTCTTCAAGATCCTTTTTATCTCTAAAATATAAATAAAAAGTCCCTAATCCAAAATCAGTCTTGTTCATAATATCTCTAATAGAGGTCCCTTCTATACCTTTATCTCTAAAGGAAGAAAGAGCTGCCTCAGTAATTTTTTCTTCTTTTTCCTTTTTTCTTTCCTCAGATTTTAACATAAAACCTCCATCTAATTCTTAATTGAACAACGTTCACTTTCGAACAAATGATATGATACCCCTTTTTTAATTAAAGTTCAACTCTTTTTTGTTTTTTATTTCAACAAAAATTTTACATAAAACAAAGTCCAAAATCTTATAATCTCATCTTATTATTTATCTATAAATTTAAAACTTTTCCTACTAATTAATTAATAATAAACTTTTTATATGTGATTTTTTACATAAATCTCTAATATTTATTTTTTACAAAAATTATGTATTATTGTATAATTTAACTTAATATTTTTTATAAAATTGGAGGAAAAATGAAAAGAAAAATTATAATTCTTTTAGCTTGTCTTGCTATTTTAGTTTCGGGATGTGCTAAAAATAATTTACAAAATAAATATACTAAGAGTTCTATTAATAAAGAAAGTATTAAAAAAATAAACGAGCCACTCTATTCTAATTTAAATGACAAGGATTGTATTTCATTTGTAAAAAAATCTATTGAAAACAATTTAAATAGTAAAAATGCCGAAACTTTTACAAAACTTGTACAAGATTACAACAAATCAATACCAAAAGATTTACTCAGTGGAAAATTTAATAAAAATTCATTTGATGAAAAAAATTCTGGAGAAATCATGGATCTAAGATATAAAACAAAGCACATCTATCCTGACACAAATTGTAGAATAAATTCATTTTTACTTTTAAAAGATGATATGAAATTTAATTCAAACACAAAAGTTGATGATTATATGCTATTTATGGATGAAGATTCCATAAAAACTTCAAATTTATTTGACGACGATGAGTTTAATAACTTTAAAAAATTATTTTCAAGGGTTGAAACAAAAAATAGCAAAGATCCAAAAGTCCAAGGAGAAATTATGTCTTCTTATTTATCAAATTTCACTTTCCCGGAAAAAGCAAAAATGATTTCTCTAGTACTTCACGACAACTTAGATGGCGATTATCTTTTTATCGGCCATGTTGGAGTTCTTCTAAATATAGATGAAGGCTATCTCTTCTTGGAAAAAATTTCTTTTGAAGAACCCTATCAAGCTATAAAATTCTCTGACAAAGAATCTTGTTGCAAATACCTAAAAGAAAAATATAATGACTATACAGACCCTGAAGTTGCTCATCCTTTTATAATGGAAAATAATGAGTATATAGATATTTAACTTACAGAGCTTCTTATATTATAATTTCACAAGTTTTAAAACAAAAAATCTGACAAATAACTAATATCAATATTTGATACTTAAAGCAAATATCAAAACTAGTCTAAGTCAGATTAAAAACTAATTAAACTTTTTACAATTCATCACAAAATCAATGAATAAATTTTTGCAAGCTTCATCAATATCATACATAATTTCAGGATGCCACTGAACTCCAATAATATTATAGTTATCGTCAATACTTTCCACAGCCTCAATTATATTATCTGAGGATTTAGCAGATACTTTAAGTCCATCTCCAACATTTCCAATTGCTTGATGATGAATGGAATTTACAAAAATATTTTTCTTTTTTACAATTTCTCTTAACTGAGAATCTTCCACTATATCAACGCTATGAACTGCTTTATATCTTGGGATTTTATTTTGTTTGTGCTCAATTTTAGAATTTATATTTAATATTAAAGTCCCACCAAAGTAAGCATTAATTATCTGGGTTCCCCTACAAATACCAAGAACAGGAATACTCCTTTTCTTAAAAACATAATCTAAAATATCAAGTTCTTGATCATCTCTTCTACAAGTAAGTGAACCTGTAAACTCATCGGCACATTGTCTGCATATAACAGGATTAATATCATTCCCACCAGAAAGAACAACTCCATCTAGCTTATCCATAATAAAATACGTATCTTCGCTAGAATTTGGCGTAGGTAAAATTACTGCAATTCCACCTGACTTATTAATTGCATTAGCATAATCTCTAGTAATAAAATTATAAATTTTCCGTCTGTTCTCTTTTTCTTTTATTGTGATATCTTTTTCGTCAGCTTTGTAACCAGCTGTGATTCCTATAACAGGTTTCAAAAAAAATCTCCCCTTACATCATTTAAAAATATGTACTTAATAGTATACAACATATTTTCAAATAAACAAGTTACATGACTTCTTTATCTTAATAACCTCTTTCTTCAAAAAACAATATTACAAAGGAAACTATAAGTAAAATTGTCGCTATAAGTATAGATTTTAAACCAACTAGTTCTGAGGTAATATAACCTAGTGCTGCACCCATTCCAAATATAAATATAACTGTATAATATTTTTTTGCATTTTCTAAATAATCTTTATTCTTTGTTATATGATACTTTGAAAGATTTTCTGTGGCACTCCTAAGATTTCCTATGCACATTGTAGTAGCAAAGTTAAGACCATAAATTTTTTTAAATGCATACACTTGCATTGCACAAGAAAAAGATAACAGAGCGTTGGCAAGGTCATTTAAGTTTTCTGGTATAATTGATACTATAATCATTATAATAACCTCTAAGGCTATTATATATTGCCTCCAATGTAAGACTCTCTTATCTATGGCATCTTCAAATCTTACGGCTATATACACACCAAGTGCAAAAGAAATAACAGGTATTAAATAAGAAAGTGCTGTTCTAAAATCAAGATCAACTACATTTTTAAATAAAAGTACAATGTTCCCCGTCTGAGCATTTGCAAAAACTTTTCCCCTCATTAAATAAGAATAAGCATCTTGAAATCCGCCCGCAATTGTAATAAATACTAAAACTAAAAAAGTTTCGTGTAAATTTTCATAAGATTTCATCTTCAATTTAATCACCTCTTTATAGTTTAATACAAAAGTAATTTTTTACAAGAAAAAAGGCAGGTTTCCCTACCAATTTAAATTATTTTATTTTATTTTATTCCAATATCTTTTCTAAAATATGCTTTATCAAATTTTATTTTTTCTACATTTTTGTAAGCTTTTTCTCTTGCTTCTTTCAAGTCATTGCCAAGAGCTGTTACAGATAAAACTCTTCCACCATTTGTATAAATTGCATCAGTCTTTTTAGTTCCATTGTGAAATACTATTATATCTTTTTCTATATCATTTAATCCTGTGATTTCCTTTCCTTTTTCGTAGGATTCTGGATATCCTCCAGAGCACATAATTACTGTAAGACAAGTTTCTTTTTTCCATTTTATATCTTCTTTTTTAAGTTTTCCATCAATTGTCCTGTTTAAAATTTCAAAAAGATCACAGTCAAGCCTTGGCATTAACACTTCTGTTTCTGGATCACCAAAGCGCACATTAAATTCTAAAACTTTTGGCTTATCTTTTTCTATCATAAATCCAATAAATAAAATTCCTGAATAACTTAGTTTTTCAGAATCAAGGCCATTTTCAATTTGTCTATAAATTTTTTCAAGATTTTTTTCAAGCTCCTTGCTTGCTTCTACTGGAGAATAAGTTCCCACTCCACCAGTGTTTGACCCCTTATCTCCGTCATAAATTTGCTTGTGATCCTTTGCTCTTTCAAGTGGAAATAATTTGTTATTTGAAACAAGACATAGTACAGAGGCTTCTTCTCCACGCAAAAATTCTTCGACTACAACAGTACTGCCTTCTTCTCCAAAAATTTTATCTTTAAAGATTTTACTTAGTGCATTTTCTGCTTCCTCTTTATTTTCACAAATAGTTACACCTTTTCCAAGGCAAAGCCCATCTGCTTTTACCACTAGAGGATAATCAAAATTTAAAATTCCTTTCATTGCATCTTCATAATTTTCAAAACTTTCATATTTGGCAGTTGGGATAGAATATTTTTCCAAAAATTTCTTTGTAAATTCCTTTGACTTTTCAAATCTTGCACATTCTTTATTTGGTCCAAAAATTTTAAGTCCCTTTTTATTAAATGCATCAACAATTCCCATGCAAAGAGGATCTTCTGGCCCAACAACTGTGAGGTCTATTTTTTTATCTTCTGCAAATTTTAAAAGTTCATCAATATTTTTTGGATCAATATCTAAATTCTCACAAAAACTTTCTGTGCCACCGTTTCCCTTTGCTACATAGACTTCATCAACATCTTGACTTTCTTTTAGTTTCCATGCAAGTGCGTGTTCACGTCCACCATTTCCAATTACAAGTACTTTCATTTGTCCTCCTAGTGTCTAAAATGTCTTACATTAGTAAATACAAGACATATATTATGCTCATTAGCATAATCAATTACTTCACTATCTTTTACAGATCCACCTGGTTGTGCTATCACTTCTATGCCAGCTTTACTTAGAAGTTCAATCGTATCTCTGAAGAAAAAACCATCTGATGCAAGAACTGCACCTTTTGCTTTTTCTCCTGCTCCTTCAATTGATTCTTCCACTGCCCAAGATCTTTTTGTTTCTCCTTGGCCTAAAGCTAAAGTTCCACCATTCTTTGAAATAACAACAGAATTAGAAAAAGTAGATTTGCAACAAGTAAACGCAAATTTCAATTCTTCAAGTTCCTTTTCAGTTGGCTTTCTGTTTGAAACAAAGGAAATATTTTCTTCATTCCAAACTATATCATCAGAATTTTGGACTATAATTCCATTTAGAACTTGTTTAAATTTTTTACCATTTTTATAGAGCCTTTTAAATTCAGGAATTTCTATAAGTCTAATATTTTTCTTTCTCGAAAGAATCTCAAAGGCCTCTTTAGAAAATTTAGGTGCAACAATAATTTCTAAAAATATTTTTGAAAGAAGATTTGCTGTATTATCATCAACTTCACGATTAAGAGCAATTATTCCACCAAAAATTGATTCATCATCGCACTCATAAGCCTTTATAAAAGCTTCCTCTAAAGTTTCACCTGTTCCAATCCCACAAGGATTTGTATGTTTTATTGCAACAGCGGCAGGTTTTTCAAAGTTTATAACTGCATTTAAAGCAGAATACATATCATTTAAATTATTATAAGAAATTTGCTTTCCATGTAAAACATTATAATTAATTTTATCTGGATAATAAGAATCTTCGTAAAAGGCAGCCTTTTGGTGAGGGTTTTCTCCATATCTCAATTTTTCTGAAAGCTCATAACTCTTATTTATATATTTAGGAAATTCTTCTGGCATTCTCTTTAGAAAATAATTTGAGATTAAAGAATCGTAATGTGCTGTATAAGAAAAAGCTTTTTTTGCAAGATATTCTCTGTATTCTAAATTGTCGCCATCTAAATTATTAAGTACACCTTTATAATCCCTTGGATCAGTTACAATAAAAACATCTTTATAATTTTTTGCAGCTGCTCTAATCATTGAAGGTCCACCTATGTCAATATTTTCTATCATTGTTTCATGATTAGAATCTTCTAATAATTTTTCTTCAAAGGGATATAGATTATTTACAACCATGTCGATTGGTATGATTCCTTCATCCTTTAAAGTTTCCATATGTTCTTTTATGTCACGTCTTGCAAGAATTCCTCCATGAATTTTAGGATTTAATGTTTTTACTCTTCCATCTAAAATTTCTGGAAATCCTGTCACGCTGTCAACAGATATTACATCAATGCCCGCTTCTTTTAATTTTTTAAAAGTACCGCCAGTAGAAATTATTTCCCAATTTTTATTAATAAGTTCTTTTGCAAATTCGACAATTCCATCCTTATCAAAAACCGAAATAAGTGCTCTCATATTAACCCCCAATCATAACTTTTCCATCAACAACTTTAAGTTTATCTTCACAAAAATATTTCACAGACTCAACTAAAATTTCATGTTCAAGTTTTAAAACCTTTTGTTGAAGTTCCTCTGGATTTTCATTTTTAACTTCTGTAATTTTTTGCATAATAATAGGACCTTCATCTGCACCTTCATTTACAAAATGAGTTGTGGCACCAGTGTATCTAACACCTTTTTTGATGACGTCCTCATGAACCTTTATACCATAAAATCCCTTTCCACAAAAAGAAGGAATTAATGATGGATGTATATTTATTATTTTATTTTCATAAATTTTTGTAAGCTTTTCCGGCAAAATTTTTAAATATCCAGCAAGAACAATTAAATCAATTTCATTTTCTTTTAAAGATTTAATAAGAAGGTCGTCATCATTTATGACAACGGCCTTTAAATCATTATTTTCTGCCCTAACAAGTCCATAGGCATTCTTTTTATTTGAAATGACAATTTTTATATTTCCATTAATATAATTATTTTTAGTATTATCTATAATGGCTTGAAGATTTGTTCCACCACCTGAAATTAAAACTGCAATATTTTTAGAAGTTAAGCTCAATTTTATCTTCTCCAGACACAACTTTTCCAATTTCATAAAGTTTTACATCGCTATTTTCAAAGAAATCATGAACTTTTTCTTTATCTTTTTCTGAAACTACAAAAGTAAAACCAACACCCATATTAAAGGTAGAGTACATATCTTCGTCTTTTAAGTCAGCCCACTTCTTTAAAAGTTTAAAAATTTCAGGAGTTTCAATAACAGAGGCATCAATTTTTGCACAAAGTCCATCTGGTATCATTCGTGGAATATTTTCATAAAATCCTCCACCGGTTATATGACTCATGCCCTTTATATCAATTTTTTTTAGAAGTTCAATGATTTCCTTTACATAAATCTTTGTTGGCTTTAAAAGTTCTTCTCCAAGAGTACAATCAAGTTCATCAAATTTTTCACTTAATTGAAAATCACAATGGTCAAACACAATTTTTCTAACAAGAGAATAACCATTAGAGTGGATGCCATTTGATGAAAGCCCAAAAATAATATCTCCTTCATTAATACTGGATCCATCAATAATTTTATCTCTGTCAACAACGCCGACACAAAATCCAGCAAGGTCGTATTGTTCTTCTTGATAAACTCCAGGCATTTCTGCAGTTTCTCCGCCAATAAGTGAAGCAGAAGACTCTATGCATCCTTCGGCAACGCCCTTTACAATTTCTTCCATTTTTTCAGGAACAAGTTTACCAGTTGCAATATAATCTAAAAAGAAAAGTGGTCTCGCACCTTGACACAAAATATCATTGACACACATTGCAACGCAGTCGATACCAATAGTGTCGTGTTTATCAAGCTTATGTGCTAAAATAACTTTTGTTCCAACACCATCAGTTCCACTTACAAGAACAGGATTGTCAATTTCACTTAAATCTAAATTAAAAAGGCCTGAAAACCCGCCAAGAGATGACAATACATCTTTTGACTGAGTTCTAGAAACAATACTTTTTATTAACTCAACTTCTTTTTGACCTGCATCAACATCTACGCCTGCATCTTTATAATTAATTGCCATTTGCACTCCTTCTACCTTTCATAAACATAATCGGTGTTTGCAATTTTTTCTGACATATCAGATCTAAATTTCTTTAATTTTTCTCTAAGATTATCATCTTTAATAGCCAGAATTTCAGCAGCTAAAATTGCTGCATTTTCTCCGCCATTAATTGCAACAGTTGCAACTGGAACTCCACTTGGCATTTGAACTGTTGAAAGAAGTGCATCGAGTCCATCAAGAGTTGAACTCTTAACAGGAACACCTATTACAGGTCTAGTAGTAAGAGCGGCAATTACACCACCAAGATGTGCAGCTTTTCCTGCAATAGAAATGAACACTTCACTTTCATTTTCAGCGTTTTTAACATAATCTTGCAACTGATTTAAGGCTCTATGAGCAGAAATTACTTTGGCTTCGTAATCAATTCCAAATTCCATTAATTTTGCAACAATTTTATCTGCAATTTCTCTATCAGAAATTGACCCCATTATAATTGATACTCTCATTTTTACTCCTTATATGTCTAAATACTTTGAAACTTCAAGTGGCTCTACATATTTTCCATCTTTATAAGCTCTCATATTTCCACCACTTACTTCGTCAATTAAAACAATTTCATCTGAACCTTCAAGTCTACCATATTCAAATTTAATATCGTAAAGATCAAGTCCATTTTCGGCTAAAATATCTTTAACAATATTTGCAATTTTTCTATTCATTTCTACAATCTTGTCATATTCTTCTGGTTTTAAAATATTTAAAGCAACAAGACCTTCTTTAGTGATAAGTGGATCCTCTCTGTCGTCATCTTTTAAAGTTATTTCAGTATATTCAGGAAGATCAGCACCTTCTTCAATATAAAGACCATATCTTCTATAAAAAGAACCAACAGCTTTAAATCTTGTAATAACTTCAAGACCTTTTCCGAAAACTTTTGCTCTTTTAACTTCCATTAAATTATTATCAACATCTGAGGAAATATAATGAGTGTTAATCCCAGCTTCATTAATTTTTTCAAAGAAAAATTTTGTAACTTTTAAGCACTCTTTCCCCGCACCTTCAATACTACCAGCTACTTGGTTTCCACCAGTATCAAAAACTCCGTCAGTTCCTGTCATGTCATCCTTAAATTGTAAATAACATCTTCCATCTTCTTCTAAAACATTCTTAGTTTTTCCTTGGTAAATAGTCTTCATAATTCCTCCAGTAAAATTAAATAAAGCCCAAAGAGGCAGATTTCGTAAAACCTACCCCTCTGGGCTTTTTTCCCTAAGGTGTGATACTAAAAAAAGTATCCGTACCGCTCGGTCCTTGGCAAAGCCCGGATCCCTAGGCACACTTTCACTCAAAATGAGCTCTCATACAATTAAATCTTAACAATTAACACTTTGATTGTCAAGATTATCTATTTAAATATTTAATAGCAATTAAAAATTATTTTGAAGTTCCTATAATTAAAATTAATATTAAATTATAAATTATTTATTGTTAATAACAATTATTTTATAGAGTTTTATTTTAAAATTCTAATTCTAAAAATTTTCAAATATTCCAAAAAAACTCTGAGATTTCATAAATCCCAGAGTCTTAATATAAATATTATTTAGTTTTATATTATAAAGAATATATTTTTACAAATAACTTTTTATCTATAAAATTATTCAACAACTTCTACTAAAGCTTCTTCTACTTCATCAGCTGGTTGTTCAACTTCATTATTATTATCTTCAACTGGAGTAGTTTCATCTTGAGCTGCTGAGTCTTCTTCCGGAACAACTGGAGTTTCAGGTTCAACTGCTGGGTCTTCTTCTGGAACAACTGGAGTTTCAGGTTCAACTGCTGGATTTTCTTCTGGAACTACATTTATAGCTTCTCTTGCAATATTTGTAGCTTCTACAATTGCTTTGTCAGCTTCTTGAACTTCATTTACAGTTGATCTATTATTCTTTAAAACTCTTTCAGCACTAGATATAGCTTTACTTAATTCTTTTATAACTGAAGAATCAACTTTTCCTTTTAGTTCTTTGCGTACATTCTTAGCAATCTTAATATCTTTTTCTAATTCAACTTTTGTACTCTTACTTGCTATTCTTTCTCCTTCAGGAATAGAATTATAAGCTTCTTCAATTTTAGCATTAAGTTCATCTGCTGCTTCTGCTACTTCTTTTACAGTAGCTTTATTATTTCTTTTTACATCTTCAGCTTTTTTAATAGCCATGTCAACTTCTGCCAACATAGTAGCATCTAACTTATTACGTAATTCTTTATTTCTTGCTCTTTTTGCATCATTAATTGCTTTATTTAATTTTTCTAAATTATAGTGTGTTCTAACTGAGTCTTCTGTTTGTTTTGGAACTGCTCTGGCTCTATCTAAAGCTGCTGTCAAATCGCTTGATGCTTTCTTTAGTTCGTCTGCTGTTTCAAATGGATCAACAGCTTTTACTACAGCACGTGTTACTGCAAAACCTATAATTACATGTGCTTGTTGTTGACTGTCTGAAAGTTCAGTTGCATCTGCTGTAATTGTTTCAGCAATATTTATTAATAAGTCAATTCTTGGAATAACTTTAGCCCTTAATTCAGCTATATTTCCTACACCTTTTTCAAGACCTTCAACAATTTTACTAATAGCTTTATAGGCTTCTTTTAATTCCTTTAACCAACCTAGTTCTTGACCAGTTAAATCACCAATCTTTTCAATTCCATCAATCAAATCACCCAAATAATCTAATTTGGAATTTGCTTCATTTAATGCTGCTTCATTTGTTTGGGCATAAATAGCTGTATTTGGAACAGAATAAGTTCCTGATGCAGCATACACCATTGGCATTGCTGCATTTGATAATAATGTTACTGCCAATACTCCAACTAATTTGTTTTTTCCTTTCATAAATAATTACCCCCTGTTATTTAATTTACTTTTTAAATAAACTAACCGCAGTAAAATGATTTCATAATTTATCTAGATTTTATATTACTACTATCATTTACTACGACTTTAGTATAAATCCTCTTTCTTATAATGTAAATAAATTTCTGCAAACTCTTTCTTTTAGTTAATTTAATTACCCGTTAATCTCTATTATTTTTTAGAAAACCAAATATTTTTTCCAAGAAGGACTTCTTCTGTTTACTATTTGTTTTTTCAATATTATTTTTATTGTTATCTCCCTTCTTCATTCTATTCTTTCTAGCTTCTGCCTCTTCTATAAAATACTTTTGAGAGGCTAATCTATCATTATCTATACTAATCTTTTCATATTCTCCAGAACTGTTCATAGTTCTAGCTCCAACATTGTCTTTCAATTGAATTTCTAAATAATTTAAAATTCTATTTTTTATTTTCTCATCCAATATTGGCGTTGCAATCTCCACTCTATTTTCAGTATTTCTAGTCATAAGATCTGCCGAAGAAATATATATTACTGAGTCTTCTTTTCCAAAAACATATACTCGTGGATGTTCCAAAAATCTTCCAACAATAGATCTAATTCTTATGTTCTCACTTTGATTTTTTATTTCAGGCAACATGCAGGAAATTCCTCTTATAATTAAATCTATTTTTACGCCTTTTTGTGATGCTTCTACAAATTTATCTATAAAATCTTTATCTGTAAGAGAATTAAATTTGCAAAGAATATATCCTTTCTCTCCTTTTTCAATTTCTCTTTCAACAAGATGCATTAAACCAGTTTTAAGAGATGTAGGAGATTGCAAAAGGTGCATATATTTCCCGTTTAAATTTCCAAGGGACATATTTTTGAAAAAATCTGTTGCATCTAGTCCAATCTCTGGATTAGCTGTCATAAGAGCAAAATCTGTATATTGCTTTGCAGTTGATTCGTTGTAATTTCCCGTTCCAATTTGTGTTATATAATTTAAATTTTCTGTCTTAGGATTTCTAAAAGTTATTAGACAAATCTTTGAGTGAGTTTTATATTTATTAAATCCATAAATAATATTGCAACCTTCTTCATACAATATATTTGCATAATTTATATTTGATTCTTCATCAAATCTTGCCTTAAGTTCAACAAAAACTGTAACTTCTTTTCCATTTTGGGCTGCTTGTGTCAAATATCTTACCACTTTTGAATTTGTTGCAAGTCTATAAATAGTAATTTTTATAGATTTACAGTTTGGATCATTAGAAGCCTCTTTTAGAAGTTCTAGAAAAGTATCCATGCTGTCATAAGGATAAGATAAAAGCCTATCCTTTTGTCTAATATCTTCTATTACACTTCTTGTGAAATCTGCTGGATTATATTGAATTAAATCATCAAAAAGAAGTTTTTTCTTCATCGCATTTGGTATATCATCAATTAATTCAAAAACGTATTTCATATTTAATGGAGATTCTATTGGAAAATAAGCATCTTCTCTTAATTCAGTTTTTTCAAGCAGAAATTTAAGAGAAGATTTTGAAAGCTTTCCTTGAGATTCAAGTCTTACAACATTTAATCTCTTTCTCTTTTTCAATATGCTTTTCATATATTCTCTATAATCATCAAATTCTTCCCAAGTATCTCTATCATCAACAAAGTCTGCATTTCTTGTAACTTTTATTATATTTTTTGATAAAACTTTATAATCTTTAAAAATTTGATCGATTTGATTTAAAATAATCTCTTCAATCAAAATATATTCCACATTTTCTCCTGGTAAAAGTAAATACTTTGGATATGTATTTCTAACAGGAACTATTCCAAATACCTTTTCTTTATTTTTTTCTAGTTGAGCAAAAGCATACAGTTTTGTGTTTTCTAAAAATGGAAAAGGATGATTTAAATCCACAATTTGCGGTGAAACTAATTGATCAATTCTTTTCATATAAAAATCTTCTACAAATTTTTTTTGTTCCAAATTTAAATCCGAATATTTTAATTCTTTTATATTTGATTTTTCTAAATCCTTTGAAACTTTCTCAAAAATTTCATCTTTTTCCTTATACATTTGTGGAAGAGTTTTTAAAATTGCAGAAATTTGTTCCTCTGCATTCATTCCAGTCTTATTATCTATTACTTCTTTTTTTAACAAAGAAAGATCATATAAAGACCCAACTCTCACCATAAAAAATTCATCTAAATTTGAAACAAAAATACTGACAAATTTTAATTTTTCAAGATCTGGGACACTTTCTTCTGTCGCTTCTAACAAAACTCTTTCATTAAATCTCAGCCAAGAGAGTTCTCTATTTTGAAAATATGATTTCATTATTACCATCCAATACTTTATAAATTAAATAACCTTCCCTAAGTCCATTCGAAGAAACTTGTATTTCATACATTCCAAATTTCTCCATAACTGTCCTTAAAATTATAATTCCAGGAACTATTGTATGAATTCTCGCAGGATTTGTCCTTATAATTGACCTAATAGCTTCTGTATTTCTATCTTTTATGAGATCCAAAAGTTTATAAACATCATCTAGGGTAAAATTTTTTTCGTCTTCACCCCAAAGATCTCCAATAACTTTCCCAGTAGTTCTTATAGTTCCGCCTATCCCTATTAATTTATCTGCTTTTTGTGAAAATGAATAGGACTTAATTTCACGTTTAATAGATTTTTCTATTGAACGAATTTCTTTTTTCTTTGGCAAAATCGTGCTTACATTTTCCCCAAAAAGTAGAAGTGAGCCTGTCTTTAAATTTATAAAATCAGAGGGCCCATCTTCTTCAAAATAAACAATTTCTGTACTGGCACCTCCTATATCAATAGTTATACCTTCTTTGATGTCTATTTCACTTCTAATGCCAATATTTCCAAGAAAAGCTTCTTCAACTTGTTCTAAAACATCAATTTTTATTCCCAAACTTTTTTGTACTTCTTCTAAAACTTCTTCTGTATTATCTAAATTTCTAAGAGAAGCCGTTGCAAAGGGCGTGAAAGAATCCACACTTAATTCTTCTACAATATTTTTAATACTAGATAAAGTTTTTATAAGTTTTTTTATTCCCTTTCTTGAAAGCTCGCCATCATGAACATAAGTAATAAGACCTGCTGTGTACTTTTTGTTTAAAATTTTTTTAAAACTTCTGCTACTTTCTTCTACATCAAAAACGATTAATCTAATTGTGTTTGATCCTATATCTACTATTGCATTTCTCATAATTTTCCTCATATTAATCGTAAACTTAAATTGTAAATTTTTTGTAAAATTTTTACTTATAATTTGTAATTTTTCTTCTATATTATTTGTATCCTGTACTGCTCTTTATATTCTATTTTATTAAAAAAGTCAACTGTCCTTTGACAACTGACTTTTTTTAATAATTTTTAATTTTATCTCAAACTTTTTATTTCTTTAAAAAGATCCTTGCCATCTCTAATTATATTTTCACTTCCGAAAGCTGCAATATAATTCTTTTCCATTGCTTTTTTAAATATTTCTCCATAAGAGTTTAGTTTTTCAATTCTTGTGTTTAATGCCTCTTTTTTAAATTTTTCAAGGTCATCTTTTTTCAAGCCCGTTATATATCTTGAAAGATTGACGTCACCAATTTGTCCTGGTGATAATAGTGGATCAAAAGCATTCATTGATCCAATAATAAAACCTTTTAAATCTTCATTTGAAATTTTCAGATTTTCAACAAATTCACCAATGTTGTCGTAAACTCTCGCTGTATTTTTTAAATTTGGATCTCTATAAGAATATGTTGCCATTTCTCCAGTGCGCGCAATTGTTATTCCTGCACCATAAGCCCCGCCCTTTGCTCTTATCTCATTGTGAAGATAATAGGAATTTAAAATATTTGCAAGAACTGTTAAATCTCCTGAATAATTTAGTCCAAGCTCTCTTAAATTATATCCTTTAGAAACATATACAACATTAGAAGTTGTATATAGTCCTTCATTCTTGTTTGTATTTTCAAATTCATATTTTGGTTTAACCAGTTCATTGTTTTTTAATTCGTTAATATAATTTTCTAATTCATCTTTAATATTATTTAGATCAGAAATATTTCCTGATGTTGAAATAATCAGATTATCTTTTGTAAATAGCTTTTCATAAATATTTTCAGCAGAATTTTTAAAACTTTCCCATCTTTCTTCAAAATTTTCTGTAAGATCTTTCATATATTGATAATAATAAAGCCCGCCAATATGTGACTCAAGATCTGACACTTCTGAATAATATGATTTTAAAATTGACACAATAAATTGGTGTCCATTTTGAAGCATTGTCGATTCAATTCTTGATCTTAGTATGTTCAAAACTTCTTTAACTCTATTTTTTGAATCAACTACTGAATTAGTTATGATTTCTTTTACTATTTCAAGACCTCTACCAACATTTTCTGCAGTTGACTTCATCTTTACATTCATTCTAAGAGAATATTTCTCTGGATTCTTTGAGTCAACATAAACTGTTGGAGTAATAGTTATTCCACCAGTTGATTTGTAAATTTCATTATTTAACTTTTCATAAGAATAATTCTTTGTATCAATTAAGCCAATTAATGAAAGAAGAATCGACATTGTTTCAAGTTCTTCTTTTTTTATAAATGAAATGTCATGTGATATTGTAGTGTAGACAATCCTATTTGTGTCTTGATTTGATTTTAAATAAACTACATCTCCTATTTTATCTTCTTCAAAAGGATAATCGGTAACTTTCTTTTCTATATCAGATAGCTTAAGGGAAGGAATTGTGTCCTTATCTTTTATTGTGTCTTCTTCTGTTTGGTACCTATCAAGATCAATACTTTTCTTTATTATTTCTCTTTTTTCTTCATTAGACATTTTTTCTTTTAATTCTAAAAGTTCTTCTTTTAGTTTTTTGTCTTGTTTTTCATTTTTATTTAGTTCTGGAGTTGCAGACAAAATAACAGAATAATTATTATTAATTAACTTTTCTTTAATATAGTTTTCCACAAAATTGTCATTTATTTTTTCTTTTACTTCATTTAAAATGTCGTTGTAATAAAGTGCATCTAAAGGCGACTTATCATAGAGCCAAGAATTTAATGCCCTTATATAATAGACTACTGCTTTTTGTGTGCCTCCACCTTCTCTAAAAATAAATTCAAATTTATTTAAAGTGGCTTCTAAAAGATCTCTATCTATTCCATTTTTCACCAAATCATTTAAAGTTTCATTTAAAATTTCCAAAAACTCATCTTTTTTATTAGCATCAGTATTTTTCAAAATTATTGACAAGTCTAGAGGCAATGAAGAAGAAATTTCTGAATAAACATCTTCCGCAAGACCAGATTTTAAAATAGCTTTTTTTAAAGGAGCACCTTCAGCATCTATTAAAAGTTCAGCCAAGAAATCTCTCATAAATACATCTAATTTAGAATTTGCATAACCAATTGTCCATCCTTTTGCAAGATAATCAATTTTTTCTTTCATTTCTTCCTTCGAAGCAGAGAAAGTCATATGAACTTCCTTAGTTTCTTTTAATTCTTCATTTAAAATAATTTCAGAATTAATTTCCTCTTTTTCAAAGCTTGAAAGATAATTATTGTCTATAAAATCAAGAACCTTTTCCATATCTTGATTTCCATAAATATAAATATAAGAATTAGATGGATGATAGTACTTTTTGTGATAATCTTTAAACTCTTCATAGCTAAGGCTTGGAATAAGTTTTGGATCCCCACCAGAATCAACTCCATAAGTAGAGTTTTCGTGAAGAGAAAAACTCATGCCATCTGCAACAATATTTTCTGAAGAAGAATAAGCTCCTTTCATTTCATTGTAAACAACACCATTATATTTTAATTCATCATCTTCACTTTTTAAATCGTAATGCCATCCTTCTTGTAAAAATATTTTTTCTTCCTCATAAATTCTTGGATAGAAAACTGCATCGAGATATACATCCATTAGATTATAAAAATCCTTTTCATTTCTACTTGCCACAGGATAAATTGTCTTGTCAGGAAAAGTCATTGCATTTAAAAAAGTTTGAAGAGATGACTTAATTAAATCCATAAAAGGTTCTTTTGTCCTAAATTTTCTAGAACCAGATAGCACACAATGTTCAACAATATGACACACTCCGTTGCCTTTTTCTGGCGGCGTTCTAAATCCAATTCCAAAAGCTTTATTTTCATCGTTATTTGAAAGGGTAAGAACTCTTGCGCCAGTTTTTATATGAGTATAAACTTTACAATTTGACGCAACTTCATCTATATATTTTTCTTCGATTAATTTATATTTTTCCACAAAAATACCTCCCTCTAAAAATTTATTTCTCCTCCTATTATACTTATAAAAAAACAATTTAACAAACTTTAATTTATGAAGTAAAAATTGGGTAAAAACATTATGAGGTGAGGTTATGTCAAAAAAAGATGACATTAAAAAAATGGCACTTGCAGCTGCCACAATTTCTGCTGCGTTTTTTGCTGCAAAAAAAGTTTCAAAAGATGAAGAAGTAAAAATTTTGTTACCAAATCGAGATGAAAATACAAAAGCCTTTTTACTTGGTGATGGATTTGGAAATTTATCTCTTGCCTTTGCTTTAATTAATCATGCAAATTTAGATCCTTCTAATATAAACATCTATACAAAATATTTCAATGAGTTCACAGAAATAGAAGATTCAGAAAATACTTATCCAACCTTTGACAATAGATTTTCAAAATTTAATTTTCAAAATACTTTAGAAATGCTAAAAAATATTTTAAGTAAAGAAGAACTAAAGGAAATTTATAAGAAAATAGAAAAAAAAGAAAAACCTGTACTCTTAAATTTATCTGGAGAAATTTATCCCAAATTGACAAAAATAGATGAAGAAAGTAAAAAGAAAATATATAAACTCTTACTGCATCCAATTGACTTTTCAAAAGATGAAAAAAAAGATAAAGAAACTATTGAAAAATATTTTTTATTTACTGACTTTTTAAATACAAATTTATACTACTACTTGGCTTCTTTATACAATTTAAAATCTACTAGCCCAATATCAGAATTTAAAGAAGCTTTAATTGATTTTATCGGATCTGAATATTATTTTGATCTTGATACAGATAAAATTTATAAAAAAGTAAAAAACTATTTAAAAGATTTAGGGGTTAATTTTTATGAAAACTATAAATTTGTGAATTTTAATGCAAAAGAAAACTATGTTGAGAATTTAATTTTTGAAAAAGATAACCAAGTAGAAGATATTTATACTGATGTCAAAGACATTATTTCAATTGAATCTCCATCTTATCTTGATAATTTATACATTGGCAATTTAAAAGAGTTCCCTAAAAATATTTTAAATACTTATTTTTCTAAAGAAATATATAATGAATCTAAAAATATTTATAGAGAAATTGAAGGAAGAACTTTTGATAAATCAATTATTTATGTTAGACTTGACTTTTCTGATGCTTCTTTTGTAAATAATTTAAAGAAAGACTTAAAAGATAAAGATTTCTTTATTTTTAAAGTAAAATCAGGAATTTCTGTGAAAGTTAAAGATAATCATGTATTTCTTAAAATTTTAGATCCAAATAAAAATTCAATATTTGTTGGAGATAATTTTAAATCAATGAGTGGCGACGACTTTTTCTTCGAAATTATAAAATTATTTAATTTAGAAAATTATTATGGAAAACTCCGATTTAATTTAGAAAATGTCAGCATATCTATACTAGAAGATTACAAAAAAAATCCAAAAGAAATTTACAACAAAAATATAAATGGAATCTCAAATTTATTCTTTATTTCTTCAAAAAGTCCTGAATTTGGAGAAAATTACTCTGTGGAAAAATTAGTTTCTCAGGGTATAAAAAATGCCCACGAAATTATGGGCATAGATCATTTAGAAGTCTTTGAAAAAAATATTTCAAAAATTGAGATATTAAAATTTATAAATAATTTATAAAATAAAGTTCTTACTCTCTTTACCTTAAATGGCAAAGAGAGTTTTATTTTAATCCTAAATTTGGATTTGCAAAATTTTCTTTTTCCACTTTACCAGAAATATAATTATAATAAGCAGCAGACGCAATCATTGCTGCGTTGTCTGTACATAACTTTAAATCAGGATAAAATATTTTAATATTCTCTTTTTTCCCTTTTTCAACAAAAGCTTCTCTTATTCTTGAATTTGCTGAAACTCCTCCAGATAAAACAACTTTATCTAATTTTTTTTCCTTTGCAAGTCTAAAAGTTTTTTCTAATAGAACATCTACAACTGCCTCTTGAAATGACTTGCATACATCTTCTACAACTATTTCTTCACCACGAAGTTTAGAACTGTTTAAATAATTTAACACAGCCGTCTTTAAACCGCTAAAAGAAAAATTATAGTTTTCGTCTTTTATCATAACTCTTGGAAATTCTATTGTTTCTTTTCCTTCTTTTGCAAGTTTATCTATTACAGGCCCGCCTGGATAAGGAAGACCCAAAGACCTAGCAACTTTATCAAAAGCTTCTCCCACTGCATCATCAACAGTTCTTCCATAAAGAGTAAAATCGATATAATCTTTTACTTCAATTAAATAAGTGTGTCCTCCAGAAATAATTAAGCCAACAAAAGGTGGCTCTAAATCTCTTGAAGAAATATAATTTGCACAAACGTGCCCCTCAATATGATTTACTCCAACAAAGGGTTTGTTTTCTGCAAGAGCGAGAGCCTTTCCTGCACTTAATCCAACTAAAAGAGCTCCAATAAGTCCGGGTCCCTTTGTAGCTGCAATCAAATCTAT
The DNA here is from genome assembly GCF_000246925.1 of Peptoniphilus rhinitidis 1-13. Taxonomy (NCBI): domain Bacteria; kingdom Bacillati; phylum Bacillota; class Tissierellia; order Tissierellales; family Peptoniphilaceae; genus Peptoniphilus; species Peptoniphilus lacydonensis. The sequence continues at coordinate 39,362 of NZ_BAEW01000001.1, read as the reverse complement.
ATTATCTAAATCTACATCAGCTTCATCAAGACCTTCTTTTAAAACTGTATTAATAGCTTCTACGTGCTGCCTTGATGCAATTTCTGGTACAACTCCTCCAAATTTTTTATGCGTATCAATTTGCGATGCAATTACATTAGAAAGAACTTCTCTGCCATTTTCTACAACTGCAACAGAAGTTTCATCACAAGATGATTCGAATGCCAAAACTTTCATCTAATCACTCCCTCCACATTATGTAAGCATCTTGGTCAATGCCATAATAATTTTTTCTATCTCCAACTATTTTAAATCCATATTTTCTATACAAATTAATTGCAATTTCATTTTTTTTATTTACTTCAAGAGTCATTTTAAAATTTTCATTGTCTGCAATTTTTGTCACCACATCAAACAAATCATTAGAAATTTTCCGGCCACGAAAATCACTTCTCACTGCAACATTTGCAATGTGCATTTCATCAAAAATTTTCATATAGCCAATATATGCTGCAATAATTCCATCAATTTCTGCTACATAAACGTCTGAAAGTTCATCATCTACAATTTGCATCTTGATTGATTTTTTAGACCATGGTTCATCAAATGTGTCTACTTCAATTTTATAAATTGCATTCACATCTTTTTCAGTTGCTTTTCTTATTATCTTTTCCATATTGTGCTTCTGCCTGAGAAATTTTTAAATAATTTGGAACTAAATTAAAAATATCATCGCCACCATTTTTCTTATAATTAATTAGTCCAAGTTTTGCAATATTTGTGCCCTTAATATTTAAATTTTTAGAAAGTTTTGCATTTTTGATTTCATGAAAAAATTTCTTTCCGTCAATCCCTGTAATACAAATACTCTCATATTTATTTAATTCTCTTTTCAAATCTTCAAAATTTACTATATTATCTTCAAATAAAACTTCAGGTTCTTCATCATTTTTTATAATTGATGCGTAAACATTTCCTCTTCTTGCATCAACTATTGTTGCAACAACTCCTGCATCTGACATACCATTTGCAATAAGAGATGAAACTCCAATTACTTCCTTTTTTAATGCAAAGGCCATAACTTTTGCAATTGTAATTCCAATTCTAAGCCCTGTAAAAGAACCTGGTCCGATTCCTACTGCAATTAAATCAATTTCTTCTATATTGAATTCAAATTTTTCAAATATTTCTTCTATCATATCTGTAACAGATTCTGAATGGGAAACTCGTCCTGTCAAATTATATTCAGCAAGAACTTCATCGTCATCAATAAGTCCAATAGCCGTAGTCTTTGTTGAAGTATCAATCCCCAAAACTTTCATTTAACTTCTCCTTAAGTTTTTCAAATCTATCGCCAATAAAATTAATTTCAAGTTCACGTGTATTTTCTTTTAGCGAAATATTTATCTCAATATATTCTTCTGGAAGTGCATCTCTTATTTTTTCTGCCCACTCAACAATTGTAACTCCATCAGAGTAAAAATACTCATCAAATCCCAAGTAATCCACATCTAACTTTTCATCTAGTCTATATGTGTCAATATGATATAAATTTATCTTCCCATAATACTCATTTACAATTGAAAAAGTTGGGCTAGTTACATAATCTTCTATTCCTAATCCCTTTGAAATACTTTTTGTAAGAGTGGTCTTTCCTGCCCCCAAATCTCCATTTAGACAAAGGACATCTCCAGGATTTAAATTTTCGCCCAAGAACTTTCCAAATTCTTTAGTTTCCTCTAAATTATTTAACTTTATCATGCAAGTCCTCAAATACATTTTCAGAATATTCAAAGGGAATTTTATCTGATTTTTCTTCTGCAGGATGGCCAATTCCTATTACACATTCCACGTTAAACTTTTTTTCTAAATCAAAAAATTTGTGCAAAAATTCCTGTGAACTTATTCCACTTTCATGCTTAGCATCAACTACATTTGCCCAAGTAGCTCCAAGATCTAAATCACTTGCTGCGAGTAAAATAAAAGTTGCAGCAATAGACGCATCTTGATGATTTGTATTTGGTGCAATTTCACTATCTGTCACAACAGCAATTGCCACATCTGCATGAGCAAGAAATTTTGCTCCACTTTCTTTATAATCAGATAATTTATTAAGTCTTTTTTTATCTCTAACGACAATATATCTAACTGGATTCCTATTTTTTGCCGTAGGTGCGTGAAGTGCAATAGTTAAGATTTCTTTTAAATCTTCATCACTTACCCTCTCATCAGTAAATTTTCTAATACTTCTTCTCTTTTCAACTAATTCTAAAAGCATATTATCACCTCAAAATATTATAACATATGTTAATTTTAAATTTGAAATTTTACAATAAAAAGAGGGACTTACCCTCTTTAACTATTCTTTATACATCTCTTCCTCATAATCTAAATCATTCACAGAATATTCTATTTCTTCTTTTTCTTCAGTCACAATATCCTTGTACCACTTTGGAAAATCAGTTTCTTCATCATAAATCATTTTTTGCCACTCTTCATCAGTTAGCCTTTCCTTATTTAAAAATTCATAATAAGAAAAAGTTGCCCCTCTGCCCATATAAAGTTTTCCCTCGTGAGGATAGATGACAAAAATTTCCATTGGCTTTCCTGTTCCTATATGAGAAATTTCTCCTTCTGGAAGTCCTACATTATTTTTTACAACTCTCATAAGATCAACTACAACTGGCATTCTCCTATCTGTTGAATTTTCTATTTCATACCAATTAGAAATCTCAAATTCATCAGTTGACTCTACAAAATCCACCATAAGTCTTTCCATTTCTCCACCAATATAAAATAAATCTAAAATTTCATCTTCTGTAAGAGGTTCATTTTGAAGTTCTTTTATAGAAATATCTCTTAACTTCACAACCATGTTTTGAAAATTATTTATCTTTTCTTCGTACTTTTCATTTAACATCTCACGATTTTTTAAATTCACTTTTGTAAATTCAAGTAGCCAGTTTAACTTTTCATAAAGTTCAACATTAGGTTCAACATAAGATTTTGGAATTTCTCTATTTTCATCTCCACCCATTTCTGCCACAATTGCCTTACCATAAAGAAGCGTATCGTGTTTTAATTCTGCAAAAGAACCTAGCGCAGATACTAAGTCCTTTTTCTCCCAAGCATCATTACGCATAAACATTGGATATCCCTTGTCAAATTCTTGATTATAGGACTCTAACATCCACAACCATCCTCTATACATATTCTTTTGCCAATCTAAATCATTCATTTTTTTCACATAAGAAATATTTTCTTCTGTTCTTTCTTCATACTTATCCCAGTGAGAATTATAAGGATCTTCCTTTTGAATTTCTCTAGCTTTTTCGTTGCCAAAAGCAGTCATAAGGTCAAGCCCTGTATAAATTGGTCTATCTGATGGCTTTGATTCACTTGAAATATCAATAACATTTTGCAAAAGGACATTATCCATCACAGCTCTTTGTGGCATAAATCTAAATGACTTTCCAAGAAAACCTGCAATCTTTGGATCAGGATATCCCTTCAAAACTTCATAAGCCATATTCAAATTTTCTTTTTCGTCTAATTTATTTATGTCTACATCTTTACCATAAATTCCATAAAGTGTTCTTGCATATTCTCTAATTGAAAGATCATCAGCATTTTCGACTAAAAAATCAATTGGTTCGACTAAATCTTCCCAAGTTCTTAAAATTTCTGGATTCTTATAAACAGAATGTGTAAGCATTAAACTTTGCAAAATTGCTTCTTCATTTACTTCGCCATCTTTTTCAATAAAAAGTCCAAGTTGACCCAAGTACATTGTCCCCTTAAAATATTTTTTTAAATTTTCATCTCTAGTGTAGTGACCTCGCGGAATTAATTGTGAATAATCAAGTTCTTTGTTACTTATAACACTTTCAGAAATATTTTTATTCTCTACATTTTTTAATTCCTCTTCTACTAAAGTTCTCGCTTTTTCAGGAATATTTTCAGGTTCTTCTCCAAGTAGTTTAAGGTCCGTAGCTACAAGAGCAATATTTTTTAACTCTATCGCTTTCAATTTTTCATTATTAATTTCATTATAAAGTTTTATATTTTCTGCAAGTAAATTTTTATTTAACTCAATTGCCTTTGGATAAAGTTCTTCTTTTTCCAAATTTCTCAAAAATCCATCGTAAAAAATATGAAAAATGTGAGTTACAGAATCTGTCGTAACAAAATTAGGTATATATTTATACTCATTGTCCTCGTAAATTTGGTGAATTTGATCAAATCGATAATCCCATCCATCATCACTATAAATAACATATTCTGAATTTCTTGGCTTTGTAATTACAAAGAAATTTTTCCTTAACATTTCTTTTTGCCTATCTGTAAAATCTCCAAAATTATTAATATTTTCCACATTTGAAAAATCGTCTGCAACTTTATAATCAGAAACCTTTGGTGAAAATTCAGAAACTTTATAATCAATATAAGTTGTTTTATTCTCCATCTCATCTAAAAATTTCGTGTCTTGTAGTTCAATTTTTGCAGTATCTTTCTCCAATTCTTTTTTTTCACTTTTATTACAAGATGTTAAAATTAAAAGCGTTAAAATAGAAAAAATTATAAGTTTTTTATTTACTTCCATTTTATTTCATCTCCTTCTAAAAATAATTCATATCTTTTACCAGCAATCTCAATTTGTTTTTCTTTATCCAAGAACTTAGGCTTATTTTTTAAATTTTTACTTCCATAATTTCTTTCAAATGAAAAATTTGACCAATCATAAACTCCAAATAAATAATTTCCATCTATATTTTTTTCAATGGCAATTATCTCGTCAAAAGTATCGCCGTCAATATCACAAAGATTAAAATCTTCTATTGGATTATAAAGTCTTGATATCCTAAACTTTGGCTTAAGTATCTTGTTTTTTAAATCTATATTGTATAGAAAACATCTTTTTGCATACTCTTGGTGGAATGGAGTCTTTTTATAAACACCAATAGCTAACTCTTTTTCACCTCCATCAACATTACAAAAATCAATTTTCCAAGGTTTAATATCTTTTACATCAATAAAAAATTCTTCGCCATCATTATTTATTTTTAATTCACTTCCATACCTGCCATCAATAGAAATAATTTCAGCAGAAATATTTTCTACACTTGAACTGTCCAAAACTTTCTCTCCTGTGCATGATGTCAAAAAAATAAGTAAAAATATTATGTACTTCATATCTTTATTATAACATAGTAAAATTTTGTTTTATGAATAATATTCTTCAACTTGATTAGTTTTTGTAAATATCTTAAAATAAATTACGAGGTGTAAAATGAAATTATTAGAAGATAGAATTATTAAGGATGGAAGAATTTTAGATGGAAATATTGTAAAAGTAGATTCTTTTTTAAATCACCAATTAGACATAGAACTTTTAGATAAACTTGCTGAAGAGATGGCAATTCATTTTAAAGATAAAAAAATAAATAAAATACTTACAATTGAAGCAAGTGGAATTGCTCTTGCAACTGTTGCTTCAAAACACTTTGACAATGCAAAAGTTGTATTTTGTAAAAAACAAAAAACCCTAAACATTGGAGATGATATCTACGAATCAAAAGTAGAATCTTTTACAACAAAGAAAAATTATACTATCACAGTTTCAAAAAGATTTTTATCAGAAGAAGATAATATTCTTATAATTGATGACTTTCTTGCAGAAGGAAATGCACTAAAGGGTTTAATTGACGTTGCAAATCAATCAGGATCAAAAATCTCAGGAATATCTGTTGCAATAGAAAAAGGCTTCCAAGATGGTGGCAAAATTATTAGAGATATGGGTTACGACCTTCTTTCTCTTGCAATTATAGATTCAATATCAGATGGAGAAATAAAATTTGGATAAAATAAAAATAAGCCGAGAACTTTTATATTCTCGACCTTTTTCATTAAAATTTTATTTATTAGCAATTTCAACTAATGAAGATTTTAAATTTTCTTCAATTTTTCTAAGTTCAATTGATGCTTCTTCACGTTTTTTGTGCCCATCTATTTGAATTTCTCTAACTTCATTTAGAGCAGATATAAGTTGTTCATTCGTATGTTTTATTGTATCAATATCAACTATTCCCCTCTCAGAAAGTTTTGCAGTATCAACAGTAGTTTGCTTTAATGTTTCTGCATTTTTTCTAAGAAGTTTGTTTGTCAAATCTGTTACTTCCTTTGTAGTTCTTGCCGCCTCTTTTGAATGATTTGCTCCAAGTGCAATCACCATTTGAGATTTCCAAAGTGGAATAGTGTTTACAATTGTTGACTGAATTTTTTCAACCATTACAGTATCTGAAGATTGTACCATTCTTATTTGTGGTGCCATTTGAATTGAAATCATTCTAGTTAAGTCTAAATCGTGCAACTTCTTTTCAAATCTATTTATCATATTCACATAATCATTGGCACGCTGTGCATCAATTGGTAAATTTGTTTCTCCTGCCTTTTCTTGCAATCTTGGAAGTTCCACATTTGTTGCTTCTTCTAACTTTTTTTTGCCCGCTAAAATATACATACTGAGTTCTTTGTAATAAGATTCATTTAATTCATACATCTGATCAAGCATAGCAATATCTTTCATAAGAGTCACTTGATGATCTTCCAAAGTTTTTATTATATTATTTACATTTTTTTCTGCACTGTCATATTTTGTCTTTACAGAAGTCATACTATTAAACTGTTTTTTAAAAAATCCAACAAGCTTTTTGTCTTCTTCATCAATATCAAAACTCTTTAACTCATTTACAACTCCAGAAAGTAAATCTCCAACTTCACCAAGATCTTTTGTCTTTACTGTTTCAAGAGTTCTTTCTGAAAAATTAGATATCTTTCTTTGTGCTCCAACGCCATACTGAAGTATAATATTAGAATTTGTTATGTCAATAGATTTTGCAAAATCATCAACTTGTTTTTCTTCTTCTGGTGTCAACTTGACTTTATCATCATTAATGACCTCATAAACTTCTTTTGAATCTTTATCTTTTAAATCATCAAAATCATCTGTAAGAGATAATTTTATTTCTCTATCCATTTTTATCCCCCAATTTTAAATTCATCTTCATCTAAAAGTCCTTCTTGTCTTAACATTGATTTTAACACACTCATATCACTTGATATATCCATAATTTTTTCTTCATAAAGATTGTCTAAAATTTTTAGAAAAGCATCATTTACAGTATCCATTGTATTTTCTATTTCTAATAAAGAAGACTTAACAGACTCTGTCGGTTTTTCACTTATTTTTATATAAGAGTTTGCAAGTTTTACTGTTGTTGGCAAATAATAATTTATAGCTTTACTTAAGTCTTTTGCAGTGTTTGGATTTTCCCTTAGAAGTTCAAAAATCTTTCCAACTATTTGTAAAAGTTCTTTTATCTTCTCTTCCATTGGACCAGAAACTTTAGTTGCAATTTCTGTAAGCTCTGTAACTTCTTTTTTTACTTTCTCTGCAAGTTCATCAGCAAGCTCTATATTGTTTTTATCTTCAATTTCTTGATATCTTTCCTTTGGATCTTTTAACATTTCTTCTTTATAAAGTTTATAAGTCTTTGAATCTAAAATGAAAAGTTCTCCATTTTCAACAATCCTTGCTTGTCTATAATAATCTTTGTCAATCATATTTAAAAGATCTGATATTGTAAAATCAATTGGCTTTGCAGCTATGGCAGCAAGATCTGCAACGGGAATCACAGTATTATTTCCAATTTCACGATTGTATTTTCTAAATCTAATAATCTGATCCTTGCTTTTTTTTATTCTATAATTTCCATAAAAAGAAACAATAAGTGCAGGAATTATCCAAAAAATTAAAGCTGGTAAATCTTCTCTTATTGAACCATAAGTATCAAACATATCCATTAGAAACCAAAAAAGAGCAATAAGATGACATACTATAGAGGTTTTAGCAAGAGATCCTAAGTGCTTAACTCTCTTTACAGTTTTTGGATTTTGGTTTATTATTCTATCGTCATTTTGCACACTATAAGGAAGATTGTGTTGAACTTTATTTTTATTTACAAATCTTTTAATTGAATCCTTTGTGACATTTATAGCATTATCAATACTCTCTCCAATAATATCTCCAATTTCTTTAAAATTTTCTTCTCTAAAGGCGTCATCTATTTTTTCATCAAATTTATCTTCAATTTTTCTATTACCTTTACTCATACTTCACCTCAAAAAGCTATTACAATACCTCCTATATCTGCATAACCAGAAGAAAGACCATTAGTATGCCTTATATGAACTTTAACATCGTCATATAATTCTTCTATTTTTTCCTTTAAATTTTCAGCACGCTCTTTATTCTTCACATAAGAAATTGTCACAAGATTAGATGCACCAACTTTGCACTCTGTTTCAATTGCTTTAATCATTTTATCTAGAGATTTTTTTACTCCACGATTTATTTCAAATAATTCTATCTCTCCATTATTTGAAATCATAATAGGCCTTATATTTAAAACATTTGCAATGAGTCCTGCTGTCTTTTTAATTCTCCCATTCTTAATAAGGTTTTTCATACTTTCTAGTACAAACATAGTTGTTTCATTTTCAACTTCTCTATCTATTAAAGATACAGTTTTTTCAAAGTCATTATCCTTTACAAAATTTAACAATTTTAAAACAATTCGAGTATGTCCAGCGGAAGCTGATTTAGAATCTATTACATGAATTTTTATATCGTCATATTTTTCTCTTGCCTCTTTCTCGGCTATTTTAGCAGAATTATAAGATCCTGAAAGTTTTCCAGAAATTGTCACAATATAAATATCTTTATCTATACTTTTTTCTATAATATTTAAATAATCAAAAGGTCCAGGACAAGCTGTTTTTATTGGCTTTTCTGTCTTTTCCATATTAATTAAATACTCACTTAAATTTAAACTTTCATCATCAATATAATCTTTATCATCAATAGATATTTTAAAGGGCACATATTCAATCCCCAAATCCTTTATCTCTTCTTTTGTTAGATCACAACTTGTGTCTGATATTATTTTATACATTCAATTATACTCCCAGTTTGTCTTCGATAACTTCTACTAATTTTTCTGCATCTTCAATTAGCTTTTCCTTATTTTCACCTTCAATCATGACACGCACAAGTGCTTCCGTACCAGAAGGTCTTATTACAACTCTACCACTTCCATTATAATTGTCATCAACATTTTTTATTGCATCTACAATTTCAGAAAATTCATTATATTTATTTTTGAGATCATCTCGAACTTTTGCATTTCTTAAAACTTGAGGGTAATCTCTCATAAGTTCATTAAGTTGTGAAAGTTTATTTCCACTTTTTTTCATTATTTCCAAAAGATGTATGCCAGTTGCAAGTCCATCTCCCGTAGTGTTGTAGTCAAGGAAAATAACATGACCAGATTGCTCTGCGCCAATTACATAATTATTTTGTAGCATATTTTCTAGTATATATCTATCTCCAACTTTTGTTTCCACAAAATCTACATCAATACTTTCCAAATATTTTTTAAGTCCCATATTAGACATTACAGTTCCAACAACTGCATTATTTTTTAATTTATTATCTCTCTTTAAATATGTGGAACAAATTGCTAAAATGTGATCTCCATCAACTATATTTCCTTTCTCGTCTACTGCAATAATCCTGTCAGCATCACCATCAAAACTCATTCCAATATCTGACTTTTCACTTTTTACGAGTTCTTCAATTAAATTAGGATTAGTTGAGCCACAATTGTCATTAATATTTTTCCCATTGGGCTTGTCATTTATTATCTTAACTTCTGCACCATAAGATTCTAAAACTTCTTTAGCAATATGTGACTGAGCACCGTTCCCTGCATCAACAGCAATTTTCAATCCATCAAATTTTTCTTCTGACAAAGTTTTTAGATAATCTACATATTTTTTTGTAAATTGGGAAGATCTATTAATTTTACCTATATCTTCCCCAGTCACATCTTTATAAATCTTCGTGCCTGAAAGAACTTTTTCTTCTATATCATCCTCAACAGAATCATCTAGCTTTAAACCATCACTTGAGAAAAATTTAATCCCATTGTATTCAAAAGGATTGTGTGATGCAGAAATAGAAACTCCACACAAGTAATCTCCAGTTCTTGTAAGATAAGCAACTCCTGGAGTTGGAATAACGCCAGCAATATCAACATCTAGACCAATACTCATAAATCCAGCTACAAGAGCTGATTCAATTAAATCACCTGATAGTCTTGTATCTCTTCCCACTAAAACTTTTCCACTTTTATTTTTTGCAAGCACAAAGGCTGCAGCTCTTCCAATATCATAGCATAAATTTGGAGTTAGCTTTTTATTTGCAATCCCACGAACTCCATCAGTTCCAAATAATCTTGTCATTATATCACCTGTAATTATTTTCTATATATTTCATTAAGTATTCTCTATTGTTTTTACTCGGATCATCAAGAACTAAACCCTCTAAATCAGATAAAATTTCTCCAATAATCCGTCCTTCTTTAAATCCCATTGACTTTATAATGTTTCCATCAATATCCAAAAACTTTTTAGTTTTCATCTCTTTTTCTTCTAATAATTTTTTTACCCTATTTTTTCTATTTATAATAAAAGACGCATCTCGATCTGTTCTTGTACATTTACAATCTGCAATCAAAAGATCGTAGAGGTCCTCTACATTTTCTCTACCAACTCTTTTTATCTGTCTTCGCAAAGCTTTATCGGACATTTCGCTGTGTACCTTCATATGATCTAAAATTAAAATTCTAACTTTATCAATTATTTTATTAGAAACTCTATATCTTTTTAATATTTCAGCAACTACATCTGCTCCTAAAATTTCATGACCATAAAAATGTCCTCTGCCATCATCCCCAATAGTAAGAGTATCAACTTTTGATATGTCATGAAAAAGTGCAGCCAGCCTAAGTGTTAAATCAGGCTTTACTTCATCCATTACGCATAAAAGATGATCAAATAAAGTTTTATCGTGAAAAGGGCTAAACTGATTGAACCCAACTGTTCTTTTAAGTTCTGGAAAAATCACATCTAATACCCCAGTTTCTTCCATAATTAAAAGATAACTTGATGGTCTGTCAGATGTAATCATTTTAGAAAATTCTTCAAAAATTCTTTCAGGAGAAATTTTTTTCAAAAGTTCTCTTTCAGTACTAATTGCATCAAAAAGTTCTTCGTCAATGTAAAAATCCAGCCTTCCAGCAAAACGTATTGCCCTCATTATCCTTATTGCATCTTCACGAATCCTTTTTATAGGATCTCCCACTGCTCTTATAGTTTTTTTCCTTAAATCATCTTTACCACCAAAGGGATCATAAACTTTTCCACTTTCATCAATTGCCATAGCATTAATAGTGAAATCTCTTCTCTTTAAATCCTCAGTGAGATTGTCAGAAAATATTACACTTTCTGGTTTTCTAAAATTTAAATATTTTCCATCTATTCTAAAAGTTGTAATTTCATAAAGTTTTTTATTTATTAAAACGCCAACTGTACCATATTTTTCCCCAATTAAAATATTTTTAAAATCTCTAAAAACTTCTTTTATTTCCTCAGGTTTTGCTGAAGTTGTTATATCGTAATCCTCAGGTTCTACCCCAATAAATTTATCTCTTACACATCCTCCAACTATATATGCTTCAAATCCCTTTTCTTTTAATTTTTTCAAAATAAATAGTACATCTTTTGGCATTCTATCACCCTTCTTATTATATCATATTGAATTTAATTTAAAATTATATAATTCTCATTTAAGTTATTTATGATATAATTAACTAAAAATGGAGGTAATTATGAAAAAAAATTTTATTATTTTAATATCTTTATTTTTAGTGCTAGGTCTTGTTGGCTGTGGCAATAAAAATTCTAAAAATCAGAAGACAGAAGACACAAAAGTTTCTACAACAAATAAAAAAGAAAAAGACACAATGACCACTTCTAATTTTGACAAGGAAGAACTTGACGAATTAATTAAAAATTCTGATTATATATCAAGAATCAGAATTCAAACTTCCACTGCTGAAGGAATGAACACATCTTTTCTAATAGATTATAAAGGTGACCTTTCAAAAATTGTAATTGATATCCCAAAAACTTTAAGTCCAAATAGTGAATATATAATTTTTTATAGAGATGATGAAAATGGAGAAGTTACTCCAACTACTAGAGATGGATCTTTTATAGAAATACAAGGAGATAAGGACAGCAACCTAGCCTATGTAGAAAAGGTTTTTAATTTAAATACTCACAATAATTTAGATGGTGACAGTATTCTTAAAGAAAATAATAAAGATAAATAATGGAGGTAATTATGAGAAAATTTAAATCAATTTTATTTTCGCTAATTTTATTAGCTTTTTTAAGCACAAACGTATTCGCAAACAAAACGCCTACAATCGAATATAATGGAAAAATTATAAAATCAGATGTATCACCCTTTATTGAAAACGACAGGACTCTTGTTCCGATAAGGTTCATATCCGAAACTTTGGGATACAAAGTTTTATGGGATAATGACTCTAGAAAAGTTACTATTTCTGGAAATGATGTAAATATCGAATTAAAAATAGATTCAAAAAATGCAAAAGTTAATGAAAAAGAAGTAGAACTTGATGCTCCAGCTTTGATTAAAAATGAGAGAACTTTCGTCCCTCTAAGATTTGTTGCAGAAAATTTAAAAGCCGATGTTAAGTGGGACAAGGATAACTTTAAAGTAATAATAAATAATCTTTCTTCCAACTTAAATTTAAATGTTGAAGAAGAAAAATATGTACAAGATGTTAAAATTTTGCAAAACAGTTTAAATAAGTCCATGTCAAATTTAAAAACTAGCTTTTTTGAAAATGCATCCAATCTTTCTGACGATGAATTAAATGCTTCTTACGAAAAAGCAAATGCTGAAATTAATTCAACAGTAGATAAAATTAAAAATTTAAATGTACCTCAAAAATTTAAAAGTTCTCACGAATATACTTTAAAAGCAAGTGAAAAAGCTTTAGAAGTTTTACCAGAATTTAAAGAAACTATTATGTATAAAGATGAAGAAGCTGCAAAAAAACTTATAAAAGATTTAACTGATTTTCAAGTCCAAATTGAAGAAGCAAAAGATTCCTTTGAATGTGCAATGAATGGTAAAGACTATAAAGCACAAAAAGACATAGCAGTTTACAATGATGAAAAAAAGAAACAAGACAAAACAGAAAATTTAATGCAAGATGAAACTTTGAAAAATATCTTCAAAAGAATTTAATTTTATAATAATTTACACATAAAAAATCCCCTCTAAGTGAGGGGGATTTTTTAATTTTTTACACTTGCAGCTTTCTTTAAATATCCTTTTTCGTACTTACTATTTCCTTCTTCCATATTCTTCCTTGCTTGTGAAAGCATAAGCTTTATTCTATTAAATTGGTTTACCTCTGATGCCGATGCATCATAATCAATTGGAATTATATTTGCTTTTTCATAAGAGTTTCTAAGTGCTTTTATAACTCCCTTTCCTGTAATATGATTTGGAAGACATCCAAAAGGCTGTACACAGATAATATTTTCTACGCCTGACTCAATTAATTCAACCATTTCACCAGTTAATAGCCAACCTTCTCCATATTGATTTCCAAGATCTACATACTTCTTTGCATAATCTATTATCTCTTCAATTTTTTCTGGTGCGTCAAATCTTGTTGGTTCAAGTGCTTCTCTTATATATTTTCTATAAGATTCAACATAATAAATTCCCATTTCACATATAAATGCAGTAAGTTTTGATTTTGAAAGTTCTTCAGACTTTGCTCTTGCATTTTTAAATGAATACATCATAAAGTCAGTGAAATCAGGAATTACAACTTCTGCACCTTCTTTTTCAAGAAGATCTGCCACATAATTATTTGCTGCAGGGTCATACTTAACTAAAATTTCTCCAACTATTCCAACTTTCGGTTTCTTTTCATTAGTTATTTCAAGTCTATTAAATTCAGAAACCATTTTATTTACATTGTCTATAAATGATTTCTTGCTATAATTTAAATTTTCTGAAGTAACTATGTCAATCCATCTATCTCGCAGTATATTTGAAGATCCTTTTATAACTTCATAAGGTCTTGTAGCTTGTGTAAGTTTCATAATTAAATCTGCATAGAGCATGCCTTGTACCATTTTCTTGCCCATTCTCGCAAGTTGTTTTTTTTCAAATTCAAATCCACTATGTTTTTCAATTTGTTGGAAGGAAAGTCCTATAACTGGAACATGACCATAACCAGCATCCTTTAAAGCTTTTCTAATAAATCCCACATAATTTGAAGCTCTACAAGCTCCTCCAGTTTGACTCATTAAAAGTGCCAAGTGGTCAGTGTCATATTCTCCAGATTTTACAGCATCTATAAATTGACCTACAACAAATATCGAAGGATAACAAGCATCATTATTTACATATTTTAGTCCTTCATTTACAACTTTATGCCCAGAATCCTTTAATACTTCTACATTTATTCCTTCTTGCCTCATTATTGGCTCAAAAACACTAAAATGAAGTGGTGCCATCTGTGGCATAAGAATAGTATAATTTTCTTTCATTTCCTTAGTAAACATTACTGGATCATCATCTAGTAATCCTTCTAATTCTGCATCAATTTTTTCAAATTCTCTTTTTTCTGCTGCTTCGATTAAAGATCTTATTCTAATTTTTACTGAACCTAAATTTGAAACCTCATCAATTTTTAAAACAGTATATATTTTATTATATGCTTCTAAAATATGTTGCACTTGATCTGTCGTTACGGCATCTATACCACAACCAAAGGAATTTAATTGAACAAGTTCCAAATTCTCATGTTCTCCAACAAATTTTGCTGCTCTATAGAGTCTTGAATGATAATTCCATTGGTCTAAAACTCTAAGTCTTGAATCAATCTCTACATTTCTTGCAATTGCATCCTCTGAAATAACTGCAAGTCCTAGACTATTTATAAGTTCAGGTATTCCATGATTTATTTCTGGATCTATGTGATATGGTCTACCAGACAAAACTATTGCCCTTTGGTTCTTATTCTTTACTTCTTCTAAAATTCTATTCCCTTCATTTAAAACATCAAGTCTATATCTATCTTGTTCTTCATAAGCCCTTCTAACTGCTTTTTTTACTTCATTTGATGGAATAAAATCAAATACATTAGATAATCTTTTTTCCAGTTTTTTTCTATTATCAAAGGAAATAAAAGGATTCATAAATTTTACTTTTCCATCTATTATGTCATCCACATTATTTTTTATAACTTCAGAATATCCTGCCACTACGGGACAATTTAGAGTATTGTCTGCATTTTTAAATTGCTTTTCTTCATAAAAAACCGCAGGATAAAATATAAAGTCAATTCCCTTTTCTATTAAGTCTTCTATATGTCCATGAGTAATTTTTGCAGGATAACAAGCTGTTTCACTTGTAATTGTTTCAATTCCCTTTTCATAAACCTCTCTTGATGATTTCCCAGAAAGTACAACAGAGTATCCAAGTTCTGTTAAAAAGGTATGCCAGAAAGGATAGTTTTCATAAATATTTAGAACTCTTGGTATGCCAACTACTCCACGCTTAGCTTCTTTCTCTGGAAGAGATTTATAATCAAATACTCTTTCATATTTGTAGCGATACATATTTGAGAGCTCATCTTCTTTACTCTTTACGTGTCCTGCTCCCTTTTCACATCTATTTCCTGTGATATATCTCTTTCCATTTGGAAACACATTTACAGATAGTGCACAATTATTTGTGCATTGTCTACAATTTGTTGAGATTGATTTATACTCAAAGTTTTCTAACTCTTTTTCAGATATTATACTTGACTTGCCACTTGATTTTTCTTTAGCTATAAGTGCCATTCCAAGTGCTCCCATTAGCCCTGCAATGTCTGGTCTTGTAACTTCAACATCTGTTAAATTTTCAAAAGCCCTTAAAACTGCATCTGATAAAAAAGTTCCTCCTTGCACAACTATATGATTTCCAAGTTCCTTAGGATCTCTTACCTTTATTACCTTTTGAATTGCATTTCTAATTACAGAATATGCAAGTCCTGCAGATATATCTGGAACAGATGCTCCTTCTTTTTGTGCTTGTTTCACATTTGAATTCATAAAAACTGTACAACGAGAACCCAAGTCAACAGGCGCTCTAGATTTTGTAGCTTCATTTGCAAATTCTTTTGCACTCATATTAACTGAACGAGCAAAGGTTTCAAGAAAAGATCCACATCCTGCTGAACAAGCTTCATTTAATAAAATAGACTCAATTACTCCATCCCTTATTTTCATGGATTTCATATCCTGTCCGCCAATATCTAAAATAAAATCAACTTCAGGATCGAAATATTTAGCAGCAGTAAAATGAGCTATGGTTTCAACTTCTCCAAAATCTAAATTAAGAGCAGCCTTTAAAAATTCTTCTCCATACCCTGTTGTGCCACAACCTGCAAAATAAGATTTTGAATTTTTCTCTTTATAAATTTCTTTTAAATTTTCAATTGCAATATCTAGAGGATTTCCTTTATTTGATCCATAAAAACTATATAGAATTTCATTTTTATCAGTAATTGCAACAAGTTTTGACGTAGTAGAGCCTGAATCAATCCCAAGATAAATTGGTCCTTCATAATCTTTTAAATCAACTTTTTTAAGTGATTTTGTTTTATGTTTTTCTCTAAAAAAATTAACTTCTTCATCACTTTTAAAAAGAGGAGGCATCACATCATTTTCTTTTATATTTATATCTTTCTTTGCATTTACTCTTTTAAATAATTCCACAAAAGAAATAGGTTTAGAATCAAAACTTGAAAGTGCAGCTCCAAGTGCAACAAAAATTTGTGAATTTTCTGGAGCAATTATCTCATCTTCACCTAAGTCTAGTGTTTCAACAAATCTTTCTTTGAGCATTGGCAAAAAGTGTAGGGGTCCTCCTAGAAATGCAACCTTACCTCTTATAGGTCTTCCACATGCAAGATTTGAAATTGTCTGATTTACAACTGATTGAAACACAGAAACAGCAATATCTGATTTGCTGGCACCTTGATTTATTAGAGCTTGTACATCTGTCTTTGCAAACACTCCGCATCTAGATGCAATAGGATAAAGTTTTTCATATCCCTTTGCCATTTCATTTAATCCTGAAGCATCTGTTTGTAAAAGAGAAGCCATTTGATCAATAAAAGCTCCTGTCCCTCCAGCACAAATACTATTCATTCTCTGTTCAACAGACCCTCTTAAATATGTTATCTTAGAATCTTCTCCTCCAAGTTCAATTGCCACATCAGTTTGAGGTATGAAGCATGATATTGCTTCTCTTCCTGCAACAACTTCTTGAATAAAATCTATATCTAAAAATTGGTGAACAGAGAGTCCACCGCTTCCTGTTACATTTACTGTAACTGTATCATATTTAAAATCATCATAAACTTCATTTATAACATCTCTTACAGTTTTTCTTACATCAGAAAAATGTCTTCTATAAGTTTGATACAAAATATTTAATTTTTCATCTAAGATTACAAGTTTTACCGTAGTAGAACCTACATCTAATCCCATATGAATTAGCATACTTTTCTTTCCCCTTTCAAAAATAAAAGCCTACTGTATGTTTTAAATTAAAAAATAAAAAATTATTTAAAAGTTAAATATCTAATAAAATTAAATTTATTCTTAGTTAATTTATCTTGTCGTGGAAGTTAATTATCACACTTCACAACTATTTATTCAATACCTTTTTAAATTTATATTTGATTTTTATTAAATAGCTCTTAACTTTTTCTTAACATTTGCATTATCATTATAAACTATTTTTATGTTCTTATTATGATAAGAATAAAAATTGGCATAAAAAAAAGATAGGCCCATACCTATCTTCTTCTAAACTAATTAGTCTTCTGGATTTGGAGCTCCAACTGGGCAAACAGCTGAACAGCTACCGCAATCTATACATTGATCTTGATCAATTTCATAGATATCTCCTTCAGAAATACAGCCAACTGGACATTCAGGTTGACATGCACCACAAGCGATGCAAGAATCGTTAATTACATATGCCATTTTATTTACCTCCATAAAAATATACCAAAATTTATGAATTTTTATATTCATATCTTCTTTTGTTATATTAACATAATAATTTTAATTTTTCAATAATTATTATAATTTTTTTATGATAAAATTTTTATAACTTTAGTTTAAATAAACTAATACTTGTATTTTTACACACTTTTTCAATGTTTTTTATATTATAAATCTAATAAAATCACTAAAAATCTCTGTATACTATTTATTAAAAGTAATAAATCGCAGTTTTTTACTGTGCTTTATTTGCTTCTAAATACCCTAAGAGAATTCAATATACATATTAAGGCAACACCTACATCAGCAAAGACTGCAAGAGGCATTGAAACATAACCTATTGCACCAAGGACAAGAACTAAAACTTTTACACCCAAAGCTATAAAAATATTTTGATATGCAATTTTTTTTACTCTCTTTGCAATATCAATTGCTGTAACTACAGAGGAAATTTCATTTCTTAATAACACAATATCTGAAGATTCAATTGCAATATCAGATCCACTTGCCATGCTTATACCTAGATAGGCACTTGCAAGTGAAGGTGCATCATTTGTTCCATCACCAACAAAAGCAAGTTTCTTATCCTCTTCTATTTTTTTTATTTCTTTTACCTTGTCTTCTGGAAGGAGTGAACCCTTAAAATAATCTATGCCAGCTTCTTTTGCAACTTCCGCAACTACATTTTCTTTGTCACCGGAAAACATATAAGTTTTAATATTTCTATTGTGAAGATCAGCTATACTATCTTTTACTCCCTCTTTTATTTCATCTTTTAATTTAATTATACCTAAAATTTCTTTTTCATTTGTATTTGCAACAAAAACATCGATACAATTTGAATTGGACTTCCTATCCAATTTCAAATTAAAATCATCCATTAATTTCTTATTTCCAACTAAATAATTTACCCCATCAATATCAAATTCAATTCCTTTTCCACCTATATTATTAAGATGCATAGGAATTTTTTTTGTTTTATGACTTCTCGCAATAGCTTTCCCTAGTGGATGAGTAGAGTACATCTCTCCAGCAGATGCAATTTCTAAAATTTTATTTTTGTCCTCTTTTATTGCTTCAACTTCTGCAATAGAAAACTCACCCTTAGTCACTGTTCCTGTTTTATCAAAAGCAATTGAATCAATATCTGTAAGTGCCTCAATAGAATTTCCACCCTTTACAAATATAGATTTTTTGGAAAGAGAACCAATTCCTGCAAATATTGTCAGTGGAACTGAAATAGCAAGAGCACATGGACAAGATATTACTAAAAATATAGACGCTCTATAAATTGCATTCTTAAAAGTAAAATCTTTTAAAAAAATCAAAACTATAAATAAAACAACTGCAAGTAAAATTACAATTGGTGTATAAATTTTAGCAAAACGAGTGATAAATTTTTCAACTTTTGCTTTATTGGTGCTAGCGTCTTTAACCATATCAATTATATTTGCAATAGTTCCTTCTTTATATTCTTTTGTGACTTCAACTTCAAGAGAAGAATCTAAATTTACAAATCCAGAAGTTATTTCATCTCCAACTTCTAGAGAAATTGGAGCAAATTCTCCAGAAATATTTGATGTGTCCACATTTGATACCCCTTTTATAATTTTTCCATCTAAAGGTACTTTTTCTCCTGGTTTAATAATTATCCTTTCTCCAACAGAAACATTTATTGGATCAACTTTAATAATCTCCCCATCCTTTAATAAATTGGCAAAATCGGGCTTTAATTTTAAAGCTTCCTCAATAGACTTTTTTGAAGAATCTACTGCTTTGTCTTGAATAATTTCTCCAACAGTATAAAATAGCATCACAGCAACAGCTTCTTTATATTCACCAGATACAATGGCTGCAATTGAAGCAATTGTCATAAGAAATCTTTCATCCATAAAATTTCTCTTTATAATTTTGGTAACAGAAGATTTTACAACATCAAATCCAATTATTATGTATAAAACAATATAAAAAACAAAAGTATATTTCTCACTTATATTTACAAAGTTTAAAATTATTAGAGTTATAAGAACAAAAATAGATTTATATATAGAATAATCTTCTTCCTCTTCTTCATGTTCATCTAGTTCTTTTTTGTCTTCTATCACAATGACTCCCGGTTCAATGGAATCTACAACTTTTTGTATTTCTTTTTTTAACTCATCTAAATTTCTATCAGATTCAAAAACTAGCTCATCATTAAAAAAATTATATCTCAAATTTTTTAAATAATTTTTTTCAGACAAATTTTTTTCAATTTTTGAAGCACAATTTGCACAATTTAGTCCCTTCAAATGAAAAGTATATTTATTCATAAAACACCTTGCTTCCTATTTAGTTTAATTGTTGTTCATGTATTCATTATACATCGTTTGTTTTCTGTGTCAATAGAAAATATTTTTCTCTTTATTTTCTTATTAATTTATGAGATAATACTTGGAACGTAGAAAATATAAAAATTTTTTAAATTTCTTGTAAAAATTAGTTGACAAATTTAAAAAATTCCTTTAGAATAGTTAAAGTAAGTTGCTAAAGAGTGACCTTCAATTTGGAGAAATACTCAAGTGGCTGAAGAGGCTCCCCTGCTAAGGGAGTAGGTCCCGATTAGGGTCGCGAGGGTTCAAATCCCTCTTTCTCCGCCAATGGTGAGGGCCTTTAGCTCAGTTGGTTAGAGCGCCCGGCTCATAACCGGTAGGTCCCGGGTTCAAGTCCCTGAAGGCCCACCATTTACCTGCCCAGATAGCTCAGTCGGTAGAGCAGAGGACTGAAAATCCTCGTGTCGCTGGTTCGATTCCGGCTCTGGGCACCATAAAAGAGAGCATCAAATGATACTCTCTTTTTTAATCCCTTTTTTACTTAAAAAGGATAATTTTAATATTTTAGATAATTTTTATATGACAAGATTCCAAAACGTCAAGTGCTGATTGTTTTTTCTCATCTGTCAAACCCTCTGTCAAATCTTTATATAAGTAAATATTTTTTTCTGGCAAGAATCCTTTTACCATTAAAATATTTGAAACTACACAAATATCTGCAACAAGACCAAGAAAATAAATATTATCTATATTTTCTTTTTCATCCAATTCTTTTAAATATTTTCCAAGCTCAACTGAAGCAAAAGTATTCTTTTCTATCTTCTTTGCACCTTTAAAAGATCTTGTATTCTGTAATTTCTTTGCAATCTCATGTCCTTCTGTTCCCTTTATACAATGCTCTATTGGAAGATTTTTTCCTTCATTTGTTTTTAAATAATCTTTCCCATGAGTGTCCAAAGTGTAAATTATTTTTCCATTAAATTCATTTACCTTATCCACTACTCTATCTAAAAGAATATCTCCATCTTTACTTTTAAGTGATCCACTTACAAAATCATTTTGCATATCTACTACAACTAAAATGTCCATATTATTTCCTCCCCTTTTCAATATGATATAACAAATTTTACATAATTTAAAGTTGAATGTATAATGTTTCAGGGTGAATTATGAAATACAATAGCGTCTTAAAAGCAGAATTTTTATACAGAAAAAATAGATTTATCTCAATTTGCAAAAAAGGTTTTAAAATTTTAACAGTATACGTACCAAATACTGGCAGATGCAAAGAGCTTTTGACAAAAGGTGTCACAGTTTTTGTTACTTATAACGACAATCCAAATAGGAAAACTTCATACACTCTTATTGCTGTAATTAAAGGCGATAAAATTATAAATATAGATTCTTAAGCCCCAAATGAAGTTGTTTATGAGGCTCTTTTAAAAAATAAAATTGACCTTGGATTTAAGCCTGATTTTATAAAAAGAGAATTTACTCATGGAGATTCACGCTTTGATTTTTATATTGAAGGTGAAAATAAAAAAGCATTAATGGAAGTAAAGGGTGTTACACTTGAAGATGATGGTATTGTTGCCTTTCCTGATGCTCCTACAAAAAGGGGACTAAAACATATAAATGGACTTATAAATTCCAGAGATAACTACCTTACTTACATTTTATTTTTAATTCAAATTAAAGACGTGAAATTTTTTACACCAAATTATTTCACAGACATAAATTTTTCAAAAAGTCTTTTAAAGGCAAAGGAATGCGGAGTAAAAATTCTTGCTTACGATTCTTATGTCACAAGAAATTTAATTGAGATTGGTGAAAATGTGCCAGTTGTTTTGGAGGAAACATGGAATTTAGACTCGCAAAAGAAATAGATAAAGAAAAAATAGAAAAAATTTATGAAGATGGATCAGAAAAATTAAAATCTCTTAGGATAGACCAGTGGCAAGGTGAAGACAAACCAAATCTAAATAATTTTTCTAATTTAATAAAAAATAAAAATATTTATGTGCTAGAGGACAACGGAAAAATTGTGAGCACTGTTATAATCTATAAATTTGACTATGATTACGAAAATAATTTAGATAGTAGTTGGACTTCAAATGGATCTTATGTAGCACTCCACAGAATTGGAACTCTTTCAGCTGAATGTGAAAAGGGCTACGGAAGAAAAATAATTGAATTTGCAGAAAAGTTTGCAAGGGAAAATAATTTTAATTCTGTTCGTATTGACACACATAGAAAAAATATAAAAATGCAAAACCTTTTAAAAAATCTACATTATAAATATGTTGGATTAGTATACCTCAATGGGAAAAATGAAAGACTTGCCTTTGAAAAATTAATTTAAAGAAATTATATAATTTCAAAACTAGAATTTTGTAAAAATCATCAATTATTAATTAGATAAAATTTATAGAAAATTACACACCTTTAAAAAGGTGTGATTTTTTTCTGTAAATTTTAATTTTAAATTAATTTTGGTAAAAAAATTGTAGCAAGACCTAAAAATATAAAAAATCCAAAAACGTCTGTAAAAGTCGTTAGAAAAATTGACGATGCAATTGCCGGATCCACCTTTAATTTATCTAAAATTAAAGGAATTAAAAATCCCATTGAGCAAGCAATTATCATATTTAATATCATCGCCAAAAATAAAATTAAACCGAGATAAATATTTTTATGCCAAAAAACAAAAACTGTTGCCGCCAAAATTCCTATTATTGCTCCTTCAAAAAGTCCCAAAAATATTTCCTTAAAAACTAATTTATAATCTTCCTTTAGCGACAATTCTCCTCTGGCAAGAGATGTTAAAATTATGGAAAGAGTTTGAGATCCTGCGTTTCCTCCCATTCCTGTTACAATTGGCATTGCAGCAGAAAGCACAACAACTTGTGAAATTGTCGATTCAAAACTTTTTACCACTGATGACGCTAAAAAAGCTGTAAGCAAATTTACTATAAGCCAAGGTATTCTACTTTTAAAAGAATCAACCCAATTTGAGTCGTATTCTTCGTCTGCATTTACACCATGCATCTGCAAAATATCTTCATTGTGTTCTTGATCTATAACTGCAATAATATCTTCTGATGTTATTACTCCTAATATCGCCATATTATTATTTACAACAGGCAGTATATCTAGCTCATATTTGCTAAACAAGTTTGCTGCAACTTCTTGATCATCTGTTCCGAAAACATAAAAATCCACTTCTTCTAAAATATCTTTTAGTACTGTCTTTGCACTAGAAACTAAGAGATCTCTTAATGTGACAATTCCCCTAAGTCTGTGATAATTATCTGTAACAAAAATTTCATCAATTATTTCTGTTTCAGGAGAAATTGTTCTAATTTTTTTTATTGCTTCTTCTGCCGTAAGATTTTCACGAAGAGAAATAAAATTTGTAGTCATTATACCGCCAGCAGATTCTTCATCAAAAGAAAGAATCATCTTTAATATGTTTTGGTCGGCACTTTTCATTAGAGATAAAATTGACTTTCTCCTTACAGTTGAAAGAACTCCCAATAAATCCGCAACTATTGAATGCTCCATATGAGTAAAAATTTCTATTAGTTCATCATTGGTAAAAAAACTCATTATCTTGGCATCTAATTCTTCTTCTGAAGATTCTAAAAGAAGTGCCAAGTTTTCATGTGTAATATTTTTTACAAGTATTCTTAATTCATCCTCTTCTAAATCTTCTGATTCTATGCCAAGATCCACAGGATGATATTCTTCAAAAAGATTATTTAAAAGATTTTTATCTTGAACACTTATTATTTTTTTCATTTCTTCAATTAGTTCCATTTTTTTCACCTGCCAAAGTTTCTAAATCAGATACAAAAGATGAAAGTTCATTTTTCATTCCATTTGTGTAGTTAGAATACATAAGATAAAGTTCTCTTTTTGCTCTTGTCATTGCCACATAAAAAAGTCTTCTCTCTTCTTCAAAAAGACCTTTATCTTCACTTAAAGAATCAATGCTTGAACTAGAAGGGAGTCTACCTTCATAGAGGTCTACAACAAAAACTTTTGAAAATTCAAGTCCTTTTGCAGAGTGAATTGTCGAAAAAGTGAGTTTTGCATTTGAATCTTTAGGTTTTAATAAATCATATTCAAGTGATTTTAATCTTCCAATAAAAAGTTCTAAGGATTTTGTACTTTTCGCAATTAATTTCAAATAATATAAATATTCATTTAAAGTTTCTACTGTTTCCATAAATCTCTTTGCATTTTCTCTAAGATAATTCCCATAGCCCATTTCTTTGTCTATATAATCAATAGCTTCATACACGTCTACTCTTGAAATTTTTTTAAATCCAGTTAAAAGTTTATTTATATTTTTATTATAATAATTTGGAAGATCTGGATAATCTTTTAAAATATTAAAAATATTTTTTCCTCTGTGTTTTTTCAAGTACTCAATATGTCTTTTTGATATATATCCATCTAGTTTAAAATAAAACTTCTCATACAAATCTATATTTGAAAGATCCTTAGAAAAATTTAAAATATCTAAAATATCCTTTGTAATAAAATGAGAGAAAAATTTCGTTTTTTTATCTTTTATATTAAAATTATAATTTTTCCTTTCAAAGTATTCCACAAGTCCAATGCTAGATAGATTGTTTCTATATAAAACTGCTACATCTTCGTCACCTTTTGAAATTTCTTTCTCTATAAAAGTGTACTGGTCTTTTGGATCCTTTACCTTTATAATACTCACAGGTTTATTAAATGGATTGTCTGTTACAACAGTTTTATCAAATCTCTTTTCATTTTGTGCAATAAATATATTTGCAATATTTACAATATTTCTTGTAGATCTAAAATTTTCTTCCATGTAAAAAGTTACAATATTGGGATATTCCTCTTGTAATTTAAAAAGTTCTTCGGTATTTGCACCTCTAAAACCATAAATAGACTGATCGTCATCAGCAACAACAAATAAGTTGTCCTTCGGTTTGGCAAGATATTTTAAAACTTGAAACTGACTTTTACTAGTATCTTGCCCCTCATCAAGTTGAATAAATTTAAATCTATTTCTGTATTTATTCCTAATTGCTACATCATTTTTTAAAATTTCATAGGACATATTTATCATGTCATCAAAATCAATTAAACTTTTATCTCTTTTAAACTTCTCATAGCTTTCATAAAATTTTACAAAATTGTCTGTATCGCATCTTTTACTTTTTGCAAAGGAATTTGGACTTATCATCATATTCTTACAATAGCCAACTTCAGAAATTGCAGTTTCAACTCTCTCCTCTGTTGGATAAATTTTATTGACATCTCTATAAATATCTCTAAGAATTTCATATTTCTTTTTCATATTAGAATCAATTAAACTTAAACTTTTACCTGCCTTTTTAGAATAATCTCTTACAATAGAATAGCAAAAAGCGTGAATTGTAGAAAAATGAACATTCCTATCATCACCCATACTCCTATAACGCATTTCAATATCTAGAGCCTGTGCCTTAGAAAAAGTAATAGTTAAAATACTTTTTGGATCAACACCACACTCTATTAATTTTTTTGTTCTATGTAAGATCATAGTTGTCTTCCCTGCACCTGGAACTGCAAGAACAATTGCCGGCCCTTCAAAATGTTTTACAGCTTTTAATTGACTTGATGTTAAATTCAAAATATCCCTCCAATTTTAGTTTAAACTATTTCACAATTATTTTAAATCTATTTTTTTAGTTTTGCCAATGTGATATAATTTAATATATAACTGGTTTAGGGGGTATTAATATGTTAATGACAAATTTTTTACAAAAAAGAAAATCTGTCAGAAATTTTAAAAATGACATCGTACCAAGAGATGTCTTGGAAAATATAAAATTACTTATGGACGAATTGGATAGAGAAGAAAGCGATATAAGTTTTTCACTTTACGAAAATGGAAAAATCGTAGCAGAGGGGCTAAAAGGAAAAGCAGGCTATGCAGGTGTAATGATCGAAGCCCCTCATTATATAGCACTTGATATATCTGATGATAAACCACTTAATATATTAAAAGGTGGATATTGTCTTGAAAAACTAAATACAAAAATTGTCGATCTCGATTTAGATACTTGTTGGATCACAGTAGATGAAGTTGATGAGGCAACAAAAAAATCTATTTTTGGAGAAAATGGAACAAAGATAAATTATTTAATTGCATTTGGATATGGACAAAAGAAAAAACTTTTTGACCCAGAAGTAACAAGTTCAAGACTTGATGTAAATGAAATTGTATTTTCTGAAAATTTAGGCGAACCAATTTCAATAGAAACTTTAGAAAATTATGGAATATTTGATGTATTCTCATCAGTTAGATACGCACCAAGCCACAAAAACTTTCAACCTTGGAGATTCGTTTTGAAAGGAACAGATGTAGAAGCTTATATGGTAAAATCTGATGAAGATGATAGATCACTTATTGACATGGGTGTTGTATTATTTTACATGGAAGAAATGTTAAAAACTATTGGCATAAATAAGAAATGGACAATTGATCTAAAAGATGCAGGAAAATATTATTATATAGGTTCTTTCACATTATAAATTATATCAATATATTAAAAAGGGTAGTGTTGCAGAATAGTTTAATTAGGATATGTTAAAAGGTATGTAAAAAGTTTTGTGTATCAGCTCCTCCCGATAGGTTGTGAGCTGATATTTTTTTTAATTTTTTTAATATACTTTTATTACTATATTCTGAGAGTTCAGATATTTGTAATCTAATTTTGGCACAATTAAACTAGAAGGCCAAGATTCTTCTAAAAATCTCTCTTCTTGCCTAATTGTATATCTTAAAAATTTGAAGATTTCTGTCAAGAGCTGATCCTTAGATCAGGGCTATGCCTTTACTCTTGATTGAAAAATTCAAATTTTTATTATGCTAATGGCAAAATTTAGATTCTGCCTTCAAAAAATATTGATAGTTGTGATAATATTTGATCCTATCCTCTTATTCTACTTGTACATTTAATTGAAGCATCTACCATCGCTAGATGCAAGCTTTTTTGTAGGACGTAGTCGCTTGGAAATATTGTTTTGTTTTTGTTACTTTTCTAAGTTGTCTATTAAAATTTTCCAAAGAACCTTTTAATAATAACTTGTGTGTTCTATATCTAAATAATTTTTAAGTTCTCTTGGTTTATAGATTCCCTTATCTGTTACAAAACCTGTTATAAGTTCTGGTGGGGTTATATCAAAGGAAGGATAAATTGCCTTAACTCCTTTTGCTGTGTGATTTCCTAAAACAAGAGATGGATCTCTAAGTTCAATTACTATATCATCTCTACCCTTCTTTTCTCCGTCTGGCATACCTGTAACATAGTAAGGAACATTGAACTCACGAGCAACAATTGCAATTTGATGTGTTCCTACTTTATTTGCAACATGACCATCAACTGTAATCGTATCTGTTGCAGATGTAAATACATCTATCCCTATATTTTCCATTGTGTAAGCCACCATATTGTCAGTTATAATTGTGGTGTCAAAACCCATTTCACTTATACAAGTTGCAGTTAATCTTGCACCTTGATAGTATGGCCTTGTTTCCGCACAATAAAATTTTACATCTTTATTTTGTTCTTTTAAAGTCCTAGTTATTGTTCCTATTATAGTTTCTCCAAAACATTGAGTTAAAACTTTCCCACCATCAGGTATAACTTCGCAAAGATTTTTTGCGACTTCATCCATTGCACTATATCTTCTGTTTAAAGATTCAATTGCTTCTTCAAAAACTTTTTCTACGACATCTTCTCCATTTTCAATTGCCTTTTTTGCCGCTTTTATTGAACCTTTAGTAACTTTTTTTAGTCTTGTTGATGTAGTTGGTCTTGCAGTTGAAATTGTATTGGCAGCTTTTTCTAAGAATTTAATTAAATCTTCATCACTCAAATCTCTAGCTTCATAGGCAGCAAGAGCCATTCCCATCCCAGCAGCA
This sequence comes from Peptoniphilus rhinitidis 1-13, assembly GCF_000246925.1. Lineage (NCBI taxonomy): Bacteria > Bacillati > Bacillota > Tissierellia > Tissierellales > Peptoniphilaceae > Peptoniphilus > Peptoniphilus lacydonensis. The sequence continues at coordinate 11,024 of NZ_BAEW01000001.1, read as the reverse complement.
GTATAAGGCCCTGCTGACTGTGTGACCATATCTGTTATTGCCCTTGCAACTTCCTTGTGAGTTTTACAAATTTCAAATCTAACTTCTTTCGGATAGACTCTTCTATCCAAAATTTTTACTTCTCCATTTTCATACCATGCAACGTTTTCATATTTAAGCATAAAAGGCATGTCATAATCTTGTCTTTTCATTTTAATTATCTAACTCCTTTACTATTTCTATTATCAAATTTTTTAATTTTGGCGAAACTTCTCTTGTAACATCTTCAACTTCACTCCCATCCATATTTTCAATTCTATCAGAAGAATAATTTGTAGCAACAGACATTGCAATAACTTTCATATTACAATGAGCTGCTGTCAAAGTTTCTGTTATAGTTGACATCCCAACTAAATCTCCGCCTAATGTCCTAATTGCTCTAATTTCTGATGGCGATTCAAAAAAAGGTCCTACTGTAAAAAAGTAAACTCCCTCTTTTAATTCAAATCCCAATTTTATTGCAGATTTTTTTGCCAAATCTCGAAATTCTTTATCATACAATTTGTCAATTGGATAAAATCTTTCTCCAAATTCATTTAAATTATTCCCCCTAGTTGGACTTGCCCCTGCAAAATTTATGTGGTCTATTATTAAACAAATATCTCCTGGATAAAAATTATAATTGACAGCACCAGCTGCATTTGTAAGTATTAATTTTGAAACTCCAAGGAGTTTTAAAACATAAACTGGCATTGCAAGTTCATTGAAATCATATCCTTCATAATAATGAAATCTTTTAGTCATACAAATTACATACTTACCGGACAATTTCCCAAAAATAAATTTTCCACCATTGTCACTAACAGTAGAAATTAAAAAATTTGGCACATCCTTATAATTAATTTCTATTTTGTCTTCAATTTCATCTAAAAGTTTTTCAAGCCCTGTGCCTAGTATAATTGCTATATCTGGTTTTATCTTTATCTTATTTAATATAAAATCCGCACTTTCTTTATAACTTTCAAATATTTTTTCTTTTAGCATATTTACCTCTCAAATTAATTTATATTTTTAGTCTAACACAGGATAATCAATTGTCAATTAAATGAAAAATATGATAAATTATATTATATTGCGAGGTGTAAAATGAATTATAGAAAACTTTTAGTTGATTATGGTAAAAAACTTTTAGATAAAAATTTGGTGGCTGGCACAAGTGGAAATTTAAGCATAAGAGGAGAAGATGAAAATACCTTTTATATAACCCCCAGTGGAATTGACTATTTAGAAATAACCGAAAAAGATATTGTAAGAATAAATTCTAAAGGAGAATCCCTCGATAAATTTAGAAAACCTTCATCTGAATGGAGAATGCACATTGAAATTTACAAAAATTATCCCAATTACAATGCCGTAGTTCACACACATTCAACTATTGCAACAGCTTTTTCAGTTTCAAGAAAAAAAATTCCACTTATTTTGATTGAGATGAAACCTTTTTTAGGAGGAGAAATAAATGTAGCACCTTTTCATGAAGCAGGTTCAAAAGAACTTGCAGAATCTATTATTCCTTTCCTAAAAAATTCAAATTCTTGCTTGATGGCAAATCACGGTGTAGTTTCTTGTGGTAAGGATTTAGAAAGTGCCTTCCTTTCTGCAGAGTATGTTGAGGATGCTGCAAAAATTTATTATTACTCTTTAAATATTGGGAATCCAAAAATTATTTCAGATTAAACAATTGGCATATAAATTTAACAAATTTAGTTTTAATCAAATACAGCAAAAAACCGAGCAAATTAAATATGCCCGGCTTTTTTATTTGATAGTTTTATATTATTTTGATTTTTCTGTCAAAAATTCATTTATCTTTGGTGCGACTTCTCTTTGACTTCTGCCGGATACAAATAATCCAATGTGACCAGTTTCTACTTCAACTAATTCAACATCATCAGTTCCAACAGCTTGTGGGATTGGTCTAGTTGCATTAGGAGGAACTTGATTATCTTTCGTTCCTAAAATTGCAAGTACTGGACATTTAACATCTTTCAAATCGACTCTCTTGCCGTCTAAATAAAATTCTCCTTTAATCAAACTATTTTTGTGGTACATTTCTTCTTGGAATTCTTCATAAGCTCTACCTACTTGATCTGGAGAATCAAAAATCCAATGTTCCATTCTAAGAAAATTTGCAAGTTTATTTGGATCATCAAGTTGGTCTATTACTCCCACATATTTATCCATCATAAGGTCTATTGGTTTCAAGAAAACAAAACCTGAATTCATAAATTCTCCTGGCACGTTTCCAAAAGCCTTAACCATATTATCTGGGTTTAAATATTTTCCCCACTTAAATAAAAGCCCATCATCAGTTGAAAAATCAATTGGAGTTACAAGAGATACATAGGAATTTACTTTTTCCCCATGTAGTGCAGTGTAAATAAAGGAGAAAGTACCCCCTTGGCAAATTCCAATAAGATTTATTTTTTCTAAGTTGTGTTTTTGTCTAATTATCTCAACACAATCATCAATATATCCGTTAATATAATCTTCTAGTCCAAGATATTTATCATCCATTGTCGGATATCCCCAATCTATTATATAAATATCTTGTCCGCCTTCTAGTAAACTTTTTATAAGAGATCTATCTTCTTGTAAGTCCATCATATATTGTTTATTTACAAGAGCATAAACTATTAATGTTGGAATTTTATTTGGATCTTTTACTTTAGGCTCATAGTGATAAAGTTTCATCTTATCTTCGTGAAAGATAAGTTCCTTTGGCGTTGAATCATATCCACTGTAATCTACATTCATTAAAGTGTCTACACCTTTAACAAGTTTTTCATATGAATCAACCATATCGGACATTGATTTTACATAATCTATTCCTAATACACTTTTCAAATTAATAACCTCCTACTATTTATTATCCCTTTTATCTTCTTCGTATTCTTTATCTCTAATGTATCTCTTCAATTCTCTAACTTCTTTTTTTAAATCATAAACACTTTTGTAAAGAGAATCCATATCTGAATTTGTTGGAATTGGAATCCATTTTAACGATTCTTCCACAACTTGGTCTAAATTAATTTTTAAAACCATTAGAGAATCTACAAAGTTTCCTAAAAATTCAGCAAATTCATCAGAAAAGAATAATTTATCAAATTCATTAGAAGTTGTAGTCTTCCAAAAATCATAAAACTCTTCAAAAGTCTTAGGAGATTCTCCTTCTTTAATAAGTTCAAAACTTTTCTTTACAACATCTTCAGTAGATTCAACAATTAGATTGGAAATCATCATACTTAATTCTGAATAATTTCCCATAAAAGTTATTAACTTATCTATAGTTCTCATGTGCATTTCATAAGTGTTTCTGTCAATTCCAAATTGAGGAGAATTTAACATTTTTCCAAAAGTTTCTTCATAACTCTTTTTCCAAATTTTAAAAAATTCTTGGAATTCCTTAGGATCTTGGAATGCCCCTTTCATAATTGAATCTAATAAGTCCACAGAATTATCCATCCAAGGGCCATAAACTGTAGTAAGCATATTTTTATAACTTTCAGATGCACCCATGCATTGTTTAATTAAATTTTGAAGATCACTTGGAATGTAAGGGAATAAATAATTATTAATGTATTGCAAAGACCCTTCTTTATACTGTTTCATAATTCTTTCAAAATTTTCCTTATTAGGTTCTATTGCTTCATCATAAATATTCTTATAAAGCTCATAAATACTATAATAAATCTTAGAAGTGTCCTTTATTTTTTTTGCAATTTCACTAGGCCCACCATGAAAATTAAAAAAATCTGCAGTTCCATACTCATCAAAAATACTATTCACACCTTTGAAATATTCTGCATTAAAAGGATTGAAATCTCCACCACCAAAAGTTTTTGCATAATCCTTCCACATATTCATCATTTTCTTTTGTGAATCCATATACTCATCAAAAAAGTTATATCTGTTATTATCCAAAATTTTTCCTCCTCTTTATATAAACACTAAAAATCTCATAATCTACTTATATTATACCCCTAAAAGAAATATTATTAACAATTTATAATCTTATTTCTTTTTCATACTAAATTAATTTACTATTTTACCTCAGCTTCTTTAAATAAAATATTTCCATCTCCATCTACTGATACACCATAGAAATTTTCAGAAATAGCTTTTTTAATTCTTTCTAAATCTTCACAAGAAATTATTTTTTCTCTCCCTGTAAAATTAAATTGAATATCTTCTGACTTTAGTATTATAAACCTATCGTAACCTTCTTCTGAAAATTCGTCTGGATATTTTTTCTCAAGAGAAACAATTTTATATCCAGAAACTAAAGTATTTTTGTAAGAATAATAATTATTTGGAGATACAGTACCTATCTTATTTGTAAATTTTGAGCCTTCATACTTTTCTCCAATTCTTTCTCTAGTAATATTTTGAAGATTTCTGCCTCTATAATCTTTTAGAACAACGACAGTATCATTTACTAAAACTGTATTATGATCTACATAAAAATTAAACTTGGAAACATAATCTTCATCTTCATGTGGCACCTTTATGCTTCTATATGCAACAAGTTTATTGTCATCATAAACCCCAATGAAAGCACCACCATTATCTATTACATCTTCTAAGTATTCTTTAGAATCATGTGAAAAAATTTCTTTATTTTCAATTCCCTCGTAAACTTCAGTTGTGAGATTATATATTTCATCAATATTTTCTTTATCTAAAAATTTAAAAACTAAATTATCCATAAGTACCTCTATCATATTCTATAATTTTCTTACTTAAATATATTTTTTGTAAAAAATTTGTACATTTTTATTTCTTTAGTGTGTTAACACAAATAAAATGTTTTTTTATATTTTACCTTAAACAAAGTAAATAATCTACTTTATTTATAAAACTTAGAAATATTTTAGTCTTATAAATTTATATATTCTCAAACTTCTATATTTTAAATTCACAAAAAAATCTACTTTCTTAAAACAAAAGACTGCCCAAAAGCAGTCTTAAACGTAAATACCTTCTACAATTTTTTTCATCTCTATAACTTTAACTTCGTCAAACCTCTTGAAAGCTTCTATTGAACTTTTATCATTGTTAAAACATTTCCAATATCCAGTGCATTTACAAATTTTTTTGTCCCTATATTTAAAGTCAATCACATCTTTAAGTGGATAACCCAAAAAAATTCCAATTTCATCGGGACAAGTTTCTGTAAACCTACTTTCTAAAAAATAAAGATAATCTTCTACAGATCTACATTCTTCATATCCTTCAGAATTTAAAAATTCAATAATTTTCTGTTGTTTAAGTTTTTTCTCAAGTCTTTTTTTCTTAAAGAAATAAACTAATACAGAATCTTCTAAAATTCTTAATTCATAAAAATCAATGTCTAAAACATCTTTTAATAAAAATTTATTCTCCATCCAACTATCTCTTAGATTTCTCTCTCCATTTTTTAAATTCATCATAGTTCCAAGCTTTAAATCGCTTAAAGTTGGAGCAATTGTAGATTTTATTAAAGCCAGTAGATATTCAAAATCCTTAAAATTTTCAATATAACTTAAAAATTCAATGAAAACACTTTTGTACATCTTTAATATTAAGCTCTTGCTAAATCTTTTCCAAGAGCTTCACATTCATCAATTGCATCTTCATCGGGATTATCATAAGCAGCAAATCCATCTGCAATTAATTTCGCTCCAGTTCCTTCAACTTCTTCTTGCCAAGTTTTCATCCATTCACCATCAGCCCATTCATATGAACCAAATAGTACAACATTTTTTCCAGAAAGAAGTGGATTTACTTTATCCATAAAGGGTCTCATTTCTGTTTCTTCTAATTCTTCTGCTCCCATAGCAGGGCAACCAAAGGCAATATTATCTACATCTTTTACATCTTCTTCAGTGGCATTTCCTACTGGAATTAGTTTTACTTCAGCACCTTCACCTTCTGCTCCTCTAACTATTGCTTCTGCCATTCTTTCTGTGTTTCCTGTTCCTGACCAATAAATTACATTTACTTTACTCATAATATCTCCTCCTAATTTTTTTTGAAATTATTTATCATTTAAATATATTGTATTAAACTTTACGAAATATATTTATAAAAATTTATAATAATTATTTAAAAAATTTAAAATAAATTTTAATCATTTTCTATTTTTCATAATCTAATGCGATAAAATTATAGTTGCAATATGAACATATCTAATGATATTATTTAATTCGAAAGATAATATGCAATAATAATAAATTTCAAAAAGGAGGATTCTATGGAATTTGTGAGAGAAAATGGTATCTTAACAATTAATTTAGATTCTATTTTAACTTTAGCCTTAGCTGTAATTGTGCTACTTGTTGGCTATGGAGTAAAAAATAAATCAGAGTTTCTTAGAAAATATTGTATTCCCGCACCAGTAGTCGGTGGATTGATATTTATGTTTATTACATTTATAGGATATAAAACAAATTCGTTTAACTTTGCTTATGAAAATATTTTTCAATCTACGTTTATGTTGGCTTTTTTTACAACAGTAGGACTTGGTGCAAATTTAAAAATTTTAAAATCAGGTGGTAAACTATTAATTATCTATTGGCTACTATGTGGTCTATTATCACTTATCCAAAATACAATTGGTGTTGGAGTTGCAAAAGCAGTTAATCTCGAACCAGCTTATGGAATGCTTGCATCTTCAATTTCAATGATTGGTGGACACAGTGCAGCAATGAGTTATGGAAACACTTTTGCCAAAATGGGCTATGAACAAGCTCCAGTAGTTGGTGCAGCAGCAGCAACATTTGGACTTATCTTTGGTGTATTAATAGGTGGCCCCCTTGGAAGAAGACTAATAGTTAAAAATGATTTAAAACCTGATAACGATGATTTCGATTTATCTGCTCTTGATAATTTATTTAAAGAAGAAAAAATTGAACTTACTAATCTAGATGTCATTAAAAACGTTTCAGCAATAATTATATGTATGGCACTAGGCACTTTAGTTTCAAAACAAATTGGAAAAGCTATCAATATGGACTTTCCTGATTATGTTGGGGCAATGTTTGTTGCCGTTATTCTTAGAAATATAAATGAAAAAGCAAACTTTTATAAATTTAGTGCACACTCAGTAGACGGAATTGGGGATGTAATGTTAAATCTTTACTTAGCTCTTGCCCTTATGACATTAAAACTATGGGAATTACAAGACCTAATGGGAGGAGTACTAATCGTTCTAATTTGTCAAGTAGTATTTATGCTTTTTTATACTTACTTTATTGTATTTAAAGTCCTTGGCAAGAATTACGACGCTGCTGTAATGTGTTCAGGATTATGTGGTCATGGACTTGGTGCAACACCATCTGCAATTGTAAATATGACTGCTATTAACGAAGAATATGGAATGAGTAGAAAGGCTATGATGATTGTTCCAATAGTTGGTGCATTCTTAGTGGATATTATCTACCAACCTATTGTTCTCACATTTATTAAAACATTTGTAAAATAAAAATTTATTGCATTTTATCTTATACAACTTAATAATTTCAAAAGACCAAAACTTTTCATTAAGCTTTGGTCTTTTTTTATAATTATATTATGAAATTTAAACTCTTTTTAATTTTGAGCTACTTTTACTTCAGGATTATCCCCTCTTCCAGGGACTTTTTTAAATATTCCTGTCACCATAAGTGCTATTGCACCATCTGTTGTAACATTACAAGCTGTTCCAAAACTATCTTGTAGTGCAAATATAGATAACATAAGAGCAGTTCCTGTATCATTAAAACCAAGCACAGATGTTATAAGACCAAGGGACGCCACAACAGTTCCTCCAGGAACTCCAGGTGCTGCTATTGCAAAAATTCCAAGTAATAAAATAAACGCAATCATATTTGCAGTTTCTGGAAGTTTACCAGTTAATATTTGCGAAACTGTCATTACAAAAAATACTTCTGTTAAAACTGAACCGCAAAGATGTGTATTAGAACAAAGCGGAATCGCAAAATCTCTAATTTTTGGATCAAGTGTCTTAGATTTTCTTGCACACTTTAATGCCACTGAAAGAGTTGCTGCAGATGACATTGTTCCAACTGCTGTCAAATATGCTGGAACATAATGTCGAAAAACTTCTTTTGGATTTGTCTTTGAAACTGCTCCTGCAATTGAATACATAAGAGTCATCCAAATAAAATGTCCAATAATTACTATTACAATTACTTTTAAGAAAACTGGAAGTTCATTTACTATTACTCCTTCATATGATAATCCTGCAAATGTAGTAGCGATATAAACGGGAAGTATTTTTATTACAACATTATTTACTATAAATAAAATTATTTTATTTAATTCTAAAAGCAAATTCTCCCAAGTATTTGATTCTGTAACTATAACTGCAATACCAAATAAAATTGAAGTTACAAGTGCTGTCATAACTGGCATAATTGGATCTATTGAAAGATTAAATATAGATTCTGGAATGGAATTGCCACCTCCAACATTTGAAGCAATATTTAAATTAGGAATAATTGCTTTTCCCGCTAAAAAACTCATAGTAGCTGCACCAACAGAAGAAGCGTAACAAATTATAAGTGTAACACCTAAAACTTTTCCTGCATTTTCTTTTAATGATACAATTGCTGGAGTTATAAATCCTAAAATAATTAATGGAACTATGTAACCTATTAAACTTCCAATTACTCTTTTTATAGAATCAATTATCCTTATTGCAGTAACATTTGAGATATTTCCAACAATAATTCCAATAATAATTCCAAGTATTAATTTAAATACTAAAGAGTTAAAAAATTTCTTTTTTTTCATTTCATCCTCCTAATGATTATTTTAAAAATCAACCTAGATTTTATTAATATTTTACCACCTCATAAATATAAAAGCATTAAAATAATAAATTTTCATCACTTCATTTAAAAAAATATATTTTTTTGTAAATTTTTTATAAATAATTTTTTTGAACATTGTTCATATACTACAAAATACTTTTCTCTATTTTTCAACACTTTTATCAATTATTAAAATTATTTCTTTTTTATAAAATACATTTTTTTATTTTATATTTAACAAATTTTTAAAAATTTTCACTTTTTATGTGTAAAATAAAGTTTCTAGGATATATATATTTATGCAAGCAGTTTAATTAATAATTTAATTAAATTAATCATTAAAAGGAGGAATGAGATTGAAGAGATGGCGAAAATGGGTTAATGTTATTTTTGCTATCGCCCTACTACTTGCTATATTTTGTTCATATTTCTTGATGTTTGACTATGGTAAGGTAACAAATACACTAGCTGGTTATTATGGACAAGGATGGTTTTTCTATTTCTTGACTATTGTATCAATTTTAGGTGCATTATTTGCTTTATTCATTTTTATTCAAGCTATTGCTCTTCCTACAATTAATAATTATTTAATTGATAAAGATGATTCTGGCGAAATGCTTATAACATCTAAAGCCATTGAAAATAATGTGCTAACAACTGTAAATAAGTATCCCGGAGTCAAAAACTCAAGTGCAATTGTTAAAGTGAACAATGGAAAAAAAGCCCATAAGATAAATACTAAAGTGACTTGTGGCGTATATGAAGGCGAAGATTTAAATTCCCTTGGTAATACAATTAAAGAAGATGTAGCTAATAATCTAGAAACTTTCACTGGTTATCCTGTTGATAAAGTGGATGTTAAATTTTACGACATCAAGAAAGATTCTAATAAGAGAGTGGTTTAGGAGGTTCATATGATTAATAATTATGGAAATTTTCCGGATTATCAAAATAATTATGAAAACTCAAATAAAAACCCTGAAAATAAAAAAATAGTTGTAGTCGAAAAGAAAAAAGAAAGAGAAGTTTCTACTTTAAAAAATAAATTTAAAAACTTCACTAGATTACACTGGAATGAGTTTAAGTACACTATATTTGGACTAATCATTTCAATATTATTTTTGACAATAGGTTTTTTTAGAACACTTTTAATTATAATCTTTTATTTAATTGGCAACATTTATGGCAAGTACAAAGATGGTGATCCGAAAGCATTATTTTTGTTAGAAAAAATTTTTAAAAACTATTAACTAAAATTAACTAAAAAGGAGAAATATTATGGCAAACGAAGCTAAATACAATGAAATTGCAGGCGTAAACAAAAAAGAACAAGAAAAAATTGAAAAAGAACAAGAAAAAAGAGAAAAGGAACAAGAAAGAGCCCAAAAAAGAGAAAACTTTGTAGACAACTTACAAGACAACTTCAAAGATAATTTCAAAGACGAAGAAGGACAAGCTCATGAATCAAAACTTACTTTTGAAGATTCTGTTATTGAAAAAATAGCAGCAATTGCTTGTCACGAAGTTCCTGGCGTTCTAGATATGAAAGGTGGATTCTTCTCTGGAATTTCTGAACAATTTGGCGGATATAGCTTAACTAAAGGTATTTCTGCAGATGTTGGAGAAAAAGAAGCTGCAATTGATGCTTCAATTATTCTAGAATATGGTCATTCTGCTCCAAAAGTTTTTGAAGAATTAAAAAGAAATATTGCTCAATCTGTTGGACAAATGACTGGTCTTAAAGTTGTTGAAGTTAACGTAAAAGTTGATGATGTAATGACTAGAAAAGAATTTGAACTTAAAAAAAGAAATGACAAAAATGAAGCTCCACACTATGAACAAGGACCTTCATTAAGATAATTATTTCAATAAATATAAATTTTATATAATTTTTTTAGAAGCTCGCATGCGGGCTTCTTTTTATAGTTTATAATAATTAAGCTGTGAAATAGTTTGTGTATGAACAAGGTGCTGTTGCAAAATAAAACAAAAAAACGGCTCGCATATGCAAAAGCCGTTTTTTTGTTTTTGATAAAATTAAGGTATGAACAATTCATTAATTTATCAAAATAAGCTTACCTTAAATCGTTCAACTTTGCAACTAAGTTTAAACTTTACCTCACAAACTTGCTTTGATGATGACGGAAAAGTTGGTTTAATACAAGATTTAGTGTAAAGGATGGATTTAAA